>JADFRQ010000014.1 GCA_022561215.1 Chloroflexota bacterium | reverse complement strand
TATCAGGATCTTGACAGTATTGATGCACTTTTATACCTTTTCCTCTTTTAAGGCTATTCATCATTTTAAAATGATGCCTTGATACGTTCAGGGCAATTGTTACAAGCCATTTATATGGATACTCTCCCTTCATGTCGTAATAATTTCCTCTACTTAGGCTCTTAGCTGCCCCTAAAAAGGTGTCTTGTGTGAGGTCTTCTGCAAGGTGGTACGATCCACCTGTATTACGAAGAAGCAGGGAGAATATCCTGCTAGAGTAAAGTTTGAACCACTTATCAAGATCTACAGAAGACGCATCATCAGCGCTCTCTGCTTGGGCGAATGTTGCCTCAGCTCCTCCCACTCTACCTAAGAGAATCTCATCTGTTGCACCCCTGGTTAGTGTTTCTGGCATTAAACAAACCATACTACTCATCAGTGTTATGTCAATAACTCTATTCTCCTATCGGCAAAGCTTCCCCGAAATCGCTCATCCGGCGACGTAAGCCCTTGAAATATGTTTGGATTTTGCAGCCCAAGATCCGCGCGGCTATCAAGAAATACCTCACCGGCTGAGTTAACGAGCAAAATGCGTACCCGGAAGCGCTGATCGAAACGTTGCAGCACTGATTCCAAAGCAGCGCTGGAAGGAACATTGAGAAATTCCGTGCTCAGCCGCTGCAAACGTGAAGCAGTTATGTCTAAACGGGTATAGGATAATTGCTCAATAATTGGATTGTTGAGAAGAAAAAACCACAAACTTACCCCGACGAGAGCAAGTACGGTAGCAGTTACAAGAAGATAGGTGAGCAGAAGTCTGGAACGCAGCGATCGAAACACAACCTTAATCCACCAATTTATACCCAACGCCGGTAACCGTCTCGATTCGGACGTGCTCGCTTTTGGAGATGCGTTTGCGCAAATGGGCGACATGCACATCCACGGTGCGCGACTGCCCATAAAAATCATATCCCCAGGCGAGGTTGAGAAGTTGTTCCCTCGTGAGAACGATGCCCCGGTTTTGGCCAAAAGTCAGCAGAAGATCGAACTCCTTGGTACGCATGGAAACTTTTTCGCCGGCTACAATAACTTCACGCCGAGCGGGGTCGATGGTCACGTCGCCTATGGTCAGCGCCTCGTTATCGTCTGGCTGGCGACGTTCCAATCGGCGTAGAATGGCTTTAATCCGCGCCACCAGCTCGCGCGGGTTAAAGGGTTTGGTGAGGTAATCATCCGCGCCCAACTCCAAACCGACAATTTTATCGATATCTTCATCGCGTGCCGTGAGCATGATTATAGGGACATCCGAAGTCGCTCTTGTTCGTCGGCAGACTTCAAAACCATCTAGCTCAGGCAGCATGATATCCAACACAACCAGGGCAGGCTCATTAGCCTGAATCATCTCCAGTGCTGTGGCGCCATCATTGGCGCTCTCGACCTTAAAACCATCGCGCTCCAAATAAAGCGCCACCAGATCGACAATATTCTGCTCGTCGTCGACGACTAAAATCCTTTCGCCAGACATCTTCGCGATTCAACCTCCAAAGCGTCAATTCAGCTTATGCGCGCTTGTGATCGAGTAACCCAGGTTACGGCAGTTGTTCCGTCCAGGAGATAGATTAGGTACAAATCCGGTTATCCGGATGTCCGGGATCTCGCGTTCTCCCCAGCCTCGCGAGATCCCGACTTTGGTTAAGAAAAGGTAGAGTACGCCGTAGTCGACTACGCGGGTTCTTTACCTATTCGTCGCTCCCCTCATCGGAGACGATCGCCACCGCTTCAATTTCAATCGCCGCTCCCTTGGGTAGTGCCGCCACCTCAACGGTGGTCCTTGCCGGCGGTCGATCATTAAAAAAACCTGCGTAAACCGCATTCATCTGGGGGAATTCCTCAAGGTTTTGGAGAAAAACAGTCGTTTTCACGATCTGTCCTAATGAAGACCCTCCCGCCTCAAGAATAGTATTAATATTGAGCAACGCTTGCCGCGTTTCTTGCTCAATACCTCCAGGAACAAGCTCACCCGATTGTGGATCCATACCCAGCGAACCTGAGGTATAAATCAAATCCGCGATGCGAATTGCTGGCGAGTAAGGGCCGATCGCTGCCGGTGCATTTGCAGGGGCGATTACCTCGCGCTTCCTATTCTTCATGCGTCCTCCAAATTCGGTATCTTTCCCATTCTACGCTTGCGTTTCCAATTGGGCAACGCAAGAGCAACATAAATTTCTTGGGGCTGGTTCAAAGGGCGCTGCCAGATCTGCCGGTGTTGACATCGTGGAGATGCACAGAAATTTCCCCTGGTGTACGGGAACTGGCGAGCTGCATTCCGTTGGTAAAAGCTGATTAAGTGTTGCACAAACGACTGGATCGTGGATGAAGCGAATGCAGCGGATTACCTTTTAATCTGCCCCGGGAGAATAGCGTCCATTCCATAGCATCAATTGCGCCCTTCACCATGACGAGTGAACGCCGCAAGCCAGGCGCCGATCAAACGACGATATTTACCAGGCGTCCCTTCACAACAATAACCCTCTTCGGCGTTTTACCGCCCAGAAATTTAATAACCGTTTCGCTCCCCAGCGCGATTTTCCGCGCGGCATCTTCTTCGATTCCCGCTGCGACTTCGATGCGATCACGAACTTTGCCATTCACCTGCACCACGAGAGTGATGCGTTCTTCTTGCGCCTTATGCGCGTCAAATTCCGGCCACTTCTGCTGATGAATTGAATAAGCATATCCAAGTTTGGCCCACAATTCCTCTGCAATGTGGGGCGTCAGCGGGGCCATTAATAGGAGCAGGCTTTCAATAGCATGTTTGAAGATCGCACTGCCTGCCAACCCATCATCACGCGACGTAGAAATCCGATTGGTAAGTTCCATCAATGCCGAGATCACAGTGTTGAATTCGAATTTTTCAAGATCAGCCGAAACCTTGGCGATGGTTTGATGCAGCTTGCGTTCCAGCGCGCGTGCTTCGGAAGAATCGCCCTGCTTGGCAACGGCATCCTTCGTCCCCAGGGTTAAAGTCCATACTCGATTAATCCAACGCACGATACCCTGAATATTATCGGAGCTCCAGGGGCCGCCTTCCGTCCACCGATAGCCGAACATGAGGTAAGCGCGCACGGCATCCGCGCCAAATTGGCGAACTTGTTCATCGGGATCGATCACGTTCCCGCGCGATTTGCTCATTCGTTGCCCATCCGGCCCAAGGATTTGTCCTTGGTTTCGAAGCTGCAGCATCGGCTCGTCGCCCTTCACGATTCCCAGATCGCGACATGCTTTATGGAAGAATCGCGTGTAAATCAAATGCATGGTAGCGTGTTCTACGCCACCGGTGTAGGTATCAACCGGCATCCAATAATCGTATTGCTCTGGATCGAATGGCCCTTCGTCGTAATGCGGGCTCAAATAGCGCAGATGATACCAGGATGAACACATGAAGGTGTCCATGGTATCGGTTTCACGTTCCGCCGGTCCATCACATTCTGGGCAAGGGACGTTTTTCCAACTGGGATGCAATTTAAGTGGGCTCTGTCCCGTGGGAAGCCACTCCGCATCATCGGGCAAGATAACAGGCAGATCTTCTTCGGGAACGGCAACCAATCCACATTGTTCGCAATTCACAATGGGAATCGGAGCTCCCCAATAACGCTGGCGGGAGATCAGCCAATCCCGGATCCGGTAATTAACTGCAAATTCTCCGGCGTTCTCAGATTCCAGAATTTTCGTCGTTTTCGATAACGCTTCATCTGCTGCAGTCCCGCTTAAAGCGCCGGAATGAATCATCTGGCCGTATTCGCTATGAAATAGCACATCCCGGTAAAAGGGATGCGCCCATAACATCTCCATAACGCTGCGAAATTCGCGCACAGCAGCTTCGAGTTCTTGACAATGTTCCAGGATTGCGCGTTCATTTTCGAGGGTATCCAGTTCAAATACCCTGTCTGCAAAAACAAATAACCATTGAGTGCCGATAATTTCAACCCACGAATCGGGGAGCACATTCGCTTTTGCCAATGCAATGTAGTCGTCAACCAGCGCAAGAGGGACAGATACTTGCAGCGATCCCTGCGCTTCGGTGAAGGGTATCCCTTTCTTCTCCAGAGCTTCTGCGAATCCATCCATCACCGATCCTGCCACCACGTAAGATTTTGTCGACCCGTCCGGTCGATCGATCACAGGCAAAATTGGCAATCCGAATTTCAAAGCAAATTCGAAATCACGCGTGTCATGGCCCGGAACTGCCATGATCGCGCCGGTTCCATAGGTCATGAGCACATAACTGGCAATCCACACAGGAATATGTTCTCCATTTAGGGGGTTAATAGCATATCCGCCTGTGAAAACACCGGTTTTGTCTTTGTCCAGCGCTTCACGTTGCAAATCCGACAATCTCGTCGCCTGGAGAATATATTCTTCAACGGATTCTTTTTTATCTGCAGAGACTATCTTTTCAACCAGGGGATGTTCGGGAGCCAAGACCATAAACGTCGCTCCCCAAAGCGTGTCCGGTCGCGTCGTAAAAACTTCGATGGGATCCTTCGCCTCCGTCAAGAACGTCACCCGCGCACCCTCACTGCGCCCGATCCAATGCGTCTGCAGTAATCGCACTCTATCGGGCCAGTCAATCTTGGAAAAATCGAGCAGCTCATCTACATAGTTTGTGATCCGGAAAAACCACTGGTTTAAGTTCTTCTTTATCACGGGTGTGCCGCATCTCTCGCATACGCGATCATCGCCTATCACTTGCTCGCGCGCCAGCGTCGTATTGTCCTTCGGACACCAATCAACCGGCGACATTTTCTTATAGGCGAGATCATTCTTGAAAAATTGCAGGAAGAACCATTGCGTCCAGCGATAATATTCCGGATCGGAGGAGATCGCCTCGCGTGACCAGTCCCACATAGCCCCCATGGATTTCAGCTGACGACGCATGTTGTCGATATTCTTGTAGGTCCATTCCTTAGGATGAATGTTGCGCTCGATAGCCGCATTTTCCGCCGGCAGCCCAAAGGCATCGAAGCCAATCGGCAACATGACGTTAAATCCCTTCATACGCATGTAACGCGCGCGCGCATCGGAAGTCGATTTGATGAACCAATGACCAATATGCAGGTCACCGGATGTGTAGGGGAGCATCGTCAAGAAATAGGATTTTGGCCTCTTTGAGTTAATACGTGCACGATGCAAACCATCGGCTTCCCATTTTGCCTGCCAACGCGGTTCGATCTCGCCTGGCTCATAACGCTCCACGCGCATTTTCTGGGTATTCTGCTTTTCAGCCAAGAGGACCTCCCTGGAAATGATCAGACTCTATTATTCGCAACATTTCAAATTCTGAGATTTTCAGCTTGTGCATTGCAATCAAAAATCCCTCCGCCTACTCAGGGACGAAGGGATCCTCCGCGGTACCACCCCGCTTGCCCGGAAAATGTCCGGACCGCTCATGGCCGCGATAACGTGCGCTAAACGCCACCGACTAGTATTACGCTTCACCGGCGGGGCCTGTCCCCAAACGGGACCACAGGCGAGTTCGGCTATTGCCACTTGCCTCGCGCCTCGCCGAGCTCCCACGATCCCCGGCTCGCTGATAATCAGCCTACTACTCCTGTGATAGCCAGCTATTCAATTAGGGCAATCCATCTTCGAGGTTTCGTAAACGTTCTCATCCAGCATCTTGTCCTGGAGCCTACGATGGCCTCGTTTGTGCTTCTTTCACCTTAGCATAATACGCATTATGTGCAATTGCAAACATTATTCTGCCTTCGAATTCCCAGCCACAACTCTTCTTCCTTGAGAGCCTCACCTACGCTCGCGATTAGGCAATTGCTCCTGCGGCATTTTCAGCATTGCCAATCACAATTGCTCATTACGCTTCAAGGTGGACCCAGTGGGACTCGAACCCACGACCTCCTCAATGCCATTGAGGCGCGCTCCCAACTGCGCCATGGGCCCTGCAGACACTGTCGTTTCGTGCCGTTTAATTGTGTGTGTTCCCCACAAGGAACACAACATCTTGGGACACAAGTGCCCTTCGAGTGGACCTGGCGGGATTCGAACCCGCGGCCTCCTCAGTGCGATTGAGGCGCGCTCCCGCTGCGCTACAGGCCCTAGAAACCAGGCTAGCAAAATTGTACTTTGCGGCAAAATGCATGTCAAGAAGAGTGCTGGCGAAGGGTTTACGCAGGCGACAATGCACGTTTATAATCCCTATCAGAATTGTACTGCGGTTCCCTATTGGAGCATGCATGTTCATCGCGCGCGTGGAAGCACTTCAAAAGAATCTTGAGCAGCATGAAATGGATGTACTCGCTGTCCTCCCTGGGCCTAGTTTTATCTATCTCACAGGAATTTCCTTCCATTTATCCGAACGTCCCATCATGGCGCTCTTTCCCAGAAATGGTACACCCCTGCTCGTCCTCCCGAGATTTGAGCGCTCCAAGGCAGAGACTGCTCAGATCGAATTTAAGTCATTTGACTACGATGAGAATCCTTCCAACCAAATCAAGGCCCTCTTGTCCGCAGCGTCGGAATTGGGAGCCGGTCGACTCAAAATTGGAGTCGAACCCCTGTCCATGCGTTATGAAGAATTGAACTTGCTCGAGCGCGCCATGCCTGAGGCAACTATCTTGCCTGCAGACGCGCTGCTCACTGCCCTGCGTGGCATTAAGGATGATTTTGAGATCGAATCCATGCGGCGCGCAGCCCAGATCGCGGAGCAAGCCCTTGAGGCAACACTGCCCCTCATTAAGGTCGGGATGACGGAGATCGAATTGGCCTCAGAGCTTGTCATCCAGTTATTGCGCGCCGGATCGGAAC
Source organism: Chloroflexota bacterium (assembly GCA_022561215.1). Lineage (GTDB taxonomy): Bacteria > Chloroflexota > Anaerolineae > Anaerolineales > E44-bin32 > JADFRQ01. The sequence continues at coordinate 52,956 of JADFRQ010000014.1, read as the reverse complement.
CCGATCTTCCCTTTTATCCAATTGTCGCCAGCGGTCCGAATGCAGCGCTCTCTCATGCTGTGCCAGGCGAACGCAAACTTGCCGCGGGAGATGTGCTGGTCATTGACTGGGGCGCGCGGATGAATGGTTATGTATCCGATATAACGCGCACCTTCGCTATCAGTGAAGTCGATCCTGAACTTGAGCGCCTGCACGAAATCGTAAAGCGCGCCAATTCCGCCGGGATCGCCGCCATACAACCGGGCGCGAAGTGCAGCGACATCGATCGTGCCGCGAGAAATATCATCGAATCGGCCGGCTACGGCGAGCATTTTACTCATCGAACGGGGCACGGCATTGGCCTTGCTATTCACGAAAATCCCTATATCCGGGGCGACAATGACGAAAAACTATCCCCCGGCATGAGCTTCACTGTGGAACCAGGCATATATCTGCAAGGCAAGCTGGGAGTCCGAATCGAAGATAACATCGTGGTCAGCGATGATGGTGTGCAGATTCTCACCTCCATGCCGCGCGATATCCAGACCATTTCATGAATATTGTCCAAACCGATGGCAGACCATTTTTTATCGGCAACGGTGAAACAGGATGTCTTCTGGTGCACGGCTTCACTGGAGCGCCCAAAGAAATGCGCTTGCTTGGGGAGCACTTAGCCGAGGATGGCTACACCGTTTTAGGAACCAGGCTCTTTGGACACGCGACGGATCAAACAGATTTGATCCGTGCACGTTGGGGCGATTGGTTGCTATCCGTCGAAGACGGCTATCACATTCTCAGCGGAACGTGCACCCAGATTTTCATCTTGGGCCTCTCAATGGGCGGGATCCTTGCCTTGCTTATCAGTTCAAATTTTCCCGTCTCGGGAGTGATCGCCTACTCCACGCCGTATGAATTCCCCGTTGCTCGAATACGACCTTTCATTCCTCTGATTCCGCTTATCAGTAAATTCCGGCCTTTCTTTTCCAAGGGCGAACCGGATTGGAATGACCCTTCACAAACACATGATCATTTTGAGTATACAGATTACCCGGTCCGCGCCGCATATGAGCTTAATGTGCTTCTGAAAAAAATGCGGCGCGCGTTGCCTAAAATTAATGTTCCTGTGCTGCAGGTGCATTCCAAAGTTGATAAATCTGTTCCTCCTTACCATGCCGAAAGAATTTTTGAGAAGTTAGGCTCCAGGGATAAACGTTTGCTTTGGTTGGAAAATAGCGGGCATGTCGTAATCGAGGATAGCCAACGATCGATGGTGTTCGAGGCCACCTCCGATTTTATCCAATCTAGGTCAAGCGTAGTGTCGAAGTCTTGAGCGCGTAGTCTGCAACTTTGTCTATCTATAAATCCTTGTTAATCCAGCAAAATGAGCGTCCTAACATGAGGTCTATTCGCAAAGGTGGTGAACCGTTCTATTTTCCGGGAAATTCTCCCGGGATGCTGCTCATCCATGGTTTTACGGCAGCACCACAAGAGATTCGCCTGCTTGGTTCCGACCTTAATTCACGCGGTTATGCTACCCTGGGAGTACGACTTTTTGCACATGCCAGCAAGCGCAAAGATGTTCTGCGCGCGCGTTTTCAAGATTGGATAGCTTCCGTTGAGGATGGCTATCACCTGCTGAGTGATCGCTGCTCCTCCATTGTATTGATTGGTCTTTCCCTGGGGGGCGCGTTGGCATTGCATGCCGCAGGTAGATTACCGTGCACGGCCGTAATTGCCATGTCGACACCCAACCGCATGCCCCCAAGTCCCATGTATAAACGCATGCGGCCAATTCTTCGCCCGCTCAGCGCGCTGATTAAATTTCGACCTAAGAAAATTTCGCCCTGGCGTGATATGCAAGCCAGAAATGAGCGCGTGCAGTATGATTTTTATCCTTTACGTTCACTTCTTGAACTTGAAACCATGCTCGACGAAATGAGAAATCGACTTCCACACATTCAGGTACCGACCCTGCTGATTCACTCCAGAACAGATGCTGCGGTTCCCGTGGAACACATGGATGCCAATTTTTCCCTCATCGGTTCCCAGGATAAACGCAGGGTTTGGATTGAAGAGAGCGACCATATCATAACTGCCGATCATGCTCGTCAAGAAGTTTTCGATGCCATTGGCAAATTTTTGCAGCAGGTCGTCGAGTGATCACACGGAAGGGTGAGCCCTTTTTCTTCCCCGGAAATGGCGTCGGCTGTCTTCTGGTGCATGGCTTCGTCAGCACGCCACAAGAGATGCGCTGGCTGGGCTCCCAGCTCTCCGCATCTGGATACACCGTGCTTGGTATTCGATTATTCGGCCACGCTTCCCATCCAAGCGATCTCAACCGCGTACGCTGGGAAGATTGGCTCGCCTCACTCGAAGATGGGGTTCACTTGCTGAGACATCGCTGCGATCGGATCGTGGTGATTGGTCACTCCTTGGGTGGTGTGATCGCCTTCATCGGAGCAGGTTATCTCAACTTTGATGGACTAATAACCACCTCAACTCCGTTTCACACCTTGCCTTATCGGCGGATCAGACGTTTGGAAGGGCTGCTTCCCCTCTTGCGACCGCTGAGTATTTTCATCCGCACAGTGCCTAAACCTCCGCCATTGGATTATGTCGACCCGCAAGCCGCAAAACAACACCTAACCTATTCCGTCTTCCCCCTGCGCGCGCTGCCCGAAATTGCAGAGATGTTTGAGGAGATGAGGCAGGTCCTTCCTCAACTGTCACTTCCAACCTTGCTGATTCATTCTTTAAAGGATCGCGGCGTTCCAATATCCAATGTTGATGAATTATCCGAGCATTTTGGTGGATCGGAACTGGAAATCCTGAAAGTAGAAAATAGCGGACACGTGATTGTTCTTGAACCGGAGCGTGAGCGTGTGCTTGCAGCAATGGTTGCGTTTATTTCCAAGATCAACACAAATAAAGCGAGGCAAGTCCAGATATGATTTCGCGCTGCCTTGCTTTTCAACGCCGAAACAGATAGGAGATCGAATGAACAGCTTCACGGAATGGGGAGTACCCATTATTGAATGGCTTCAAAACTTGGGCGATGGGCTCTTGCCAATTATGAATTTTTTTTCCTTTCTCGGTAGAGAAAATTTTTACCTCCTGATTCTCGTCGCCCTATTTTGGTGTTTCGACGCAAAGATTACTTTTCGTGCCGGAATTATTCTGCTAACAAGTGCAAGTCTGGTTGCCGTGTTAAAAGTTGTATTCGCTTTACCCAGGCCTTATTGGATAAACACGAATGTGATAGCCCTGGGAACTGATCCGAATTTTGGAATGCCTTCCGGGCATGCCCAAAACGCGGTCGCTCTTTGGGGTCGCTTCGCTAGTTTGTTAAGACGCGCTTGGGCGAGCATCGGTGCAGTATTGCTCATCTTTTTCATCTCACTCTCAAGGCTTTATCTTGGGGTTCACTTTCCGCTTGATATTGTCGGAGGATGGATTGTTGGCCTGTTGCTGCTGCTCGTCTTCATACGCACCGAATCAAAATTTGTAAGCTGGCTGCGCAATCTCTCATTCTCGAAGCAAGTTATGGTGCCCGTGGTTTTTGCCCTTGCAATTTTGGCTGTAGGCCTGAATGCCTCTAATCCGTCATCGGATCAGGAGATACCGGCGCAATGGCGCGAGACTGCCATTGCCGCTGCACCCACGGCAGATCCGCCCAATCCTTATGAACTTGATACCTTTGTTGCGATCACGGGCGTGCTGATGGGTTTTGGAATAGGCGGAGTTTATCTCTATCGTTGGGATGGTTTCGACGCCGGTGGGCCCATTGGTAAACGCGCGCTGCGCTATCTGGTTGGCGTCATCGGGGTTGTAATTTTATTTTTTGGCCTGCGGATGCTGTTTCCGAGTGGATCGGCGCTGCTCCCGCAGTCCCTGCGGTTCTTGCGCTATGCTTCTGTGGGATTATGGATTACCTACCTCGCCCCAAGGCTTTTCGTTCGCCTTCGCCTGGCATAAGATTCCAGTAAACTACGCAGACGAGCCTTAGACATGGCTGCATATTTAGCGGGTTTATCTAAAGAGTACTCAGATACATTTCGCTTCATCCATAATCCAATCGTAGGGGCGACTGGCGACGTGCTTCAGCTAACGAGCTTTACCTCGCTGGTGCCCTTACACCTGAGGTAATTGCCGAGCATCTTTCAATGTTTAATCTGATCTCCCCTTTTTTCCCCTCGTTCCCATGCTCCACCGTGGGAACGAAAATAACAACGAATAATCGAAAACGTAAACATCTCCCGCAGCCGATAGCGAGTTTATGAAAATTTCTCTCTTCACCTTCTCACCTGTACAATACTTAAATGGTTCCCATTGTTTAATCAATTGGAAATTCTGTATCCTTCTTATTGGCGTGCCCACGCGGGAGCGCGGGCATGAGTGATTATCTGCCTCTGACGAATGATTAGCGCCCTTTTGGGACACCCCCGTTGGGGCGAGAGGGAGCCACTCACCAAACACTCGTTCTCTGAACGTTCAGGAACACAAACCGGATCAGGTGCAACGCACTTCCTAAGTGCAATGCACCTTGAAGACTCTGGGTGTGTGGCATTCTTCTGCAGCCATGATTTAGATGGTTCGTGAACCCGAGTTCAGGAAGAGAGTTGATTGATGAGAACTCAAATTAATTAGCGCAACTTTGCAAGGCGAAGTTCGCGCCATATATACCAATGCCCAATGCGATCTCCCGCATCCTTCGGGGCACGATCATAATAAAGATCAAATACCCTTTTCTCCTCCGTTCGTACCCGAAAATAAAATCGTCCTACTCCCCAGGAACCACGGCGCGCCGCCTTCCTAGCACTACTGGCGCGCATGTTCCTGGCCATGCGACCTCGACGCGAAAAATCCGACCAGCTGGACAACAGCTCGATCACAACATAACGATCATCCTGCCAGATAAATGCCGAGGGCGCATCTGGTTTTTTCGACAGAAGAGGTTTTTTCTCGAAGATGGGCTGGATCTCATCCCCAACAAACTGGATGGGATCCCATTCAGAAGTAATGAGTTTCTCTCCGTTATTGATGGCCGATCAAATTCGAGGATTTGGGCACACGTTTTTAATCGGAGGTGCTGGATGCTGCTAGCGAACCAAAAGTCTCTACTGCCTCGTAAACAAGCTGCGGAGATTTGGCCTCCATCGAGGACAGCCGGCCCTAATGGCTTGTTAACTTAGCCACCTTCCTGTGCGATGGACTTCTTCTGATCAGCGATAATATCTTCCGCTACATGAGGCGGGACAACTTGGTAATGGCTCAAACTCATGCTGAAAACACCGCGCCCCCCGGTGATGGAGCGTAAATCTGTGACATAGCGCACAATCTCGGCCAATGGAACTTGGGCCGTGACAACACTTCTACCGCGATCCGACTCCATTCCCTGAACTCGTGCGCGCCGGGTGTTTAGATCGCCAAGCACGTCCCCCATGTTTCCCTGTGGAACAGTGATTTCAATATCCATAATTGGTTCGAGCATTACTGGGGACGCCTCGGCGAACGCCAGTTTAAACGCTTCCCTGCCGGCGATTTCGAAGGCGACCGCCTTTGAATCAACCGGATGCTCCTTCCCATCAAAAACTTCCACGCGCACTTTGCTGATAGGATATCCAGCAAGAGCGCCGAGTTTTAGAACTCCCCTCACTCCTTTTTCAATCGCAGGCATATAACCAGAAGAAATCGACCCGCCGACTACCTTATTCTTAAATTCGAAATCTTTATCCTCCAGAGGCAGAATACGCAAATGCACTTCTGCAAACTGTCCTGAGCCGCCCGTCTGCTTCTTGTGACGGTATGCCGCCGATCCTTCCGACGTGATCGTTTCCCGGTAAGGAACCTTTGGGGTTTCGGTATTAAGACCTACCTGAAATTTTGATTCCGCTTTGCGAATGGCCACATCAATATGTTGATCGCCCATTCCATTCAATATAGTTTGGTTGGTGCTGCTTTCTTGATGCCAGGAAAGCGTGGGGTCTTCTTCAGAAAGTCTGGTGAGCGCCCCTCCCATCTTGGTCGAATCGGCCTGCGTTTTAGGCATCACGGCCACGGAGTAAAGTGCGTTCGGGTAATTTGGAATTTTGAGCGTCACGCGATGCGATTTATCGCAGAGCGTATCCCCGGTCCCAGTTTCAGATAACTTAGACACGGTTGCAATATCCCCTGCATGAAGAAGTTTTACCGGCAATTGATCTTTGCCCCGCAGTACATGGATGGTGCCCAATCTTTCTTCGGCATCCTTGGATTGATTCCAAACTTTCGAGTCAGAGGATAAAGTACCCGAATAGACGCGTAGATAAGTCAATTTCCCCACAAAAGGATCGGCGGTTGTTTTCCAGACAATGGCCGCCAGGGTTTCGCTGCTCGAAGGTTCTAATTCCTCTGCACCCTGAGCACCTTGCGCTTGAATGGGGGCTATCTTAGCGGGCGACGGCAATAGCTCCATGATGGCCTCCATCAGTGGAATTGTGCCAATGTTTGCTGTACTTGCGGTGAGGAAGACGGGGATGAATTGGCCCGAGACAACAGCCTGCTTGAAACCTCTACTAATCTCCTCGGAACTTAATTCCTCCCCATCCAAATACTTCTCGAGCAACTCATCATCGCCTTCTGCGGCGGCTTCAATAAGGTTTGTGCGCGCTTCCAAAGCAGATTCTTCGAATTCTTCCGGGATAGGGTCCGATTTTTTTCCGTCAGCAGATCTGGCTTGCATTGTGAAGAGATCGATCACGCCCTTGAAATTCTGTTTTTCTCCCCAAGGCAATTGCACTGGAATAAAGGTCGCCCCTGTGGGGAGATTTTTCAAGGATGCCATTGTCCGTTTGAATCCAGCATTGTCCCTATCCATCTTGCATAACACAATGAAACGGGGGAGTTCAAATTGATCGCAATAATTCCAAACAATTTCAGTGCCCACCTCAATCCCCGCAACCGAATCGACCAACACCAACGCGGCATCACTTGCTCGAAGCGCCGAGATCACCTCACCGATAAAATCCGCGAACCCAGGAGTATCAAGGATGTTTAGTTTGTGATTCTCGTATTCCACAGGAAGAAGACCTGTCGACAAGGATATGTTGCGACGGATCTCCTCTTCCTCGAAATCCGAGACGGTATTCCCATCTTGCACTTTGCCTATGCGATTGATAGCACCCGACATAAACAACATCGCTTCAACCAATGATGTTTTCCCAGCACCGCCATGCGAAACAAGGGCAACATTCCTCAAAACATCTGTTGCATATTCTTTCATAACTATGGAGACCCTTCCAAGCGAGGTAAACGAGCAAAATTGATTGTAAGTCAGGTCCAGGTACTTGTCAAAGATTCGCCTTTAACAAGCGATTTTTATCCGTTTTATGGTTCTCTGCGGCCGAACAATTGAAATCTCTGGAAGTCTTCCTGCTTCTCTTTTACGCTCTGCTGTTGCACATTCAGCCTTTAAATATCAGAGCAGAATATTGATGCGCGACATTACGTGCGTCTTGTCCCCAAACATTTTCTGAAATCCGAGTTTGCACACGTGCATAGTCCGTCTATTGGGTCTGCACCCATACCTGCAATGTTACAATCCTGCAGAGGAATACACTGAAATGGCCTATTCTAATCAGCACTCGTTTACGATCACTTCCTTTCTGGGCGTTATTTTTCTTGGGTTTCTAACATTTAGAGATGGCCTGCAGCCAATGGACCTTGTCGGTCTGGTAGCGCTCATTGGTGGGCTGGTAATTGCCTTTTCCCTCCTGCGCACTGGCGAAAGCAGCATCGATGAGGCGGACGAGGTTTTAAGCCTTATCGGTACCCGGCCCATACTTCTCGAATTTTATAGCAATTATTGACTGGCGTGCCTCGCAGCCAAACCTGTCGTCGACGGGATAGAGCGTGAACATCGATCCAACTTATATGTAATTCGGATTAATGTTCAAGAGCCCATTGGCAAAATTCTTGGGAATAGATTTAATTTTCATTACACGCCAACCTTCATATTTTTAGACCATCGCGGTGAAGAATTGTGGCGTTCATTTGGGAGGATTAACCCGGCGGATGTTCGCGCCGCACTGTAAATTCGCCAGGTCGAAACGCCCCGGCGCTTCAAAAAGACCTGCCATGCAAATTACAATCCGTATGCCAAGGCAATTTCGATAATGGCGCGCATTTTGGTCCTTTTCCTGGATGGGGTTGGATTGGGTTCAGAAGATCCAAAACTTAATCCGATGGCTGCTGCATCGATGCCGACTATTCGAGAACTGCTGAACGGCCTACCCCTAGTTGCGACATCAAGCCCCCAGGAGAATAAGTTGGCCTCGCTCCTGGCACTGGATGCGCAGCTCGGTGTCCCCGGTTTGCCACAATCCGCCTCCGGACAAGCGGCGCTGCTTACGGGTAGAAACGTCCCGGCCGAAATCGGGGAGCATTACGGCCCAAAGCCGAATGCGGCAGTCGCCGCGATCCTCCGAGAAAACAACCTTTTTATGGAAGTTACACGGCGGGGTGAGTCCGCCGCCCTGCTAAACGCTTACCCGCCGCGTTATTTTGAGGCGATCGAATCCAAGCTCAGACTGTATTCCGCGATCCCGATGGCGGTCAATGCGGCCGCTATTCCTCTCATGAATTTTGAAGATCTACAACATGGCTTGGCGCTTTCGGCGGATTTTATCGGCCGAGGATGGAATACCCAGAGTGATTTTCCCGCAGCTCCCGAATATACGCCCCAGGAGGCGGGAAGACTGTTTGGAAAGGTCGCGCAGACCTACACCTTGAGTTGGTTTGATTATTGGCTGAGTGACTACGCCGGCCACCGGGGGACCTTCGAGGAAGCAGTGAATCTGTTGGAGACTTTGGATGCCGTACTCGGTGGGTTAATCGAAATCTGGGACCTCGAAAATGACCTCCTTATCCTGACTTCCGATCATGGAAATTTAGAAAATCTTAATGTGAAGGGGCATACGGCGAACCCGGTCCCAGCGCTGCTTATCGGATCCCTCAAAATGCGCCAGGCCTTTTCCGCAGGCGCAAGTGACCTGACCGATTTCTTCCCTGGCGTGCTAAATGCCCTGTTCGATGGTGCCTGAACCCAAACCCTCTCCTCTGGGAGCGGTAGATCGCGTCCGGTACATGGATTGCGGCGAGGCGTTGGGTAAAGTCGTTTCCGGCGAAGATAATCAGAACGTGATCGATAAAACCGGGCTACCATAAAGCCCTCTGCATGTCCTTCGGCTTCAGCACGTAGCCTTTCCATTTGCAGGGGCGCAGTCCGTGCGCCCGTCGGCGGGGGAGCCTACTTTTCTGCAGTTAGCGGAACCAATTGTAAGCGCGCAGTCCCTGCGCCCGCCGACGCGCACCGGGATCCCGGGACCGGCCGTCGTCGGCATATTCAGCATCGAATCTTGAAGAAATTCCACCTTGCCACTGGTAGATTTCTTAAGTACATCGATGGCAATTTCCAGCCTGCCGACTGGAACCCCCACGACGAGGACAAAATTTTTCTTGTTCAAATAACCACCCCTGCTGGAAATTTGTGTGGCTGAAATTCATTGTGCGGCCAGGGCTGCTAGAGTTTCTTCTAACTGCTTTGCGCGAATGATCGCAAAAAATACCTGTTCGACATCCGCAGAAATGTGGCCGGCGATAATTCTTTGTGCCCAAATTTCGACACCTGTTTCAAGGGCGACATCAATTTCTTCAATCAGAACTTCATGCGTTTTATCCGAAATCACACCTTCATGACGTAGGTCGCTTAAAGTACTCCTTTGGGCGCGTAATTCTTGTCGCCGTGCGGTGATAAGTTCATCAATTTCAAGCTCAGGCGCATCGTGAAGTGCTTCCTGCACTGTCTCCGTCAATTCTTCAACTCGCTGCGCTAAGATCACGCTGATGTTGCTCCAGGTGTGGCCCGAGATCAAGCCGATATTGCGCATCTCTTTCAGGTGATCGTATCCCGAACGCGCGGCAAGTGCTCGAGCATGCCGTCTTTCATATTCAAGCTGGCCTTCGCTGCGGAAGATAATCTTCAATCGACGAATGATCCATCCCATACTGATGCCCTGCCCCAGCAAGGTGAATAACACCACTCCAAATGTCATCGCGATCACCGTGTCACGATCGGGGCCCAGCTCCAACGGAAGGCTGAGCGCTAAAGCCAGAGCCACGCCACCACGCAACCCGCCCCAAAATAAAATGTGCCGCCAGGCCATCGCTATCCTCCCTTGTATTCCAGATACAAGGTAGATGACAAAAGCCCGACTTACCAAGACCGCCAGAATGGCTACCAGGATCGTATGCAAATTATTGAAGATCTCTGCTAAGTCGATTTGAAAGCCAATTAATAGGAAAAGGAACGAGTTGGCGAGGAACGCCGTATATTCCCAGAAATTGTTCACAACAATGCGCGTTGTGGGTGACATGCCCCTGGGACCGAGGCTCCCCGCCGTCAGGCCCGCACTAACCACGGCCGGAACTCCACTTACTTGCAAGAACTCCTCTGCCAGCAAAAAGGAACCGAAGGCGAGCACGTTGTTAGGGAAGTCTCTATAAGATGATCATCGATGCGCGCCATGAGTTGGGTTACGAGCCAACCCAGGGCAAGTCCGCTGATAATCCCTCCCCCAGCCACTCGGATAAAATCGAAAAGGCCGTCGAGCGCATTAAATTCTCCGGTAATGAAGGCGGCCAATGCCAACTCGAAGATAACAATCGCCGTGCCATCATTAAAGAGCGACTCGCCTTCGAGGAGAACATTGAGACGCCTTGGAGCACCAAGCTTTCGAAAGATTGCCACCACAGCCATTGCGTCCGTCGCGGAGATTAAGGCTCCAAAAACAAACGCGATCCCCAAACTTAATCCCGCACCCCAAGCCACTACGCTACCTACCAAAAGGGTGGAAAGAACCACTCCTGGTACTGCCAGAAGTGCGATTGTGCTCAAATTGCTGCGCAATTCGGTCAGGTTCAAATGGAATGCTGCATCGAAAAGAAGCGGCGGTAGAAATAAAAGCAGGAACAACTCAGCCTCAAGAGTGATTGTCTGAGAAGATTAAAACGAAAGTGCCAGACCCGCCAAAACCAGGGCAACCGTATACGGAATTCGAAATCGCCTCACAAGAATGGCGACCATAGAGGCCGTGAGCAACAAAAGCAGGATTAATACTTCGACTCGAACTTGCTCGATCAACGATTGTTCCTTCTAGCGATTGGGTAGGCTGGCGACTCCAGCAGCCTGCCGTGCATGTTTTGCAGCGTTAGCGCGTTAGATACTTGTTTATTCTGATTACGCTTGGATTCGAAAAGGACCCCAGATGAATCAGTGGACCTGCTCAATTAGACCTATAACAATAGACATATGCCAATAGACCAATACAAACGGATCTATGTCAATTCAATTGCTGGATACGTTCCGCGAGGGCGGGAACCTTAAACCGCGAATATTCGCCGAAAAATTGTAGGATCTGATCGAATTGGGGATTAAAGCATGTCATCAATCGATGATTTGTTCCACAAGCTGGGACTCGTCACCCCGAATTTCGACACGCCCTCCGTCAGGAAATGTCACGATAGACTGTTCATTAAGAAATTCAACAATTAATCCTTTCCAGCGTAATGTGACCGGATTTGGGAAGGGATTGTTTCCACGAAGATAAAGCTTGTTTGGCGAAATAATTCGGATTCCCAAGACTCTTAAGAATAAACTTAGTGGCGAAACACCCGAAAGATGATTTCGCTCGCCATAGCCGATCTGTTGATCCGGATCGTAGGTCTCGCAGAAAACATATTCCTTTTGCAAAACTTGTGTCGTCAGCCGCATCAGCTTTAACACCAGCTCGGCAGCTTCTTGGCGATATCCATAATTAAGTAAACCTTCACCGATCACTAGATTCCAATACATTGAGATCCCGGATGGGGGATGCTGCTCACCTTTGCCATAGGCGGGATCATTCGCCGAGCAACCTGCAATCCCATTTTTTCGCCAAAAATAAGATTGATTGAGCAGGGTATTGAGAATGAGCTGATCTGCCCGTGCTTGATCAGGAATGCCCGCCCATAATGGCAGCAAGAGGCTTACGTCCAAACGCGAAGTGTCGGCGATGCGAATTTCTGTTTTAAAATGATCGCCCAGGCCTTGAACTTCAATGCGTTCGATCACCTTATATGTTTTATCGCTTGTCGCCGTTCCAAATCCAGAAAACCATTGAAAATGGCGTGCCTTGATCTGCTCAATGCGTGGTCTGCCGCGCATTCCGCGACCATGGATGAATAGCTTTATAGGGGGTGGCTTATCCGCCTTTCCGCGGCATCGGATGAGGAGTCGGATCGGCTGTTTAAAGGTCTTTTCGATGGATAGCGTGAAATCCCCTTTTCCAGATCCCAGTTTTTTTCCCGGAGTGCTGAGGTGCACATCACGATCAACATGGTGATAACTTGAATCGCGATCGCTCCACGAAGCCTCCACCGCATCCCTCAACCGCTGGCGGTGTTCACTTAACCTCGGGACGGCATCGTGCTCTTGCAGCAGACTTGCGATCTGAATTAGGGCCCCGCACTCTCGATAAAGATAGGAAGCTAAATCTGGTGTTTCCGCTTTGGTGATGTCCAATCCTTGGCCCCAAGGTTGCCAACGAACAAAAGTAGGGCAATCGTCCAAACCCATGTGAAGGGTGTGGTCCCATTCCGGATGTCCATCCAAATCTCGATCGTGTTTTTGTGTAAACCATGCCTCGATAAACTCCAACAAACCCGGGAACACTTCTTCCAAAAATTCCCGATCCTCCGTCTGCTGATAGATCATCCAGACCATGATCGAGAGTAAGGGAACGCACAATACTCCACCTCGTTGTCCTCCGAGCCCTGGCTTATTGTCAATTTCACCATCCGAATTTTGTACAGATAGAAAATTGCGAATTAATCCTTTCGCATGCTCAGGGGCTATTGGCAGTAGTGTGGGCAACTGCAAGTAGGCGTCCATCACATTTTGCCCGTTCCACGATGGGTTATGGCTAATTCCATTTGTGTTGATGGAATAACCCCGATTTCGATCGCGCGTATTTACAAATGATGGATAGGGGAGATGGTTTGTCGGCCCAAGATAAGCTCCGGCAATTTTATTTTGTGTGATTGCGATGGCAACATCCCAGTCTGGTTCGCCGGTTTCAATCTCCAGCATGGCGGAATTCTTGAGATCAACTTTTGCCGTTTCGGCCTCCCAATATTGTGTTGCCGCCGCGCGCGCGGCGTCGAAGGAGGCAACTCTCTCTTCGAAAGCCGCGTGCACCCATGTGATGGATTTTGGGATTCCGGGCTGCACATCGCTGGACAATACCAAAGCAGGATGAATGGAATGATCCGCCTGCGCTCCGCCCGTCAAAAATAGCACCGGCGCAATGTTGCCGGCCTGACCGGCCAATGTGACCACGCCTTTAAACTGCCATTCGCCCATTGCACTGCCTTCTGCACCCAATTTGAGCAAGGCGTACAGGCGTAGGTAGACCTGTTGCTCCAATTCACCGAGATTATGAAGCAGAAAACGTCCCGCAAGAACATTTGATGTGAGCACCCAGAATTGCGCTTGCACGCGCAGATTTGGGAAAGGTCGAAAGCTCATTTGTAAGAAATTTGGGTAGAACTTTTCAAGAATGGGCGGAGAATGAAACCTCTGGGGATCGGTCACGGTGCCTGTCCCCAGGTCAAAGCCAGCATAAATGCGCATTCCTGCGGCGCGCAATCCATAACTTGTTTCGATTGCCAGCGCTGGCGGCTCGCCTCCCTCGAGATTGAGCTCCCATATTTGATCGTCATCGTATTTGGGAATACTCAGACGTGCGTCGGCTGCTATTGACAGGGAATGTGGAGAATCGCTGGAGAGAGACCATTCGCGCATACGTGCATTTTACGAAGCGCTGAAGGATGTGTCAAAGGCATGCTAGAATCGGCCTGGCCTAGCAAAGGAGCTCAATATGAAAAAACTGCCCACTATTCGTCGAGGTTTATTCTTTGAGGAATTCGAGATTGGCCATGTATTTACTACGCCCGCACGCACAATTACGGAAGCTGATATCGTCGCCTTTGCCGGGATCTCGGGCGATTACAACCTAATTCACACGGATTCCACCTACGCGAAAACCACAACCTTCGGCCAGCGCGTGGCACATGGCCTGCTTTCGCTCTCTGTCGTTTCCGGTCTTGCTGTTCGATCGGGATTTATGGAAGGAACGGTTCTTGCATTTCGAGAAGTTAACAAGTGGAAATTTAGCCTGCCTGTTTTTATCGGGGATACGATTCATGCGCAGATTGAAGTGGTTGAGACCAAAAGTTTGCCACGCCTGGGTGGAGGCGCCGTTAATTTGCTTTTCAGGGTGAAAAATCAAGATGATCAGACCGTTATGCGGGGGATTTTCAATCTCCTGATACAGAGCGAAAATGATGGGGAACAAAATTCATAAGAAACACGTCCGTATGATTATGCCAAGATTAGAAGATTGTGAAAGCATCATTTTGATCGGCAGTCGAGTGCTATAATCGCGCGCATGGACGAGGAAAAAGAGAGTATGGATGAGAGAGAAGATGATCCGCACCCTGCGGATAAAATGACTCATTCAGATTCTTCAAAATCTAAACGAATATCAAAGGACCAAGCTGGAGATGAAGATCAGCAGAATGAGACAAACCGCGACTCGACTGCTCAGCCTTCGCCATCTCTAACAGATCAGGACACGGCGGACAAACATCCTCGCCAAGACCAGGCTAGCGTTGCAATCGAGGATGCTCATCCCGGGCCAAGCCAATCGACAGAAATACAGGCTGAGCAGGAGGAAACCGGGGGACAAAACCCCGCGCCTGAACCATTCGGACACGCAGGCCCGGAAACTGTCTCAAATTCCGATGTGCTGGATACAGAAACGGAAGAGCTATCGGAATATCTGGGAGAAGACGGCAAGATTAATTCCGAAATTTCTTCAGATGCACCCCCGGATATCTCCGATCGCTTTCGCCGTCTGATCATTGGCGGGCCAATTCTCGAAAGTTCCGAGGATCAGCCACAATCTCCCTCTCAGCGCCATCCGACTGGATCTCCAGAGAAGACCGGCGGCTGGTATGCCGAATCTATCGACGCGCTGGAAACCAACGACGCCACACATACAAATAGGACCTTTGCAACAAGTGCCGCGGCAGAGGACGACACGCCGCGCTCTCCGATGCGCGCTTCGAAACCGGCGGAACTCCCCCGACGAGTGCCGGAAAGAGATGTAGGCGCCACTCAAGTCACTCCCGCTGCATTTGCGCGTGCAACTCCTCCGACGCCACCCTCCACCCGATCGCGCATTCTTGGTGAGATGAGTGGCTGCAGCGGTTGCCTTCTGCGAATGGGTATCCTGGGGCTTTTCGCGTTCATCGCCCTTCTGGTCGTCTTCGCATCCCTGGCGCTGTACCAATATTCGATTATCGCTTCAAGCCTGCCCTCTGTTGAAGATTTACAGCAGCGCGCCGCACAATTCGAGACGACCAGAATCTTAGATCGCGAAGGCAACCTGCTGTACGAAATACTTGATCCCCAGGAAGGCAGGCGTACCTACGTGCCCATCGAGGACATCTCACCTTTTATGGTTGCGGCCACGATTGCCACAGAGGATTCGCTCTTCTATACGCACCCTGGTTTCGATCCGCGGGCGATCGTGCGTGCTTTTTTGCAGAATTTTCAGCAAGGAGAAATCGTCTCGGGTTCGTCGACCATCACGCAACAAATCGCCCGAAATTTAATCCTCGATCCGGAGGAGCGCTCCCAGCGTACGGCACTGCGAAAGATTCGAGAAATTCTCATCGCCCAGGAAATCACACGCCGCTACACCAAGGATGAAATCTTGGAACTTTATCTAAATCAAACCTATTTTGGTAACCTGGCCTATGGCGTGGAAGCCGCATCGGAAACTTATTTCAATACGTCTGCAGATCGGCTTACCTTAATGCAGGCCTCTTTCTTGGCGGGCTTGGTTCAAGCCCCCTCGGTCTATGATGTATTTACGAATCGCGAGGCGACGCTAGACCGTCAAAAACAGGTTCTATCGCTACTGATTCAGTCAAGCAATGAACAGGGCTGTATTTATGTCAGCAACAACCCGACGCCCATTTGTATTTCCCCTGAAGAGGCCATTGCTGCCGCTGATACATTGCTTGACTACAGCTTCACCCTCACCACATTTGGAATCCGCTATCCACATTGGGTGACGTATATCCGCTCCGAGCTCGAGCAACTTTACGACCCTCAGACAATCTATCGCTCAGGTTTCACGGTGTACACCACTCTTGATCCCTATTTGCAAAACAACGCGCAAGAAATTATCAAAGAACAAGTGGCTGCATTGGCCGATCGTCGAGCATCGGATGGCGCCCTGGTTGTTATCCGGCCCAACACCGGTGAAATTTTGGCTATGATAGGCTCCGCGGATTTCTACAATGAAGAGATAGACGGCCAAGTAAATATGGCCATCCGCCCCAGACAGCCGGGGTCTTCCATAAAGCCGCTCACCTACACCGCTGCTTTTGAAAAAGGCTGGACTCCGGCGACCCTGATTTGGGACGTGCCCTCCGAATTCCCTCCTTCAGGAAATCCGAATGATAATCGGCCGCCTTATAAACCAGTAAATTATGATCGCCGCTATCACGGCCCGGTTACCGTTCGAACGGCGCTTGCAAATTCCTACAACATCCCGGCTGTTAAAGCACTGGATTTTGTGGGTGTTTACGATGATCCATTAACGCCGGAAAGAGATGGTTTTATCGAACTAGCCGAAAGAATGGGGATCACGACATTCACACAAGACGATTTCGGTCTATCCTTGACCCTCGGCGGTGGTGGGGTGACGTTATTGGATATGACCAGCGCGTTTTCCATATTCGCCAATGATGGGGTCCGCATTCCCTACTACTCCATTACGCGCATTGCAGATCACACTGGCGAAACGGTTTATGAATACACAATCCCTGAGGGTGAGCAGGTTATCCGTGCGGAACATGCCTATTTGATCAATTCCATTCTTTCGGATAACAATGCGCGCACGCCTGGTTTTGGATCGAATTCGGTGCTTAACCTTCCCTTCCAGGTCGCGGCAAAAACCGGAACATCGGATGACTTCAAGGACAGTTGGACCCTCGGCTACACGCCCGATGTCGCCATTGGAGTGTGGGTTGGCAATGCAGATAATGCGGGGATGCAGAATCTCTCCGGATTAAGAGGCGCCGGCCCGATCTGGAGCCAATTCATGCAGCTTGCGATTGAGCAATTAACCGGTGGATTCCCAACACCCTTTATGCAACCCGCTGGCATCACCGAGTGGGCGGTTTGTTCCATCTCTGGCGCCGAGCCATCCGAATGGTGTCCTTCCCACCGCGTGGAAATATTTGCGTTCGATCAGCCCCCGCTTCCGAAGGAACAAGACTTGTGGCAGCGCGTCTGGATTGATAGCTGGTCGCTCGAACTTGCCTCAGCGGAATGTCCAAATTATGCAAAGGAGAAGTTAGGCCTCGACATTCGTGACCCCTGGGCGCGAAAATGGATCGAAGAGAAAGAAGCTGGGAAAGAATGGGCAGAAAAGATGGGCTTCACAAAAGATAAACTATTCCTTATCCCTACATCCTCATGTACGAACGAAAGTTCACGCCCTATTGTATTGCTCACCCTTCCCAACGAAGGATCAACCGTGAGCTTGGCGCCCCTTGATATTTTCGGGATGGCCGCGGCGACATCCAACTTTAAGGATTGGGTGCTTCAATATGGCATAGGGTTCGATCCGCAAGCCTGGACGCGCATCCAATGGAGTGATGTGCCCCACGAAAATCCAACGAAACTGATGACATGGAATCCACAAAATGTCGAGAATGGATCCATCACACTTCGACTCGTGGTGCGTGGCGAGAATGGTGGCAATGCCGATTATCGTCTGCCCATCACGCTCAACCTGGCGACACCCACCCCCACAGCAACCCCCACACCCACCATTACGATCACACCGACGCCTAGCATGACGCCCACCATTACGCCCACTCCAACCGCGACCAATACGCCAACTCCCAGCAACACACCGCCTCCCACGGTGACGGCTTCGCCTTCGCCCTGATAAATCACATTTCTATCGGCACCGACTTACGCAATGGGACCTTGTGCAGGTTGCCTCGCGCGTGCTCATCAAATTGCCTTGGACCCTGTGCAATGGGTTGGAGGTTAAGGGCGGAACTCAATCGATGGGAAATAGTGTGCGGGTTACTAGAACAGTGGTAGTTGAGGATCGTGTTGATCAGGAGGATCGATTGCCAATCTCCGATCGAAATTTTCCCTGTTGAGCGCCGTCTCGGCTTCCAACCGCCGGATATGCCTGAATTTAACAACGCGCGTTGCGCGGCCGACCCATTCCATAATGCGCGGATCACGGCGCGCTTTGGCCAAAATAATGCCTGACCGTCCACCGGGAATAACGAGAATAATTGGATGATCTTCATGATCAATAATTGTTCCTACAACGGCCGTCTCTTGCACGCGAAAGTAGTAGCCGGGATCTCCCTCGGCATCCTTCCATTGGATGGGGTCGTCACCCTCTACCTTCCAATCGAGCCGCGTCCCAAGGTTCTTGATTAGTTGAATAATTTCCTTTCGATCCCTATCGCGCCATGCCTTTTTATCCTCGGGGCGAATACTCCACCCATCCATGATATTCTCCGCGTACGATCGCAGACAAATATCCACCAACCGTCGATTGGGAGAATATAATCCAGGGAATCTTCGGTACACCTCCGTGTAAATATCCTGCGTCGTGAGCCCCTCTTCCCTTCGCAATAGTTGAAGAATAAATAGCTCCAAGCGATCGGAAAGAGGTTCCGCGGCGCCACTTGAATCGGTTAACCAATAGTGCCCACTTTCCGATTCACGACCGCGCCCTAATCGCCGGAGAATCTGGCGATTAACCAATACCCTATCCAGCATTCCTGCAAACATCGTCTGCGGATTTGCACCTTCGCGCTTCCAAAGGAGTCCCAGCTTACTCTCGGCTGAAAGTTCGGTCAGCGCGGCAGCATGCAAGATCGAATAGCTTGCTGGTTCACCCTGCGTTTGCAGCGTACCGAGAACAGCGTTCTGAATCCTAACGTTCAAGTCGGTCTCTAAGACCACCTTGTTCTCAATTGGTTCAACCTGCCACTGCAATAGGGCTTGCGATTCGCCATCCCTGAAAGCCCTGCCGCGCAATTTGAACCCGGATGTTTCGATTCCAGCCAAGGCGGCTGCTAAAAATCCAGGCTCAACATCCGGGAGAAAGGTTAAGGCATACGCACCTCGCTCAAGGCTAAATGTTAAGCTATTCAAGACCCTATTTAATGCGCGTGCATGCCAGGCCCAGTCATAACGTCTGCGGTGCAGGGCAACTTTAATCCCCTGCGCTTCCTCCCTTCCCCAAAGCCATGCTGTCCACAAGGCCGCCAAGGTCCAGAATGCGTGATTAGGACGGGGCAGCACCGTGAGAATTGATTTTTTTAGCTCAACGGGTAGGGTCTCCACCAGTTTCCGCGCGCCGCCTGCGAAGATGGCAACACTGCCAGGGGCGGGCAACGCAGCGGCAGGCCACTCGGTTACTTGAACGGGGGACCTTGCGTGCGTCCAAACCTCAACCGCGCGTACCATGGCGTGCCACACATTGGTCTCTTTGTATTGTGCCGCAAGGCTCAATTTCCTGGGTTGAATTCGTCCATCGGGATAATCCCAAAGGGCATTGCATGCATCACAAACATACAACAAAAGCGCGCGCGCTGCCCGAAGCTGGTGCGGATCGCCTTCGAATTGATCGAGTTTTGTGATCAGTGTGATAATCGCGAACAACGATCTGCCAGGGTATACGGCCAGAGCAGCCTCGGCATGGCGGCGATAGGCATCATTGGCGGGAGCGAGTGCTTCCAACGCCATGGCGAAATGCAATCCCCTCCTGGTATAAGATTGCGCTCTTCCCCGATCGACTTCCGAAGTCGGTTCCTGTGCCTGATGCCCACAATGATTGCAGTGATAAATCTTTAGTATTGGAATTTGTGTTTCTTTTTCCCATATAAAATGCTGGGCGGAGATTGAACTGCCACACCTGGAACAGAGGGTGCGGTAGAGATCAAGGATAAAAGGTTCGAGGCGCATCCCATCTTTGGGAAAGGATGCAAAACGTGCCAGAGCCGATTGTAAATTTCCCTGAGGAATCGGTTGCAATTCTTGGCGAATAATAAACCGCGAAATCGGGTTATTCGAAGCGAGAAGTAGCGCCGAACCTGCTTCCGCTACTTCGGCAGCGAGCATTGGTGATACCCCGAAAGGATCAATTATCAGCCCCGGGTCGCCGCCTAATTCATTCAGCGCCCGCTTGACGAGGCCACTTTCCAACGGCGGGAGAAAACGCCGGATAGCCCCCGGTCGTTCGAGCACTTCCCCCGGTGGAAAGGACAGGTCTTTTAACATAATTTGAGTATAGGATAAGTTGCGCAGAGAGTGAACCGATCTAGTCCCCATCCCTCGCATGAAAATGATAATTCAGGAGCTGGTTAGGCGATGAATGCCAGATGCAGGTGTGGGAATTCCGCCCTATTGGCTTTTGCCGCCGATGATGGGCATCCAACGAGAGGGATTGTCCCAAAAGGATAGATGCGATCTGCCAGGAGTGACTGCTTAAGCTTGCTCGACAATTGCCCGGATCTACAAACAACCGAGCATTGCCCCTGCGCGGTGTTGTGGGAGGAACGATCGTTTATTTGATGGGTTTTTGCACAGCCCTCTACAAGACATTAGCGTCGCCGAGGCGATCAACTCATCGAGGGCATGGTTTTCTCGAGACCAATACGCCTGCTGAAAAATCCTCCTGATGGGGGCTCCACCCTCGTCCCCATCCATCCGTGTGTACAATTGGCAATACTTCGCGAAAAAAGGATGTCGCCATGCCCTATTTATTCGAACATGATTTTCATGCGCGCCTGCCCCAGATGATTAAGTTGCTGCGTGAAATGGTCGAAATTGAAACACCAACGCATGATAAATCCGCCGTGGATCGATTAGGTCTTTATCTCCGCAACAAGGGGAACATGTTGAACGCGGATCTCAGGACTCACAATCAAGATATGACAGGGAATCACATAACGTTGTATTGGGGCAGCGGGAACCGTGATATTTTGCTTCTCACCCATATGGACACCGTCTACCCTATGGGCACTTTGCAAACAATGCCGTGGCGCCAAGATGATGAAAAGATATTCGGCCCCGGGGTATTCGATATGAAGGCTGGGATTGCCATTGTGCTTTCTGCTGTTGCAGCATTGCAGGACAAGGGAAATCTTCCCGAGCGCGGGATAACCCTACTTTGTACGTCGGATGAGGAAACCGGTAGCGCGAGCTCCAGAGAACTCATCGAATCCATGGCGCGCACACACAAGCTGGTGTTGGTGCTCGAACCCGGACTACCCAATGGCGAACTTAAAACATGGCGCAAAGGAGTAGGAAGATTTCAGATCGAAACAACAGGGGTAGCTGCGCATGCGGGCGCCAGTCATACATCCGGTGTAAACGCAATTCTCGAGATGGCCTACCAGATGATTGAACTCAGTAAGCTACCGCAGATTGCAGAGGGCATCTCCCTTAATTTGGGGCGCGTGCGCGGGGGTACACGCACGAATGTCGTTGCAGAAAACTGCACTTGCATTATTGATGTTAGAGTAAAAGTGTCCGAGCATCAAGAAATAATTGAGAAAGCCATTCGCCATCGAGAACCAATATTGAGTGGATCAAAGATTAATGTCACCGGTTCCTGGAATCGGCCTCCAATGCAGCGCACGCCTCTGATTCAGAAGACCTTTGCGCGCGCAAAAGCGATTGCGAAAAAGATTGACATGGACCTTGAAGAAGGGGGGACAGGCGGAGCGTCTGATGCGAATTTCGTGGCAGCTCTTGGTATTCCCGTCCTGGATGGGCTCGGAGCAGTTGGGGGTGGCGCGCATTCGCGAGAGGAGCATATTCGGATAACGAGTCTCGCCCAACGTGCGGCGCTGCTGGCAGCCTTAATTACGGATTGGTGAGATTTCCGCCAGCGTTTCTTCCAATTCTGGGAAAGAGTTTATCCGTGCCATTTGCCTCAAAAATTCTAACGGATCTTGAAGTTGCTCCCATAAATCACGTACGGCATCACCTACAGGATCGTCACCGGCTGCGCTCAGCGGTTGATCCGCATAAACTCCATGAAACGCAAAATAAGCTTGGTTGAGCTTGCGGATCCGGTATCCGTGATCCAGGAATACTTGACGACGCTGCTCCATATATTCCTCCGCCTCCTCAATCAATCCCTGGGCCAAAAGCCCATCTGCTGTATTTCGGGTCTCATGCATTTCCGCCCGGAAATCAAATTCGGGAGGTTCCCCGGGCTGTGGTGAAGATGGAGTTTGCTCAATCGGCCGCACGAGTTCAGGATAGTAATGCGCGATCAGCAGGGCTGCAATTTGCGTTCCCAAAATCGATGCAGTGGTTTCGTTCATGGTGCGCAGGTCTTGGCTTTGCGAATAATAAATGCCCAGAGGCTTGAAAAAGAGATAGTTATGAATCCATTCATGCGTTACAGTTTCAATGACCCATACGAGCGATCCGTTTTCGAGGATCATGGATGGGTACGTCGAAATTCCGCCGATGTTGACGACGAGCGCGGAACGATCCAAACGTTGATCAATCCCATTTTCAAGCTCAATTTTTTGATCCAGCGTGAGGCTTGCCTGCAAAGGAATGTTGGCCTCCTGGCGAATAACATCACGCGGCGACACAATCAAGGCAACTGGAAGCTGATTAAATTTGAATAATACCGGCGGAAAAATTTTCCCGCCCAAGCCTAATCCCAAGTCACCCAATGTCTGCGCAATTTGTTCCTGCACAATCGATTCAACATAGATCTGGTAATCATCCAACAGGCCCCTTAAATCACGCACTTGTTCGCGCAGCCGGTCCACTTCATTTGCTGCATTACCTTCCGAATCAGCCAATAGAGCCTCCAGCTGCAACTCCTTTTGCCTGGTCTGTTCCAGAATGTCGAAATAATTGTCGATTAAGTGCTTGCGCTCATTTTCGGGGATGTACGTGAAGGCCCCCAATCCATTCTGCCCGAGTTTTATCGCGGCAGCATCGATGGTCCAACGCACAAATTCGAATTCAAAATTACGAGTAAAACTTCGAATTTTCTCGAGTGGATCTCGATTGGGGAGTGTGCTGGATCCCATGCCAGCCATCAAGAACATGAGCATGAAAAGGCGTAAAATGGGACTTAGAATTTTACGAATAACTTGCATGAGCGCATGATACCACGCCGCCTGTACACGTTTTTACCGCTCCTGCCATATGCTATAATCCCGATTCGCTGGCCGCAAAATCTATCCAGCAGATAAAGATGAATTTTCTTGTTACCGGTGCTGCCGGCTTCCTGGGTTCTGCCATTGCCAATCGATTGGCGAATGAGGGGCATCAAGTACGTGGACTAGATGATCTTTCTGCAGGCGACCCATCCCGGCTCGAACAAAATGTGCTTTTTACTCGCGGCGATGTGACCGATCGTCCCAAACTTTGGACGTTGCTACAAGATGTTGATGCTGTCTATCACCTTGCGGCGCGAGTTTCCGTCCCCGAATCTGTGATTTATCCACGTGAATACAATGCGGTGAATGTTGGCGGGACGGTTAGCGTCATGGAAGCGATGCGCGATGTAGGGGTTAAGCGCGTGGTGCTTATTTCCTCGGGTGCGGTATACGGAGATCACGAAACGCAACCGCTCTCGGAGAATACGACTGCGAATCCTGCTTCGCCTTACGCTGTGTCCAAGCTCGCTGCCGAATACTATGTTCACACCATCGGTGGCCTTTGGGGAATTGAAACAGTCGTGCTGCGCGTTTTTAACACCTATGGACCTGGGCAGTCCATCCCCGCTGCCCATCCTCCGGTCATTCCTCATTTTTTGCAGCAGACGATCCGGGGTGGCTCGATTGTTCTGCATGGCGAGGGGAAACAGACACGCGATTTTGTTTACATCGATGATGTGATTGAGGCGATGGTCGCCGCGGCGACCGCACCGAACATCAATCGACAGGTGATTAACATTGGAAGTGGAGTCGAGACAAGCATCCGCACACTGGCACAATATGTAGTCGAAGTGACAGGTGCCGGGGCGGATTGGATTTACATCAATGAGCCTGATCCGGGACCCTCGCGTATGTGCGCAGATATAAGTCGTGGTCAAATCTTGTTGGGTTATCATCCGCGCGTGAGCCTGCAGGACGGCCTGGAAACGATGGTGCTACGTGATTCACGCCTTCGTACGAAGAAGTGAAGGTGCGAAGTTACCCGCGGCGAGCCGGACCATTGCGAGCTACGCCGGTTTCGTAATCGTTGACTTCACGCGGCCATCCTGGCTTTCAACTGTGAAACAATTGCACGGATGGTTTTCATCCTGAGCTATTCGCCGGTCGACAGAACCACACGCGTGGCTGATCGCCGTCACGAATGCCAATGAAAAATGCCGCCCGTCTAACTCGAGATTTTTTTGAGCAACCCACATTGCAGGTCGCAATAAATCTTCTCGGGCAGCATTTGGTGCGCATCAGGCCTGGGCATGCGCGTGTAGCGGGCGTAATCGTAGAAACCGAAGCCTATATCGGCAGCGAGGATCTTGCCTGCCATGCCAGATCGGGAAAAACGGCTCGCAATATGTCGATGTGGGGTGATCCCGGAAGATCGTATGTCTATTTCGTTTACGGCATGCATTGGATGCTCAATATCGTCACGGCAAGCGCTGGCCTTCCGGCAGCGGTTCTAATTCGAAGTATCTTCCCACTGGAAGGTATCGAGCAAATGGCAAGGAGGCGTAACAATCAACCACTCGAAGAGCTTGCCAATGGACCCGCCAAACTATGCCAGGCATTCGACATTGACGGAGCACTGGACGGCCATGACTTATGCAATCCCGAATCGAAAATTTTTATCGAGGCCGCAGAAACACCAGCACCCGAAAGCGTCACTTCCGGCCCACGTGTGGGGTTAAACTCTGTGCCTGAACCATGGAAAAGCAAGCCTTGGCGATTTTGCCTCAATCCATAATTTCAGCGTTGGGGGAGCCCCCCAAAATTAGAGACCTGGTTTGGGATTGGATTGACAAAAACAGAAATCAGGAAACAGGGATCAGGAAATAGGGTGATAAATCCGCCAGGTAATTAATTTCTGATTACCGGTCACTATGATTGGTTTTTTCTTTATGAATCGAATTATGGAGATAAGGAATGAGTCAAGTAAGTCTAGCTGAGCTATGGGGGTTACGCGTGCCTGCAAAGGCTAAATCAGAATTGAGGGATTGAGCGTGAGTCTATTAAATGGAAAGAATGTTTTAATATTTGGCGTGGCAAACGATCATTCAATCGCCTGGGGAATAGCCAAAGAAATGCATAACGAAGGAGCCACGATTGCACTTTCCTATGCAGCAGAAATCCTCGAACGAAGGGTAAAGCCCCTGGCGGAATCCATTGGGGTTACCTTCGTGGAAGAATGTGACGTAACCAGCGACGATCAAATTGACCAGCTTTTTGCAAAAATGGAGAAGGAATTTGGAACGCTCGACATCCTCGTCCATGCCATCGCCTTTGCCAATCGCGAAGACCTTTTAGGTCGTTATTTGGATACCTCTCGAGAGGGTTTTCGCCTGGCAATGGATGTTAGCGTGTATTCATTCACTGCCCTCGCCCGCGCCTCTCGTCCACTCATGAAGCCGGGAGGGTCTATGGTCACAATGACATATTATGGGAGCCAGAAAGTAATCCCGCGTTACAACGTGATGGGCGTAGCCAAGGCGGCACTCGAAGCTACGGTGCGTTATCTGGCGGCCGACCTTGGTCCGGAAGGCATCCGTGTCAATGCCCTATCTGCCGGGCCTATAAGAACATTGGCCGCCGCTGGAATTCCGAAATTTAAACAGCTGCATCGCGAATTTATGCAAGTTGCGCCCTTGCGCGAGGGAATCACACCGAAGGATATTGGGGATGCGGCGGTCTGGATCTCGTCTGACAAAGCCTCGAAGATAACCGGAGAAGTTCTCTTTATCGATTCCGGTTACAATATTTTGGGCCTGACGGTCCCTACGGATTCCCTCTAACAGCTAACTGAGGAAACCTATGTTTGATCGCCTTCGTGCCAATTTATTGCCTCATGCCGAGCCTGAGCTTATTCAGTTTCGAGTACGCCTCGCCCGCGCGCTGGTTTTGGCATTCTATGTTCTTGTAGGGATTTGGCTGGTAGTGGGAATTGGATTTCGCTTTATTCTCCCTGCCGATGGTGGCTACCTCTTTATTTTCGACCTATTTGCGGTTGTTGTTTCTGCCCTTCTGGGCGCCTGGGTATTGTGGTTGGTGGCTCGGCGACGGCTTGGAGGCGCGGGTTATCTGCTTGCCTCGACCTTCTTCATCCTGGCCACGTTGGGGTTAAACTTTTTTCCGCAAGCCTTTTATTTGGTTACCGCCGCCTACTTGATTTCGATCTTAACTGCCGGAGCAATTGTGGGAGGCGGCTCGACCTATTTGTTCGCCATCGCAGCATCGATCACGGTCTCGATAACCTGGTTTGCAACATGGAACACCACGCTTAATCCGGCAAACGGTCTTCACCCCTTAGCCTCATTGCTTTTGTTGATCAGCCAAATAGCCTTTTTCCTGGGATCCGCAGCCATTCTTTACTCGCTCTCCAATCAAGTTCAAAAGACAATTGACCATTTGCATCGGCAGGCGGAGCGTTTGATTGATCTCGCACGGACGGATCCACTAACAGGCCTCTCAAACAGAAGATACTTTATCGAACTGCTTGAACGTGAATTTATCCGTGCGCGACGTTATCGACGACCGCTGTCCTTGCTCTATTTGGACTTGGACGGGTTTAAGGAGCTAAATGATCGCCATGGACACCTCTTTGGTGATGATGTATTACGCGGCGCAACACGCTCCCTCTCCGCCGTCCTGCGTTCTACCGATCTCCTGGCGCGCATTGGTGGCGACGAATTTGCTGTGCTCTTACCCGAAACACTCTTGCCGGACGCTCAAAATGTGGCCGGGAAATTACGCAAGGCCTTGATTGCCTATGGCAGGCAGCTATCGCCAATTGTTCCTCCACTTACATTTTGTGGTGGAGTAAGCCATCTTCGAGAAGCAGACACATCCATCGATGACATGCTTGCCAGGGCAGATAACGCCCAATATCTGGCCAAGAAAAGCGGGAAGAACGATACGCGCACAGAACTTGATCTCGCGGAGTTCAAAGCAATTAAAGAAGAATCCCAACAGCTCTTAAATGAGGAGTGAAGGCCCCGTACCCCGCAGCGTGAAGAGGGCATCTTCATTTGGATGGGCACATCCACGAAAAAGCAAGACCGTGTCTGACAGGGCCAAAACCATTGTGTGGCATTCATTCCTGGAGCAAGTTGCCTTGTAATGAATTGCGCCGTTGCGAGCTACACCGCTGCATGCAACGGCTATCCATGGTTTTTTCTCCTACATTATTCGGGCGTTGTCCTTCATCCCTCTCTGCTCCAATCCTGATCCATTCTTGCTCTGTTTTATTAAATCAGCCCGGCACAACGTAAAGGCCTGCACGACGCGCTCAAGTTTTACTGCTACGTTAGGAGGATGCATGATTTACAGCGCACAAGTAGAGGTTCGGACCCGGGGCAACTCCGAGATGTTCGACCTCACCGATCAAGTTCAGGAAATCATCACGAAATCTGGTGTTCGAGAGGGCATCGTCTGCCTATTTACTCCCTCTTCAACCAGCGCATTAACGACGATCGAATATGAAGACGGGGCGTTGGATGATCTGCGCCGCGCTCTAGAGCAGATTGCACCCCAGGCTGCCGAATATAAACATAATCTACGCTGGGGCGACGGCAACGGACACTCCCATCTTCGGGCCGCCCTGATAGGACCATCGCTCACCATTCCCGTAAACAATCACAAAATGATCCTGGGCACCTGGCAGCAGGTGTTGTTTATTGATTTTGATGTTCGACCACGACAGAGAAATATCGTGGTGCAGATTGTGGGCAATGATGTATAAATTGGGAGATCGGTTCACACTATGCACTGCAAAGGATTGCGCGCAACTTGAACTCACGCAAATTGCTGGCGATTTTTGCCCATCCGGATGACGAAAGTTTCGGGCCAGGCGGCACACTGGCCCTCTACGCGAAACAAGGCGTCGAGGTTTCCCTTATTTGCGCAACGCGTGGAGAGGTGGGAAATATCCCGCAATCCCTTCAGGAAAACACTGGAACACTTGGCGAACTACGCGAGGCTGAGCTTCGCTGCGCCGCAAAACATTTGGGGTTGACACGGATCGAGTTTCTCGATTATCGTGATTCAGGAATGCCGGGGAGTAAAGATAACCGTGATTCTCGGGCGCTTGCCGCCGCCCCTTTGGATGTGATCGCCGGGAAAATAAAGGATCATTTGTTACGCATCAATCCCCAGGTGGTGATCACTTTTGACGCCTTCGGTGGTTATGGCCATCCCGACCATCTGGCGATTCATCGCGCCACAGTGCAAGCATTTCAAAGCGCTCGGGATCAACAGCAAACGGACCTCCGTAAACTTTATTTTGCAACATTTCAGCGAAGAACCATGAAGGCTGCCGTACGTTTGATGCCCTTATTTGGACAGAATCCTAGAAAATGGGGGCGCAACAGCGATATCGACTTGGTTGAAGCCACAAAAATAAAGTTTCCCACTCACGCCAGGATCGATATCCGTTCGGTTTTGGATAAGAAGAAAAAGGCAATCGCCTGCCACGCCAGCCAACTCGAGAATCAACCCAAACAATACTGGCTCTTAAGGCTGATGTTCAAACTAGCGGAAGGTGGCGAAATGTTCATGCGCGGCTATCCTGAAGCAGACGCTGGATTGCGCGAATCCGACCTATTTGCAGGAATAAGTGATTCTCGAGCGGCAAATTGACTTCCTCGGCCTGGAATGATGATGCGCCTCAAATGATGCAAAATGGAAGATTTTCTTAAATTGGCTATTTGGAAAGGGTATTTTTAATTTATGGAAATCGCCAACAATTCGAAAGCCATCCAAAACAACAACTTTCAGCTGCCGCGCAGAATACGACGTTTATCCGATCTTGCCTATAACCTTTGGTGGACCTGGAATGGCGATGCGGTACGACTTTACCAACTTCTCGATGCGGAGTTGTGGGAGGCAACCGAACATAATCCGGTGCGCTTACTAAGGGAAATATCCAAGGCACGCTTAACCGCGGCTACGAAAGATCGCTATTACCTCGATGCCTATGACGAAGCAATTAAACATTTTGATGGCTACATCAAGAGGGTCAACCCCACCTGGTATCAAGAAACCTACCCCGCGATGCAAAATCACCCCATCGCCTATTTTTCGACTGAGTTTGGCTTGCACGAGACATTGCCCTTTTACGCCGGTGGATTGGGCGTTCTATCCGGCGATTATCTAAAAGAAGCCAGCGATTTGGATTTTCCCCTTGTTGCGATTGGGTTCCTGTACACACAAGGATATTTTAAACAACACATCACGGAAGATGGTTGGCAGGAAGCGGAGTACACTTCGCTTCGATTTTCGGATCTTCCAGTCCTTCCCGTAAGTGACAATCACGGGGAAGCGCTTATCGTAAGCGTGCAATTGGCCGGGAGAACCGTCCACGCCCGACTCTGGAAAGTACAGATTGGGCGTGTCTCCTTATTCTTGATGGACAGCGATGTGCAGTTAAATCAGCCCTCCGATCGCAGCTTAACTGCGCGCCTATATACCAGTGATTTAGAATTGCGCATCTCGCAAGAAATATTATTAGGGGTTGGTGGCGTACGCGCGCTGCGCATGCTGGGGTTTAATCCGGCGGTATGGCATTTCAATGAAGGACATTCTGCGTTCATGACCCTCGAGCGATTGCGTGAACTGGCCGCCGCAGGGATGGGCCTCGAGGAGGCGATCGCCCAGGTACGCCGCCGTACCGCCTTCACCACCCACACGCCCGTCCCGGCAGGCCATGACGAATTCCCACTCTGGATCATCGACAAGTACTTAAACCAACTTTGGAATGAGATTGGCTTCGAACGCGAGTCCTTTATCGATCTCGCTCGCCAGCAACGGCCATGGGGTGAAGTATTTAGTATGACAGTTCTGGCCATCAAGATGTCTGGCCGCTGCAATGCGGTATCGGAATTGCATGGACAGGTCGCGCGCAAGATGTGGTCTTTCATGTGGCCAGAAGTATCAGAAGAAGATATCCCTATTTCCCACATCACGAATGGAATCCATACGAACTCCTGGCTCGCCAGACGATTAAAGCACCTCTATAACCGTTATTTTGATGAGAATTGGGAGGATCATCTTGATGAAGCCGCAATTTGGAAAGCCGTCGATAAAATTCCAGATGCGGAGCTTTGGGAGGTCCGGCGCCACTTAAAAAGAAAACTTGTCTCCTATATGCTCGAGCGTGCGCGCCAGCCATGGTATGCAGGAAAGATTCACCCGATTCAGGTTGTTGCCAGCGGAGTACTTCTTGATCCGTATGCGTTAACGATTGGGGTCGCTCGAAGATTCGCAACATACAAGCGCGCGAATCTCATCCTGCACGATCTTGATCGATTGCTGGAATTGGTCAATCAGCCAGGGAGGCCCGTGCAAATAATATTCGCAGGTAAGGCTCATCCCGCGGATGAACCAGGGAAAAGGCTCATCCAGGATGTCTATCAGGCAGTAAAACGAGCAGAGTTCGGCGGCAGACTGGTATTCCTCGAGGATTACGATATCAACCTGGCGCGCCATTTGGTCCAAGGGGTAGACGTATGGCTAAATACTCCTCGACGGCTCAAGGAAGCATCGGGAACCTCCGGGCAGAAGGCAGCGATCAACGGTGTCATCAATCTGTCCGTTCTGGATGGTTGGTGGAATGAGGGATACAACGGGCATAACGGATGGGCCCTGGCCGGGACGGATGATGGGGAAAATGAGGATGAGGCCGATAGTACTGACGCCGCGACACTTTATGCTATTCTTGAAACTCAAGTTATTCCCCTCTACTACGAGCGTTCCGCCGACAACCTGCCCAATGAATGGATTGGATGGGTAAAGGAATCGATTGCCAGTATTGGACCAATATTCAGCATGCGGCGAATGTTAAAGCAATATGCCAAGCAAGTTTATATGCCGGCCATCCGCGAACCGAGCAAATTAAAGAATCTATGATCGATTTTTCGGCAATCCCTCCGGTGATTATCACCTTGGCCATTTTTCTCATGCGTGTCGGGGATATGTCTCTGGATACGTTGCGGATTCTATTTGTCATTCGAAGCCGGCGCGGGGCTGCCTGGATATTGGGGTTCATGCAGTCCACGATTTGGGTCATTGCAATCACTAGCGTGCTCAGCAATCTCGACAATCTTTGGAATATCGTGGCCTATGGAGCCGGGTTTGCGACCGGAAATGTGGTGGGCATGGCGCTCGAAGAATTCCTGGCGATCGGGCATGCTCATTTGCGCATCATCAGCTCTCGAAGGGGAAGTGCCATTGTCGAAGCGCTGCGTGGCGCTGGTTATGCGGCCACTGAAGTGGCGGGAAGGGGCAAAGATGGAACGGTTGCCGTCATCAGCTCAAGTGTGCGGCGACGCGATATCACCAGGGTGCAGAAGGAAATATCGCAGATCGATCCCAATGCTTTTGTGACCGTTGAGGATATACGACCTCTCAATCGAGGGTTTTGGCGTGCTTGATCCTGGCATAGTCCCCCGATGTAAATTTCGATTAACCAGGTCAATGGCGCGCCCCCGCTCCACGCAGATGGTCTCGGGAAGCAGAAGCAATGGATATTAGAACCTGGATCGAGGCGCTTCCTCCGGCGCAAATTGCTGCCCTCATTTTTGGATTACGTTCATTTGATTTAACCGTGGCCACCTTGCGCATGCTGCTCGTTGTCCAGGGCAGACGCGGCGCGGCGTGGGTTTTTGGATTCGTCCAGGCAACATCATTCGCCATTGGCGCAGCGACTATTCTGGCAAATCTCCAAAATCCAATCAACATTCTTGCCTACGCGGCCGGATTTGCAACGGGAAATGTTATCGGAATTACGATTCAGTCACGCTTTATCCCCGGGTATAGCTTGATGCGTATCATAAGTTCGCGCAGGGGAAGCCTGGTAACCGAGGGATTAAGGGAAAGCGGTCACGGAGTCACGGAGGTCGCTGCGGAAGGTTTGCAAGGGACGGTAAGCCTTATTTACTGCTATGTCCGACGTGGCGCAGTACGACGCACTGCGAAGAGGATTCGAACGATCGATCCTGAAGCGTTTTTGACAGTCTTAAATGTTCGCCAGCTGCGCGGTGGCTGGTTGACTTAGGCATTCGATGGTTTGCACTATGTTTTTTCCCAAAGTATAATCCCCCAGCTTGGTGAAAGGTATGATTAAGAGGCCCGTATGGCGTTAAAGGGTAACCTCCGAGATTTCAGCGTAACCCAATTGCTCAACCTGATTAACCTAGCCCGAAAAACCGGCACGCTCACGATTGAGGGTCCGACAGAAGCAGCCTGGGTCTCTTTTCAAGACGGAAAATTGATCTATGCGCAGGTGGGCAATGAAGATGGTACTCTCACGGGGATTCTTCTCCGTGGGGGCTTAATTTCTGGCCGCCAGGCGCGGGCGATAAAGACGCATGCTTCGGACAAGGATGATAAGTCGTTGGGTTTGCTCTTGATCAATGCTGGCTACTTGGTTCAGCAAGACATCCTCGCCAGCATTCGCCAGTACTTCCGTGACATTATCTATAAACTCTTCACCTGGGGTGAGGGATTCTTCCGATTTGATGCGGGGGTACTTCCGCCGGAGGGCAGAATTACCATCCGTCTCAACCTCGAAAATATCATCATTGAAGGCTCGCGCAGGATGCGCGAGTGGGAAAGGCTCAGGGATGAAGTCCCCAACCTCGACATGGCGCTTGATTTTGTCGAACGCCCCGGTGCGAATATTCGTGATGTCAACTTAAACGTCGAAGAATGGAAAGTTGTATCGTACGTAAATCCGAAAAATACGATCACTCAGATTGCGAAAGCAAATGTGATGAGTGAATTGGAAATCCGCAGGGTTGTTTATGGCCTGCTGCAGGCTGGTCTGGTCGAAATCGTCCGGCCTGATGGCATGCCCTTGCCCGCCCAGGTAAAACAAATCAAGCCTATTGACATTGAACAAAAAGAATCGCTGGTTAATCGCTTGATCCAGCGCATCCGCTCGTTATAAGTGAGGATCACGCATGCAGACGGTTAAAATGGTGGTTACCGGTCCTTTCAACGCTGGCAAGACTGCCTTCATCCAGTCTGTGAGTGAGATTGATGTTGTCTCCACTGAACGCAAGATTTCCAGCGCGGAGGAACGAATCAAAGAAACAACAACCGTAGCCATGGATTTTGGCCGCATCACGGTTGATGAAGATCTCGTTCTTTACCTTTTCGGTACGCCCGGTCAGAAACGTTTCGACTTCATGTGGGAGATCCTCTCCGAAGGCATGTTGGGGTTTATCGTCATCATCGATAGTTCGCGCCCCGAAACCTTTCGCGAGGCAAAGAGCATCCTGGAGACATTCCGTGCCTATGCCCCCACTCCGTACGTTGTTGCTGCAAACAAGCAGGATATAAGTGACGCCTGGGAAGTGGACGACTTACGTATTGCCCTACGGATAGACCGCAATATAAAATTCCTTCCCTGCGTCGCCTCCGATAAAGAATCGGTGAAAGCCGTGCTGCTCGAACTGCTCTACAGCATCCTCGAGGAAATGAAGGAGAAGGAGGAAATAGATAAGTAAGCAGGAATAAGGAATCAGTCAATCAGTGATCGGTCAAACAGTAAAAAGAAATTGGTCAATCGGTAAAAGGGAATCGAGAAATTAGTAAATTGTGACCGGTGAATAAGTAAACAGTTACTATCGCAGTCCTACCTGATTCCTACTTTCTTCTTACGGATCCCCTATTACATTTTCCGCATCTCTACTCCCCATTCCCCAATTGAGATTGGCGAAACGCAATGTTTTTTATTGCGCCCAATCCTCACACGCTTTGCTTCTGGCAAAGCGCCTGGCCCCTGCTTTCTGCTCTGGTTCCGTATCAAGTCAAATGATATTGTTACCAAACAATGATGGATTCGAATCTTGTTTGGCTGGGACTAAGCAAATCTTGCTTTACGTGTGCTTGTAAAGCCAGCGCACGACACCTTATTGAATTTTATTCTCCATTGGACGCCGAACATCGTTAAAATGAGATTATTTGGATCCTGGTTCACGGCATGATAAGCCATGTCCAATACGATATAATATATGTGCACAAAGGTACAAGTGATTAGTTTTTGGTAAGATTTATTACATTTCAAGCTTAATTCTGGACTATTCTGGATACAAAATTGTCTATTCCAAGCGAATGGTTGCCTCTTTCGAAAGCCGCCGCCTATGTAGAGGCCCATCCCAATACACTTCGAAGGTGGGCAAATAGCGGTCAGATTCCAGTAAGCCTCACCCCCGGCGGCCATCGCCGTTTCTTAATCCATGATCTCAATGCGCATATCGATCAGAGAATGAAACTCAGAACGATCGGGGGATTAGAACAGCGCTTGGCCGGCAATGCACTTGTAAAGACCCAACGCCAGCTCTCTACAATGCGACCAAAACCGAATTGGCTCGTCGGGCTTCAAGACCAAGATCGCGATGAATTTCGAGCATTGGGTCGCCATCTGCTAGGCTTGACGATGCAGTACGTCGGCTCGAGCCTTAGGAATAGTGGACTTCGCAGTGAAGCTGAAAAGGTGGGAGTATCCTATGCTGTCCGATCCCGAAAATTAGGGATCGAATTGCCCGAATTGCTCAGAATCATGCTCTTTTTTCGTGACACTATGATGCTGTCGGCGCTTGAGCTCCCTGATGTTGCCAATCTGCGACAGGAAGCCAACTTGCGCATCTTCTCTCGCATGACCGAATTATTCAACACCGTCCATCTTTCGGTGGTGGAATATTATCAGAGTATTCCTGCTGATGAAAACGTTGGAGAAATTTGATCCGCGATGTTTATCCTATCCATGGGACTCAACTATAGAACTGCTCCTCTGGCCTTGCGAGAATCTCTTACCATTGGCGAGGAGAAACAAAGCATTGCGCTTGAGCAATTCGGACTGAGCAAGAAGGTTGCCACCAATTATCCCGCGGAGCTTGCAATCCTATCCACATGCAACAGGACGGAGGTCTACGCACTTTCTCAAACGGTGGATTTCCAAGCTTTAGAAGTGTGGCTGGCCGAGCTGAGCGGGATATCACGCGATAAGTTCAAAAATATCGTCTACCGTTTGAGAGGTTCAATCGCAGTCCAGCATCTATATAGGGTGGCCACAGGGCTCGAATCCATGCTTCTCGGTGAGGCTCAGATCTTGGGGCAGGTCTCCGAGGCCTACAAGCTTGCGCAGGATGCGGGCTCAGTGGGGCCTGTACTCTCGCGACTCTTTCAAACGGCAATCCATACTGGCAAACGCGCACGATCTGAAACCGCCATTGCCCAAAACCCGGTATCTGTAAGCTCCGTTGCTGTTCGCCTGGCTTCAAAGATCCACGGTGAAATCTCGACAGCTAGAGTATTGGTTATTGGCGCAGGCGAGATGGCTGAACTGGCTGTCGAGGCATTCCGCAAACGAGGCGTGACGGACATCGTCGTGCTCAACAGGACCATGGGACGTGCGCAAGAATTAGCGGATCGATGGGAGGCACGCGCACACTCCTTCGAAGCCCTTCAGGACGAACTTCGGCTTGCGGATATCGTGATCAGCTCGACAGCAGCGCCGGAAATCGTTCTCAGTCGGGAGATGGTCGCCGCGAATTTAAACGATAAACGTGATCGAAAACTCGTAATCATCGATATCGCTATCCCCAGGGATGTCGACCCTACGGTTCGAGAATTGGACGGAGTTCAGCTTTACGATCTCGATCAATTGCAAGGTCATCTAAACGCAGGGCTTGATGTTCGTATGAGCGAGGTACCACGCGTCGAGAATCTGATCGAAGAGGAATTGCAGGCGTTTCAATCCTGGTTCGATACTCTTGCTGTGACCCCCCTGATCGCGGCGATACATGAACAGGCTGAGAATATTCGTGTCAAGGAGGTCGCGCGCAGCTTGCGGCGACTGCCTGACTTAACAGAAGCGGAAAGGGAGCAAGTTGAAGCACTCACCCGGGCGCTGGTCAAAAAGCTGATTAATATTCCGACGCTTTCCCTCAAAGAACAGGTCCACAGCGATGAACTCGCTCTTTACACAATCGTGACGAGGAAGCTATTTGGACTCGAGAAGCACTCCCCGGAACGCAAATCTCCCAGGCACACATAGAATATGCTCAACCGAGCAGGGAAGGAAAGAAGCCGTGAGCGCTAAATACGGGGATACGATTGTCCTGGCAACGCGATCATCCCCTCTCGCTCGATGGCAAACTACGGCAGTCAGGGAAGTGCTGTCAAAGGCTTGGCCAGAATTGGAATTCAAAATCAAGACCATCACCACCAAAGGAGATCGGAGCATCGATCAGCCGCTGCCGGAGATTGGTGGGAAGGGTCTTTTCACCTCAGAGCTGGAAGACGCCCTCCTCCATCGAGAGGTAGATCTGGCGGTGCATTCACTGAAGGACTTGCCAATAGATGAGGCGCCGGGAATAAGTGTGGGCGCCATTCTAGCGCGCGGGGATGCAAGAGATGCTTTCGTTACCGCTGGAAAATGGGGGTTCGATGATATTCCCTCTGGCTCTGTTGTGGGGACTTCAAGCCTGCGGCGTCAATCCCAAATTCTTGCGGAGCGACCCGATTTGATCGTCCTATCGATTCGGGGAAATGTCGGAACGCGTGTGGAGAAAGTCCTTCACGGGGAATATGACGCTGCGGTCCTGGCCGCAGCTGGGCTGCAGCGACTTGGGCTAGATGATCATATCAGCTATTTGATGCCTTTCGACCGGATGCTTCCCGCTCCTGGCCAAGGAGCGATCGCGGTTCAGTACAGGAAGGACGATCAAAGGCTGAAACGGATTCTATCGGCAATTGACCACGGCCCTACCCGAACGGCTGTCCAGGCAGAACGGACATTGCTGGAGGGCATTGGCGGCGGTTGTTCTTCGCCTGTGGGCGCTTACGCTAGTTGGTCGGAAGAGCTGCTCTCGCTGCGCGCGGTGGTCGCTTCGTTGGATGGGCGGTCTATAATTCGCGTTTCGGCAACTGGCGACGATCCAACTACACTCGGCCGCTCTCTCGCAGCCCAGGCTTTAGAGAAGGGCGCTTCCGAGATCGTGAGCCAGCATGATTAAGCCATCTTCGCTGGGCGGGCTGAGGATTGTCGTCACTCGACCGAGAGATCAGGCAGCGGAGTTGGCAGATGCTCTGGCCGCCCACGGCGCAACGCCGATTTCCTTCCCAACGATTAAGATTGAAGCTATGGAAGATCTTTCCGACCTTGATACAGCCCTTTCAAGGTTATCGTCTTACGATTGGGTTATCTTTACGAGCGTCAACGGAGTGGCGATTACCTGGGAGCGTATGCAAGCAATCGGTATATCCAGCAGGGTGCTCGCGCGTTGCAGGATAGCTGCGATCGGGCCAGCCACCGCCGAAGCGTTGGTTGCTCATGATGTAGAGCCTTCCTTTGTCCCGCAGGATTTCGTCGCCGAGAGTCTGGCTGCCGGCCTGCGAAAAATAAGGGGTAAAAGTATCCTTCTGCCACGCGCCCTGGACGCGCGGAAGATTCTGCCGTCTGAGCTAAGGCGTAGAGGAGCCGATGTAGAAGAGATTGCGATTTATCGGGCAGTCGCGGAGGAAGATGATCCGCAAGTGATAGAACAATTCAGGTCAGGAATTGATGTGATCACCTTCACCAGCCCTTCAATAGTGCGGAACTTAGTGGCCATACTACGTGCCGCCGGGTTGGATCCTCTAAAGTTACCCGGCGTTCCGCTTATCGCCTGTATCGGCCCTATAACCGCGGGCGCTGCATATGAAGCAGGGTACCGTCAGTCTATCATCGCTTCCCAATACACAAGCCAGGGTCTGGTCGACATTCTGCTTGATCATTACGCTTCGGCCGAGAGCGTAGGTTATTCGAAATGAAAATGATTCAATGAGTTCACTTTTAAATGTGGTGCGCACGCGCCGGCTCCGCTCTACTCCAGAATTGCGTCGCCTTGTGCGCGAGACGCAATTGGACACAGTGGATCTAGTCTATCCACTTTTCCTGCGCCATGGCCAGGGTGTAAAGAATGAAGTGCCTTCTATGCCGGGGGTATTCCAATGGTCGGTCGATCGGATTGCTGAAGAAGCCAAAACCATCGCTGATCTCGGGATCCCAGCTGTCCTTCTGTTCGGAATTCCCAATTCAAAGGATCCGATCGGCCTGGAAAATTTCGCAGGCGATGGCATTGTCCAGCGTGCTATCCGAGCGATCAAAAGCGCTGTACCTAAGCTGATCGTGATCACAGATATTTGCCTTTGTGAATACACCGACCACGGGCATTGTGGGCTGCTCAACCTTGGTGAACCACTACCGGAACCAAATCTTCCGGAAGGCTATATCCTCAACGATGCCACGTTGGATGTACTGGGAAAGGTGGCTATTTCTCACGCGGAAGCAGGCGCGGATATTGTGGCACCAAGCGGGATGATAGATGGTATGGTTGCCGCGATCCGCCAGGCGCTCGATCAGAAGCGCTACCAACAGATTCCAATTCTTTCATATGCCATTAAGTACAGCTCCAGTTTTTATGGTCCCTTTCGAGATGCGGCAGATTCATCCCCTAGTTTCGGAGATCGACACTCCCATCAGATGGATTCTGCCAATACTCACGAAGCGTTAAGAGAGGCGCGTATCGACCTGGATGAAGGGGCGGATATGTTGATGGTTAAACCCGCCCTGCCTTATATGGATGTCATCTATCGGGTGAAGCAGTCCTATCAAGAGATCCCACTTGCGGTCTACAACGTCAGTGGGGAATACGCCATGATTAAGGCAGCCTCTATCAATGGCTGGCTCGATGAAGAAAGAGCGGTGCTGGAGTTGCTATCGGGGTTGAAGCGTGCTGGAGCAGATTTCATCATCACATACCATGCAAAAGATGCGGCGCGCTGGATAGAGGAGAATAAAGAACCAGGGAAAACCTAAACACGACCCTCAGTTTGATTGCAAATCCATACGAAAGTGCCCTGGGTACTCGCGTTAAGCGTGTGAAGCTTTGGAGAGTGCCAGATAAAAGAGAAGCCCTTACTTGACTACCTCAAATTTATCGAGAAATTAGATCATTTCAGAGGATAAGATAGATGAGCTCAGAATCCGAACGTAGTTTGAACCACTTTGCCCTTTACCGTTTTAAGGATGCCTATTGGCAACTTCCCGAAGAGGCGCGCGATAAGTTCCTTCGAACTTGGTTGAGCGCCCTGCGAGGTACAGCAGAGAAGGTCGAACTCTACCAGGTATTTCCCATGCAATCTAGAGTAGATTTTGTGGCATGGAGTGCTCTTGCGCTTCAAGATCAAGATACCACCGCTGGTTTCTTCAAAAAAGCTGCCCAAGCACTAAACCCCCATCGACGATTCATCGAGCCTATTAATACCCTATGGGGATATACGAGTTCCACAACGTATAGCCATGCGCGGTCGGCGCAAGAGATTGATCCATTTTCCAATTCGCGTAAGAAATACCTGGTTATCTACCCATTCGTCAAAACCAAAGAATGGTATCTCCTGGGCAAAGATGCTCGCCAAGGAATGATGAATGAACACATTCGCCTTGGAAAGACATATTCAAAGATCTCTCAGCTGCTGCTCTATTCATTCGGGGTGCAGAATCAAGAGTTCGTGGTCGTTTATGAGACCGATGACCTACCGCTGTTCTCGGACCTAGTGCGGGATTTGCGGGAGACAGACGGACGATTATACACTGAGCGCGATACGCCTCTGCATTCCGCCATTTATTGCCCAGATGAGGAATTCTTTGAGCTGTGGAAGAGCACGTGAGCCCACAGGCTGACTCGGAACCTACCGAGGTTTTTTTGCGCGCCTGCTGGCGATTGCCAGTCGATCACACGCCAGTCTGGTTCATGCGACAGGCGGGCCGCTACATGGCTGAGTACCGCGCTATTCGTGAGAGGTACTCCTTGCTTGAGATCATCGCGCAACCTGATCTAGCAGTGGAGGTCACGCTTCAGCCTGTACAATCGCTAGGGGTCGATGCTGCTATCGTATTCAAGGATATCCTTCTCCCATTGATCCCGATGGGCATCGATCTTGAGTACGTCAAAGACAAAGGCCCGGTTATTCACAATCCAGTGCGCACGATACAGGATATCTCCGCGTTAAGGCCGATCGTACCTGAGGATGACCTCTCCAACGTGATGGAGACGATTCAGATTCTACGCCAAGAGCTGCCTGCGGCAGTACCGCTTATTGGTTTCGCGGGCGCGCCCTTTACGATCGCTTCGTATATGATCGAAGGTGGCAGCAGCCGGCATTACCTCGTTACAAAATCATTGATGTATTCCGATCCCAATACATGGCATAAGTTAATGGATAAAATCGCACAGATGACGGCCGACTACCTTGTCGCCCAGATCAACGCAGGGGCACAAGTGGTTCAACTATTTGATAGTTGGGTAGGTGCGCTCAGTCCTGATGACTACCGTCAATACGTCCTTCCTCATAGCACTGTTGTGTTAAAAGCAGCGAGTGAAACCGGAGTCCCGGTAATTCACTTTGGCACCGCTACCGCAACGCTGCTTAAAGCCATGCACCAGGCAGGTGGAAGTGTTATCGGTCTGGATTGGCGCATAATGCTTGACCAGGCTTGGGACCATTTAGGGCATGATGTAGCGGTCCAAGGCAATCTCGATCCGGCACTGCTATTGGCTCCGATGCCGGTACTTGAGCAAAGAGTTGTCAAGATCCTCGAGCAGGCCCGAGGGCGACCAGGTCACATTTTTAACCTCGGTCATGGCGTCTTACCTCAAACCGATGTCGAAAGTGTCCGCGCTGTGGTTGAGATTGTGCATGCCTACGAACTCCATGCAGCATCAAATGGCGAGGCATGAACGAATCGATTGGAGTGCTGATGATGGCCTATGGGGGGCCAGACAAGCTTGCCGACATTGAGGCGTATCTGCATGATGTTCGGGGCGGTCGGCAAATTTCTAAGGCACAAGTGGCGGAGATTGTTCGACGCTACGAATTGGTCGGCGGCCGCTCGCCTCTCCTAGAGGAGACGCAGGCCCAAGCCCGAGGTCTTCAGGCAGAGCTAGATAAGCTAGAACCTCCGTTATTTCAAGTATTCGTGGGCATGCGGCACTGGCATCCCACCATCCCCAAAGCGGTATCCGACATTGCCTCAGCAAACATCAAAAAGTTGGTCGCTCTCGTAATGGCGCCGCATTATTCGAAAATGAGTGTCGAGGTTTACTTCAAACGGCTCGATGAGACGCTAGATGACCTTTCTGCACACATAGAAGTCGCCCACATTGATAGCTGGAAAGAGGATCCAGGCTACCTCGATACGCTCGAGGCTCATATCCGTGACGGGTTGAAGGAAATCCCTGATTCAGTGGAGCCGAATACGCACCTTGTATTCACGGCGCATAGCCTACCGGAGAGCATCCTTTCCTGGAATGATCCCTATCCACAAGAGCTGCGGGCCACATGCCGCGCACTACAATCTCGGTTTCCTGATCGAGAAACACATTTTGCTTACCAGAGCGCAGCTATGCTGCCTGACCCATGGCTTGGCCCAGACGCTGGCGATTTGATGGTGAACCTGATCACTCAAGGTATAAAGAATTTTCTCGTTGTTCCGATTGGCTTTGTGGCTCGAAATGTTGAGATCTTATATGACATCGACATTGCCTTCAAGGAACAGGTCAAGGCTGCCGGTGGGATGCTCTGGCGAATCAAGATGCCCGGATCTAATCCGCTCATGATGGCCAGCCTTGGTCGATTAGTACGCCAAACAGCGAAGACAGAGAGATGGTTGTGAAAGCCGTAGTTGTTGGCGGCGGCATAAGCGGGCTCTCGGCCGCATACTATCTGCAGCGCAAGGCCTCCGAGCGTGGCTTGCCACTCGAAATAACATTGCTTGAAAAAGATTCACGTTTAGGAGGAAAGATTCTCACCGAAAGTATCGGCGATTTTGTCATCGAGGGAGGGGCGGATGCCTTTGTTTCCACCAAGCCTTGGGCGGTCGACTTATGCCGTGAACTCAAATTGGAGGACCGACTTCAGGAAGTTAATCTGCAGAAGCGCAGCGTTTTCGTCCTTCAGCAAGGAAAACTCGTTGCCTTGCCTGACGGTCTGGTGAGTATGGTGCCTACAATGTTTTGGCCAATTATCAAAAGCCCGCTGCTTTCTCTCAAAGGGAAGCTTCGTATGGCGCTTGATTTTCTGCTTCCGGCGCGAAAGGAAGATGGTGACGAGAGCATTGGTGAACTTTTCACGAGGCGCTTTGGCAGAGAAGCGTATGAAAAAATGTTCGCACCACTCATGAGCGGAATTTATGCAGGCGATGGTGATCGTCTGAGCGCGCAGTCAACGTTTCCATTACTACGTGAATGGGAAAGGCGTCATGCAAGTCTGATCCGCGGCGCTTTGGCTTTGAAGCGCCAGCGGCGCCAATCGAGTTTTACAAGCAAGAAACATTCGATCTTCCTCACACCGCGCGCGGGTCTCGCCGAAATATTCGAGGCGCTAGTTGAGCGACTCTCCAAGGTGGATCTCAGAACAGGGATAGCGGCCCGCGATATCACGCGTTATCGAGAAGGCTACCAAGTTACGACGGATGACGGGCAATATATTACGGCTGACGCTATTATTTTGGCGACGCCTTCCTTCGCTGCGGCTTCAATGGTTCGAGGTTTGGACCCAACACTATCCACACTTCTCGGAGAAATTAAATACGTTTCTTCCGCGACAGTATCTCTGGCATTCCGAGAAGAAGATCTTCATTCGCCCTTAAACGGCCATGGCTATATCGTCCCTCATGCGGAGAATAGAGCGGTTTTGGCCTGCACCTGGACTTCATCCAAGTTCCCTCATCGCGCGCCCAAGGGATATGTTTTGTTGCGCCTCTTTATTCGCATCACGAATTCGGCTACCGATCATGACCCCAGTGATGAAGTGTTGATAGAGATTGCGAGCAGAGAACTTGCAAAAACCCTCGAATTAATTGCGGATCCTATGTTTACAAGAGTGTACCGTTGGCCGTCCGCTACGCCTCAGTATAATTTGGGGCACTCCGAACGCATAGCTGCAATCCAGGGGTTCTCGGGAAAATATCCCGGCCTTTTCCTGGCTGGTGCTGGATACACAGGAATTGGTATCCCCGACTGCATTCATTCGGGGAAGACCGCAGCGGACAATGCCATTGAACATCTGATCCAGAGATCAATCTCCCGACGCCTTAAACCCGGCAAGGTATTGTGATGAAGGACAATGCTAAGTCAAGACAACTCTTTGTTGAAGCTCAACAATTGCTGCCCGGCGGAGTCAATTCCCCGGTGCGCGCCTTTGGTGCAGTTGGTGGGAATCCTGTCTTTATCGAGAGTGGCCAAGGCGCCTATCTGAGAGATGTTGATGGCAATCGTTATATTGACTATGTGCTTTCATGGGGGCCCCTAATTCTGGGGCATTCGCATAAAGCGATTGTCCAGGCCCTAAGTAAAGCCCTTGAACGGGGAACATCTTATGGCGCACCGACGGAGCAAGAGACCGAACTGGCCCGTCTTGTGATGGAGTTTATGCCGGGGATCGAGATGATCCGTTTCGTAACCTCTGGGACCGAGGCGACGATGAGTGCCATTCGGCTGGCGCGCGCCTTCACTTCCAGGGATAAAATCATAAAGTTCGAGGGATGTTATCACGGCCACGCCGATGCGTTCCTCGTTAAGGCCGGGTCGGGTGTAGCGACTTTCGACCTCCCTGATTCACCTGGTGTGCCGCGCGCTGCTGTGCAGGACACCCTGCTGGCGCGCTACAACGATTTGGACTCGGTCCATGAGATTTTCAAATCCAATCCGGATCAAATTGCTGCCGTGATCGTCGAACCGGTGGCAGGCAACATGGGTGTTATCCCGCCACGCGATGGATTTTTGCAAGGCTTACGCGACTTCACCACTGCATCGGGAGCTCTGTTGATCTTCGACGAAGTCATGACAGGGTTTCGTGTACATCCAGGTGGCGCACAGACACTTTACGGCATTGAGCCTGATCTGACCACACTCGGCAAGGTAATCGGAGGCGGATTACCCGTCGGCGCATACGGCGGCCGCCACGAAATCATGGAGATGGTCGCCCCCATTGGACCAGTTTATCAGGCAGGTACATTGGCGGGCAATCCACTGGCTATGACGGCAGGAATCGAAACTCTTAAGCTATTGAAGCAAAGTGAACTTTGGAAAACCATGGAGAAGAACGCCCAAATTTTGCACGATGGTCTGCGAAGGTTTGCCCGGCGAGCGGGCGTACCACTGGAAAACACGCGCGTCGGGACGATGTTCGGTTTTTTCTTCAC
This sequence comes from Chloroflexota bacterium, assembly GCA_022561215.1. Lineage (GTDB taxonomy): Bacteria > Chloroflexota > Anaerolineae > Anaerolineales > E44-bin32 > JADFRQ01. Next base: position 8,348 of record JADFRQ010000014.1, on the reverse strand, counting down.
CGAGGGGCCTGTCCAGGATTGGCAAACAGCCCGCGCTAGCGACACCAAGCGCTACGCGGCATTCTTTCATCGGATGCTTGAGCGCGGCATCTATCTGGCCCCGTCGCAATTCGAATCGGCGTTCGTGTCGACAGCCCATGGCACAAATGAAATTGAATTAACTTTGGAAGCGGCTCGGGAATCTTTCCAAACGCTAACATGACTTACGAATTGCCCTGCGGCTCGACCGCAAGATAAAATTCCTTCCCTGTGTTGCATCCGATAAAGAATCGGTGAAAACCGTGCTGCTCGAGCTGCTCTTCAGCATCCTTGAAGAAATGAAAGAAGATGAGGAAGTGAAGAAGTGAGAAGGAAAAAGTCAACAAGTAAATAGTAATTGGTCAATTAGTAAACTGGTTATCCGTAAACCAGTGATTAGTAATCCGTCAATTAGTAATTAGTCAATTAGTAATCAGTACAATCTCCTTGATCCATTATCCCTGCTTACTGCTCATTTACTCCCATATTACATATTATGCACCTCCGCTTCCTGCTCCCCAATCCCTGATTCCTTATTGCCGATTGAGATTGCCGAAACGCAATGTTTTTTATTGCGCCCAATCCTCACACGCTTTGCTTGTGGCAAAGCGCCTGCTCCCTTATACCATTTTACGCATCTCTGGTTCCTTTCTTGACCTCTGAACTGGGCCACTGTATACTGCCTGAAATAGTACCCACGGGGAGCCCAATTGGGGCTGAGAAGAGGGTTTAACACACCCGCGACCCGCAGAACCTGAACCGGATAATACCGGCGGAGGGATGGCGAAAATGAACAGCGACATCACTCCCGATGCAGGAGTGATTTTTTTTATGCATAAATTGGCGATCGTTCTTGCCAATGCTGAAATCGAGGATCCCCCGCTGCTGCGCCAACGACTTGCGGTCCTGAATACAGCCACGGTGTTTGCCGCGGATGGCGGCAGCCGCCATGCTGATCTGCTTGGCTTACGCGTTGGCGTTCTCATTGGCGATCACGACTCGCTTGACGAATCATTGCGTGAGCAGTTTGCAGCAGAAGGAGTGCGCTTCGAGCTTCACAGCCCTCAGAAAGATGAGACCGATTTAGAGCTCGCGCTGCTGCTGGCGAAGAACGAAGGAGCACAAAGGATCATCGTTATTGGCGCAACGGGCGGGCGTATGGATATGACGCTCAGCAATCTGCTGCTGCTCGCCCATCCTGACTTAATCCATCTGCATATTGAGATCTGGGACGGGGCGCAGACCGCGCGCATCGTGCGACCCCCGGGTGGCGAAGTCCGCGGGGACGCGGGCGATAGCTTGAGCCTTATCGCGCTTGGTAATAATGCCGTCGGTATAACTACTTCCCATTTGGCTTACCCTCTGGCGAACCAAACATTGCATTTGGGATTGGCGCGCGGAGTGAGCAATGTCCTCACCGCGTCCAAGGCGGAAATCAAGCTCCGCGAAGGCATCATATTGCTCGTACACACACCTGCACCGGAGACCAAGAAATGAACCCCTTGTTTCGTAATTACTGCTACTGGAATGGGTAGATGAGGGAGCATCCTTATGCCGGCTGAGCCTTCAAATACCGAAATTGGGTATCCCAGGGTTAAGAATCATCTCTCTCGATTCTCAAACGAGATCATGCCTCCCGTACTTTTAATCGGCTTTGTGCTTTTTGCATGGCAAATCTTCGCTTCGAGGAGTGGGCTATCTGATTTCATCTTGCCCTCTCCCTCCCAGATAATCCGCGCCGGTTGGGAGACGCGTGCGTTGCTGGCCGGATCGATTGCCATCACCATGCTTGAGACAATTTTGGGACTGGCAATTGCTATCGTATTTGGCCTTCTTATCGCCGGGGCTATGGATCTTTCGCCCGTCGTTCGTCGCGCGTTCTACCCCATCCTGGTCGCCTCACAAACCGTCCAGATTCTCGCCATCGCGCCGTTGTTCATCATCTGGTTTGGATTCGGGCTATTGCCGAAAGTTATCATCGTTGTCCTCATCTGCTTTTTTCCACTGGCGGTGAGCACGGCCGACGGGCTTGCCTCCGCGGATGCAGATCTCGTCGCGCTCCTGATCACCATGGGCGCGAAGAGAGGCCAGATCTGGCGCATGGTTCGCCTACCCTCCGCCCTGCCCTCCTTCTTCTCAGGACTGCGGATAGCCGTAACCTACAGCGTCGTCGGGGCGACCATTGGTGAATGGGTCGGCGGATCGGCGGGCCTGGGCTTGTATATGCTGCGTTCAAAAAATGCGCTGGCGACCGACCAGGTTTTTGTCGCCATTGCCATTACGACGGGGATAAGCATCGGTTTGTTTTTGTTAATAACACTCATCGAACGCGCAATGCTGCCCTGGTATTATGCCGCCCGCCGCGCAGAGCAGTGGGAGCAAGCCGGCATTTATTGATCCGGGACGAAAAGTGAAGTACGTGAAGGGTTAACAAAAGGTATTGAAAATGAAACGCATAAGGATGGTCCTGATAACGTTTGGTCTCGGATTGCTTATGAGCGCCTGTGGCCCCCAGGCTGGGCAGGAGCTCACGCCGATAAACTTGATGCTGGACTGGGTGCCGAATACGAATCACACAGGTTTCTATGTCGCCCAGGCGAACGGTTATTTCGAAGATGCGGGTTTGGATGTGACGATTATCGAACCGGGAGAGGTCTTTGCGGAACAGGCCGTCCTGAGCAACGTGGTGGAATTTGGGGTGAGTTTCCAGGAGCAGGTCACGCTGGCGCGCGCGAAGGATATTTCCCTGGTTTCGATTGCGGCCATAATTCAACACAACACATCGGGGTTTGCCTCACGCGCCGTGTTGGGAGCAGATTCCCCTGCAGATTGGGAGGGGCTGCGTTACGGTTCCTTTAGCAGTCCCTTCGAAGAGCCTACTCTGCGCGTATTAATGGAATGTGACGATGGAAATTTCGACGACCTGGAAATCCAGAATGTCGGGTTCACCGATCCCTTGGCCTTGCTAGATGAGCAGCAGATTGATCTCGCCTGGATCTTTTACGCCTGGCAAGGTACCCAGGCGAATCAACAGGATATCGATCTCAATGTGGTCATGTTGCAGGATTGGTTCGAATGTATACCCGACTATTACACACCGGTGATTATCGCCTCCGAAGAGATGCTTCAGGAGAAACCCGAAATCGTGACTGCCTTTTTGCAGGCCGTCTCCAAAGGATATATCTATGCAATTCAAAATCCTCTTGACGCCGCAGCGCTGCTCTTGCAAGCGGTTCCCGAACTCAATGGCGAACTCGTGCGTGCCAGTCAGGAATGGCTCTCGCCGCGCTACCAGGCCGAGGCGGATCGCTGGGGGCTTCAACAGCAAGATGTCTGGGAGAATTACGCTAATTGGATGGTAGAACACGGGATTATCGAAGGACCCTTTGATGCTGCTGGGGCATTTTCCAACGATTTTCTCCCCTGATGATGTTTGAGACTAATCCCGCGCAGAGCGCAGTGAGCGTACCGAAGGTTGAGCTCAGGGATATCAGCAAGACATTTTCGGGAGATGTGGAAACAGTCAGGGCATTGACGAATATTTCATTAAGCGTAGCCGCAGGTGAGTTCATAACGCTCATTGGCCCTTCGGGAAGCGGGAAAAGCACACTTCTGAATCTGATTGTTGGCCTATCCGAGCCGGATAGCGGCGAAATAAATATTGACGGTGAGAAATATGATCGGCGTGCCGATAAGGTCGCTTACATGCCGCAGCGTGACCTGCTCATGCCATGGAGAACCATTCTTGAGAATGTGATCATCCCTCTGCAGCTCAAGGGGATCCCTGATGCGCAAGCACACACACAGGCAACCGAATTGCTGCCCCTTTTCGGGCTCGGAGGCTTCGCCAGCGCCTTGCCTTTTCATCTTTCTGGGGGGATGCGCCAGCGCGCCGCATTTTTACGCACCATCCTTATGGAGCGCGAAATATTACTCCTCGACGAACCCTTCGGCGCGCTCGATGCCCTAACGCGCCGGGAACTGCAGGACTGGCTGCTCGAATTATGGCGGCGTTTCCAGCAGACGGTGATCTTCATCACCCATGATGTCGAGGAAGCCCTTTACCTCGGCGATCGAGTGATTGTGCTCAGCCCGCGGCCAGGAAAGATCATCCACACGCTAGAGGTTGCACTTCCTCGACCGAGACGCCAGGGAATGATCGCCTTGCCCGATTTTGGACGCCAGGTGACTGAGCTGCTTGATGCCCTTGGTGTTGCGATCTAAGCGCGCATGTCCACAGAGCATTCCGGAGAAAAGACAATAACCGTCCACAAATTGGATGAAAATCGCGTCGAGGTTTGGAATTATTTAGGAACGGTGCTGCAGCGCGACGATACTATGATTCAGATTGAGGCGCGCTACAACTACAAGGATCAAGATCTTGGCACTATCCAGCTGCGCAATGGCGATCGTTTTTTGGAAACGCATTACGCCGATCGCTGGTACAACGTATTTGCCATATTTGATGGAGAACGTGATCATTTCAAAGCGTGGTACTGCAATATCACGCGACCGGCGGCATTCGATGGCGATCACATTTACGCCGAAGATCTGGCGCTCGATCTCCTCGTTTACCCCGACCTAACCTGGGAAATCTTGGATGAGGATGAATTCGAAGGGCTTGCGCTTGGCGAGGATGAACGCCAGCAAGCAAGGAGAGCCATCAAGCAATTGATTGTTCTGGCACAGCGCGGGGAGAGCCCGTTTATCCTCGATGAGAAGGCATAATCATTTAGAAGACATAATCATTTAGGAGACGTAATCATTGAGAAAACCTACTCATTGAGTAGGCGTGATCATTCAATTGCTCCTGTCCAAGCACAAACTTAATCGCTTTTTACTTTGGTCTGGCGAAAATCAGATGCAGTATTTCGAAGGTCATTCTTCCCTAATATACCGGGAAAAAAAGAGCCAAAAACACAATTCCGATCATGGAACAAAATGCACAGAAACCGCAGAAGCCAACCCCCACAATGCCACCAATCAGCCATGGTATGGGATTTGTCGAAGATCCAGTCTCTTTTTCGCTCATCGTTTATCTCCTAACATCGCACGTTTCGAGACGAATAGGTTAGATCGCACCGACGCTCTTCGCTCTCCTAGCCGCCGAAAATTGGAGGCAGTATTTCGAAGTAAATTCCACCATCTATCAAGAGATCCCCATAGGTCCACAACAAAAATCCAATCAGTGAACAAAATGCACAGGCACAGCTAAAAAGGACGCCCACGATACCAACAATAAGCCAAGGCGTTCGTTTTGTCGAAGATCCAGCCTCTTTTTCGCTCATCCGTTTCCTCCTGACCATGAAGGCCCCCGGGGGTGTCTAAAAAGCGATCAAATGCATCTCACTTTATCCAAAATTTGTCGTATGGGCAACTGTTAACCAGCTTTAGCTAACGAGCTTAAGCTCGCGGGTGCCCGTACTCCTAGGGTTCTTGATGGTCACTTTTTTTAAGAAAGACACGTTATTAACTCTCGATCGGATGATTACGGTACTTTGGGACAGCCCCATGGTGTGTTCAGGTATCCTCTGCTATGCGCGTGATCTTGTTCGCCTTGCGCCAGAGAAACCAGATAATGAAGGTCGTGCCGAGAATGATGAACGCGGCGACGACGATCGGAATGACAATCGCCAGGATCGACAGACCGGCTGCGAGAACATCCTCGGCGATGCTCACCGGCACATTGCCGGCTCCTCCGGTTGTGGCGGAAACAACAGGCCTGACAGCGGCACTCTTCACGACATGCACGCTTCCGGCGACGACCAATCCAGCAATCATGGCGACGATCGGGTGAATGTCGCTGAGCACATTGCTGCTCGCGGCAAAGAGAATTGCACCCGCGGTGGGACGAATAAGCGTTTGTAAGATATCGTTAACGTGATTGACCGCAGGCACCTTGTCAGCGAAGAATTCTATCAGTCCCAGGATTAAGAGCGCCGCGATAACCCACCCGCTGGATAGCACATCCCATGGCGCGGAAAGCGTGATCATATTCGTAAAGCGCGCCGTCACTGCCACAATAAGCAGTGGGACATATGCGTTCAAGCCTGCACTCGCAGCAAGTCCAAATGCTTCCAGCAAGCCACCAGCAGCTTCCATCAATCCTCCAAAAACCCAAAAAAGGGATTCCAATTGCTGAACAAGGCGAAGTGCTTACGATTTCTCGCCTTAATACCGCCAATAATATCATTGGACGGCGATCTGCGAACCAATTGGTAACACCCATGCTGCTGATCAGTTCTAATGGAGAAATAAGGCGTGGAAATTCATTTTCTACGGCAAGCAGCGGCTGCCGAGATGAAAGGATCGCACCCGATGACTATCCGCCTTGCCCAGCGGACATTTCAAACAGCCATGCTGTAATGAGAAGAGTAGCGATTGCAACTATTGCAGCGCAGTGCTCTGGGAAGTGCATGCCGGCGAAGAATTTTGCGCGCATGCGGGCAATAAAGCCTAGCCAACCACTGTCCTGCTTGACGCTCAAAAATCAGGCCATTATAATGCTCACGCTTTCCCCGAGATGGGGCCTACCGCTGGCGTGATCTGCATGTTACCCTTCTCAAGAGAGCGCTTTATCATTCCTCGGTAGCTCAATTGGCAGAGCAATCGGCTGTTAACCGATGGGTTGTAGGTTCGAGTCCTACCCGAGGAGCCTTTTAAAGATTTGCTAAGGCGCAATTTGCTATTAAATCCGCCTTTTTATTCTAAATTTCGGCTTATTTGTTTCTCTCGCCAATCCAAAAATTCCTTGAATAATTCCATTTCTTCAACATCATTGCCGCTTTTCGTTATCCGTTTTTCACCAAGCGATTCTATTCTTTCTCGTACATCACTTTCCCTTAATCGACTATATATTTTATCCGTCGTATCCATGTTCTCGTGCATCACATTAATACTTACAGCTTTAAAATCTGCTACATTCTCAGAGTTTTTTATCCCAAAATGAATATGACCATGTCGGAATTTATGAGGGGCGTAATATGGCAATCCCACCTTGTTCAACCAAACATTTAGGTTCTTCCTGGCAATATTCTGGCGATGCTCTCCAATTGATGTGCAAAGAGGATCAATTTCCCCTGTCCAGGGAGATAAAGGCGCAAACCAATACCCACTCCCTGGAAGTAATTCTCTTACATGCTCATCCCATCCACTGATCACGGGAATGAGTTCAAATATCGGCAATAAGTACGTTACTGCATACTTTTGGTACTTTGTCCTGACACCTAAATCTGGAAACTGCTTTATCGTTTTATTCTCTATATCCACAGCTTCCAACGGAAGAGATACAAAAGCTCCGATTCTGATCCCTGATAGGAACAAGAACACAGCAGCCGCTCGAATCCTTCTCTCAATTGTATTTTCTACTTTTGCCTTTGAAATTTCTATGACCTGATCGAGGGTAATCACTTCATTTTTCTTCGGTGGTTCATGGATCCTCTTCGGTTTAAGCGTACTCATCCAATAGTTTGTAATTGATCTATACTCTTTTTGGTTATCAGTTAGCCACCTAAAAAATCTTCTTGCATTGCCTATCACTTTCTTTATGTAATTTGCTGATAAAATCTCTTCGTTTCCGTCCAGTCTTGTTTTTAACAAAAATTCAGGAAGAGCCGGACGTATTAGGCTTGCATCTCGAAAAGGGTTCTCTCCTGCCCATTCCAACAAATACCGATTGTAGGTTGCTTCAATTCCCAACGAGCCTTTAGAAAGCTGATCAACGCTCTCCCTATAATTCAAATACTTCTTACTCAATTTCCAGTTCTGACGATTTATCATTTCATTCGATCTACAATTTTGGCTATCTTTCGTCCACAAACCTGACACATACATTCTTCATAAACGAGCCCGTTTTTTCTTTGCCTCTTTACATCAACCATCTCTACTGCTCTTTTACATGTTAGGCAGAAAGCCTCATTCTCTTCCAATATCACCTTTGAATACGTGTCTAGGTACCAATCATAGAATTCACTGCCATTTATCCAAATATGTCCTCTACTATCACGTTCATGCGGGCATCCAAGAGGAATATAAACTCGGTATACTTGTTGCAGATTGAAACCAACTTCCTCAGATAATTCTCTTGGTGTATACAACATATTCAGGAGGCGCTTCAGACGATTTCTTTGTCTGCCATCCAACCTCCCCCTCAGCTCAATTACGTTATCTTTCTTTTTCATAGTCCCTTGGTTCATTTACAAATTGACCCACCTCGGCCGTCAAGTGATAGCCTCGGTGGGCTGCCACGTCGCCATCCAATAATCCATTCCCGTAGCCCCGGCATCGGCACGCAGGCATTGGGTTGGCACTCCTGGGATAACCCCGCCCTA
>JADFRQ010000002.1 GCA_022561215.1 Chloroflexota bacterium | reverse complement strand
CTTCATTGCTGCCGGCTTGCCGCTTGGTGTTCCCTGCCAATCGTTGTTTACCCGCCTCCAGGAATTCCTTGCTCCATTTGTAGTAGAGGTTCTGGTTGATGCCTTCTCTCCGGCAGAGCTCTGCGACGGTGTTTTCCCCTCTCAATCCTTCTATTACGATCCGGATCTTCTCCTCTGCTGAATACTTCCTACGGGTCCTTCTGCGGATGTTCTTGACTGTGGTTTCTGCTGATGTCTTCTTCTCGGCCATCCTTCACTCCTCTTATGTTTTAACTCCGTTTTGGCCGAAAAGTATCTCTTATTTTTTCACCCTATTTTGTCCCATAGGTTCTGAAACGGTACAAACTCTAAAATGTATTAGCGAACCATTTTCATTATTCCTTATTAATTACTCGTTTTCTCTTTTAGAATAAGACAAACAACTGCCCAGCCCCCGGCTGATCTGTTATTTCAAACATAATTTACCGTTCAACAGATGTTAACAATGGTTCTACTGATCGGCTGCTTCGTCGTTTTATTGCCGCTGGCGCGGCTATTCCGGCACTGGATAACGTTTGGGGCATGTCATTGGAAGAAGGCCTCCATTGGATCGCAACCCATCAAGTTGAGTGGGCCTTTTCCTCGATCGCCTTTATTCTTAGCTGATTCTCTGCGTTGCCGGTTTGGCGATTTTCAACCAATTCTTTCAACTTGGGGAAGCTCAAGTCATTATCAAAATAGCTTTTTATACATTTTTGATCGGTGCGATCTTTTGGATCATTACTATGGGAATCCGTCTCAGGATCGGTCCTTGGGCGGCTCAAATCTTTAGTGAAACAGCTTTGCTGCCTGATTCCTTTACTCCACTCAGCCTCTTGGAATCGGCATTCTTTGATATTTTCATGCTTTCAACTTTCATGGCCTCATCGATTTATGGATTTGCTCTGCTGAATTCCGCACAATTTCCAAACGGCTTGGGATGGTTTTCAGTTGCCTATGGTCTTTTTGGTGTAGTTTCTTATGCCATCTCAGGAGGCCTGATACCGATCATGGTGTTGGCCGTCCCCCTGGTCCTAGGGATGGCACCGCTTCCTAGTCCAGAACCACAGTAACAAGCTACTTTTTACGGACAAATTTATTGTTTAATCCGATAGTTGGTTTCAATGTCCAATCGCTGCATTTCTTTCCATAACGCTCAATTTTATGGAAGAGTATGGAAAGGGTATGGAATAACGATCCATAAATTCAATTGTGGGTACCCAATCAAGACATAAATCGCCAGAAAAAGCAATTTACTCTGCTGATTCTGATTAGATTCTTGAACGAAGATAGACATCGGGTTCACGGCTTGAAATAGCAATTATTTAATCGTGTTCAACTGTAAATGGATCTCATAATAACCCCCCGGCAAAAGGTCCTCTCCTTCAAGAATGTAATTCATCGAATTTGCTCCGAAGGAAAAGCGGTTCTTCCTGCCACTTTCAATATACGCGCCATCCTTCCACGTAGGATGAATTTGGGAAGCTCCCTGTGAATAGGTTGGCGTGTTTGGTTTGGTGCACGTGTGGTTCAAAGCAATTAAAACTTGTTGTGGAACTCCCTCCAGATAGTTTGCCCTTGAGTCAACGGTACTTTAACTTAGCGTAGCTTCATTATGATCTGTTCTGCGGAGAATCCTCGCCTCGCCATTGATCCTGCCCTTTTTGGTCACTCATTCCAAATATGCTTCTGGACCAGTTATTGGGGACAGGTCAACTCTATTCGAATATACTAATGACACCAAGGTCTCAGCCGGATAAAATCTCTTGAAATCTATCACGCAATTTGTCGTTCTTTTGGTCGTATCAGCTGCCTGCGCTCCCGTCCCCGCCCCAGAAACTCCCACTCTAATCGAAACGCCGACCCCAACATCGATGGCCGGTATGGTCCATCCTACGGCCACACCAGGTGAGGCAATACCTGCTACAGCAATCCCTGCGCCAATGGAGCCTTTCGGAGACGGTGGCCAGGAACTAGCAGTCATACAAGAGTTATACGATCATTATTGGCCGGATCCGCTGATCTTAATACTGGACCTGCCGACCATCCTTTACGCAGTGACGGATGGGAGAGAGCACATTAATCTTATAACGATTGGCCCGTTTGCCGAAGCACCTAATATGCGGCCCGGGCAAGTGTTCACGATCGCATTCTCGCCAGACGAAGGTGGAACATTCGAGATTGTCAACGTGGGGCACAGATTCTCAGGAAAGTTGCTTGTTGCGGCGAACTGTGCGGATGCAGAGCAGATTCGAATTAATCAAGGCGGACAAGCCTTTGCGATTATTCATAGTCCTGTTGATGGCCGCCTATTTCCCGATACGATCACGGTACGAGTCGGCTTGCCTGTAACGCTATACAACTTTTCGGTGGGTGGCGAGCATCTGGTGAGCGTTGAGTTGCTTGTGCCGGATCCAATTATCGTCAGACCAAACAGTATTACCCAAATGCAGTTCACGCCGGAACAAGTAGGGGAATACGCAATCATCCACGCGGACGACGATCTGGCCGGCCTGCTTGTGGTGAGAGAGTCGGCTTGCCCAGACGTGTGATACTAGCGATCTAGCTTGAACTTATTTACGGCCTTGCCGGATGTCACTGTTCAACTCGATATTGTTCGCCAACCAGTAGTCTATGCTGAGTGGTCCAATGAAGGCGAAACCAGCCTGACTGGGTATGAATCCTCGGTGATCAGGCTGGACCATACTCCTGGTGAGTAGGCAGCAGGCGCCTATTCGTTCCCACTGGGAAACCTAATACAGGTATGGAAGGCTTAGAATATTGGGGTTCAGCTTGGCCGCCTGCTTTCCGGGGAGAGATTAATCACCCGTCAGATGCCCCTTCTCGGCCAACCAAGCCAATGGATCGGCGAAAAAACCAAGCATCCACACTAAGAACTCAGCGTGGATCTCGCTCGTCTAATTTCTGCGTGCCAGCCAGTTTTCCTGCGCCAAACGATAGGCTTCCTGTACTGTAAATATGACGACACCAGGGTAATCTTGTACCCACGTCGCGGCAGCTTCCTTATCCCGAAAAAAGTGCATTTGTCTGCAGGCTTCACTCTCTGCGCCGACTCCGTGCTTCCCTTTGAAATCCGGCAGGCTGCAAGATTGCCCGGGGACCGCGATTGATAATACGGTGCTGGGAGGATCATACGATTGAATCCCATCTGGTCCGATGGTAAGTCGAATCGGCTCGTTGGTGACGGGGCAGGTGGATTCGATTTCGGCGGTTTCACCTAGGAGCCCCGGCAAGAAAAACGTATCTAGGGAGCACCAGGCATAAAGATCTCTGCTATTCACCCTGAATCGATGCGGTGTTTGTTTCAGGGATAGGGCAAGACCCACCAGGTTTCCGTCCTCATCCAGCTCACCGGCGCCATTGTGCAGTTGGTGGAAAATTTTATCCGTTGTTTCACTATCCAAATGTATTCGATCGCGCATCATTTGAGGAGATATCGGATTGCCTTCAGCCAAAATTTTCAATAGGGTATCCGTGACAGCCTGGCCTCCTTCTACTTGTTTTCGTTTTTCCTCAGGGAGGTCATCGATTTGCGCTTTCCAGGCCTCGATCACCTCCGTGACAGATAGGTCCTTAACTTGTTCAGCCATGCCTCTCTCCTGTCCCAGCCCTAACCAGCCAAACTCAATTGCATGTGATGGATAAGCGAATAAAACACATTTCTACCACGCTTTTCGGCTTGCACTAGCTCCGTATCCCTCAAGATTTTTAGATGGTGTGAAACCGTTGGCTGCGGAACCTCAAGTTCTTTAGCAATTTTGTCCACGGACAATTCCCCTTAGGACAGGAGCTTAATTATCTTAATTCTCGTTTCATCACCGAGCGCATTGAAGAGGCGCGTTGGTTTGGCTGCGTCCAGCATGTCAATAGTTTCGCTGTGATCAATGTCGATCATTATATTGCAACACATTCTCCATGGACCGATATCCTGAAGTTGGTCTTCACATATTTCTAGACTAATCAATCTTGGCATTAGGGGAGCATCTGTTTCAGATAACGTAGAGAAATTGCTAATTAAGCCTTGGATCACTGCCTGCTGACTTTCGGCAGGCAGCTGGTTGAAAAGGCGCTCAATAAAAGCCAACCGTTCCCGATCTCCCAGATCATCAAAGGCTTTGTCGATGAGCTGATCCATCAGCCTGCTTGACGTTTTATCCACAAGCGACCTTTCAGGTGTTGAATTCAAATCCATCGATGTATGTAAATGAATCAAAGGACGTCTGGATCAGGAGATCATCTTAGCCTTGCGATTATCTTCAGCAGAGGCCGGTAAACCGGTTACTTTACCGTTGGATCCAGCAATCCAATAGAACTAGGGTTTGTCGATGTAGAACAGTTCCAAATTTCGGTTCCACTCACATCGGCTTCAATCTTGTTCACAAGTAGTGGCATCTCCTATCGCATTATCTGATTAATATGAGATCCATCCCATTTCGAAGGCAATCGATCCGGGTTTAAGTCCATGGGTTGTGAAGGATTCCGTTGGGCGGTGTAAGTCGGAAAATCCAATTCGCCTACAATGGCTTAATCTATGAGGTCTCCGAATCCTGAGTCAATTCTGATTATGTCATTTAGTAGAGAAAAATGGGAACGGATGCATTTCATTGTTTGAGCCGTGCGGTCAGCAACACGGAGATGCACTGAACTAGAAAAAAATGTCTGCACGACTATGTTTTCGGCTGGCCATGTGGAATATGGTGGGCGCGGGAAGGCTCGAACTCAAGACCTCGCTGATGTGAACCATAAAGCCCAAGATCAATTCTTTATGAACTGTCAAAATGAGCGAATTCATGATTATGACAATTGGCGAGATCATTCCATTGGCATAAGATTACTTGGTTCCGATTAATTCCTGGTATTGGAAGCACGGGATTGCTCTGTTTATGCTTATAGGCAATAAACTCCCCGAAAGTTCGTCTTTCAACGTTGATTGTGTTTCCGAATATCATAAAAATCGGAACCAAGCAGCAGAGCGGGGAAGTAAGAGTGACTAATCTCCAATACCGATTCAAGTGCAGTGTATTGAGAAATGGAATTCTCATAATCTAAAAGTGAATTTTATTAATCCAAAACCCTAGGTCAGTGCGTCGAGGTTCGCACTCTAATTCTGATTCTATTTAATACTTAGTGGTGTTCATATGATTCACAGTCTGTATGACTCAGTTGTATACTAAAGGGGACTACGATCCATAAAAACCCTCATCATCCTAGCGAATAGTTCACAGGGTTACCTGGATGGAAGATCTCACCGGCAAGCGATTTGGGGCTTACCAGATCATTTCTCCATTTGGGCAGGGGGGAATGGCTACGGTCTATAAGGCTTACCAGCCCAGCATGGACCGTTTTGTTGCAATAAAAGTATTTCACTGTTTCCGGATGCTTACCCCCCCAAATTACGGGCTAGTACGAGTTGGAGGGCCCAAAGAAACATCGGCAAAAATATGGCAGATAAAAAGTTTCTGAAGGTTCCGGGAGCCCAGGGCCAGGTCAGACGACCATGAGCGTGGCGATATGGGTCTTCATGTCCAGCTGGCTCAACCAAGAATTGAATATTCCGATGAGCCAAATCGGATTGATCTGGTCAGGTCTAGCCATTGGGAGCGTCCTGGCGCACTCGCTGGTCGCAGCCATCAGTGATCGCGTGGGCAAGCTGCAATCAGAGCGCTTGTCGCGCTGCTCCTTTCGCTCATCTGTCTCATCGTTCTCTCTCAAGCGCAGAGTCTGTGGCTTGTCTTGCTGGGTCTCGGCCTCTTCATACTTACTAACGATTTCGGCCATTCGGCATACGAAGTGGTCGTGACGGAGCTGCAGCCCAAGCGACGCGGCGTGATGATGTCAGTCTACTGGATGTCCATCGGTGTGGCAGCCGCGGTCGCCCCCGTGCTCGGGGGTGTATTTTGGGATCGCGGCGGTTTCTCGTTGTTGTTGATCTCGCTTAGTAGTTTGGGGATCCTGGCTTTCTTTCTCGCCTTACGTTTTTACCCGAGAGGGGGAATTGAAGTTGGCGAAATACCGGCTGGCGCCTGATCCCTGGTGTAGCGGAGTGAGCAAATTAGAAATTGGGCAAAGCAGCTTGGTTCGTTTGCGGTATGAATGAATCGCCCGTTATTGATTAACCCAATAGGATTGTGATCGTTTTTCGGAGCAGTGGAGGCAGGAACTAGAATTGTGCGCATCCGAATTTTCCTCGGCAGCGACCGATTCGCGGTCGTTAGATCGTCAAACTCGGAACGCTCTCATAGTCATGAGATCGATGTATTTTGCTCTGGGTGCAGGGATGGATCTGGTGGTTGTGCTGATGCCCGTTATCGCTTCGACCTTTCGCGTGCCCATCGCAGTCGCCGTCCAAATTGTTACGGCGCGAGCCTTTGGGAAGCTCCTGTCGCCATTCCTGGGCCATCTTTCAGATCGCTTCGGCCGCAAAAAAGTTTTATTAGCAAGTGTGGGGGTTTTCGCACTGGGTAACCTTGGTGTGGTGGCCGTCTCTAGCTTCGGGACTCTTGTGGCTACCCAATTCGTCGCAGGATTGGGGATGGCCGGCATGCAGGTGAGCCTGCCAACCTTCGTGGGCGATCTGATCCCTTACGAGAAACGCGGCCGTGGATTGGGCCTGGCTCAAATGTGGCTTCCCATTGGAATCCTTCTTGGCGTACCTACCACCGCATTGCTCACGCAAGCCTTCGGACTGCGGGCCCCCTTCCTCGTCCTTGCTGGCGTGTTGGCGATCCAAATACCGCTTGGTTTTAAGTACCTCACGCCGCTTCCTGCTCACCGGGCCAGCAATAAAGTTGGCAGGTTTACCGACTCGCTCAAACCAAAAGGGTGGTCTTTCTTTCTCAGCGAGGGATGGATATTCGCGATCGTGCCGCCATTTTTTATGTTGATTATGAGTGCTGCGGTGTATATCTTTCTCTCCACCTGGCTGACGGAAATCTTCGACTATCGCCTCTCACAAATCGGGGCAATTTGGTCGGGAATGGCCGTGATGAGCATTGGGGCGATCTGGCTTGTGGCGCTGCTCAGTGACCGGATCGGAAAGTATCCGACAGCGTTTGGATCGATGATCCTGGCCATCGCGAGCACCGCATTTCTCTCAAGAGTTACAACTCCTTGGATGGCGATCTCTGCTCTCTACCTATTCGCTTTGGCCAACGATTTTAGCTTCGTGGCCTATGGCGTGATCGTAACCGAATTGAAGCCCACCAACCGGGGAACCATGATGTCCGCATATATCTTCTCCACTGGCTTGGCGATCGTCCTCGCACCGTTCCTGGGTTCTTTCATCTGGCCGCGTGGTGGTTTCCCGCTGTTAACGCTGTTGGTTAGTAGCGCAGGGCTGCTCGCACTTTTTATCGCCAGGTGGGCTTACGCGGGGTGGAAACCGGAGACGATTGAAATAGAGGTGGCCATTGATTAGTGCTAGGAACGCGTAATACAGCCGATTGAAAACGCACCACAATTCGATTTTCCAATAGATAGGTGCAAGGAGTCACCATGTTTGAAATTGAGAGCTTTAAAGGCATTATCCCGCCCATTGCGACACCACTCAAACCGGAGGAGCGCGTGGATGCCAAGGGGATGCGAAACCTGATCGATTATTTGCTCGACCTGGATGAGCGCGATCATACGTTGGTTGGCCGTCGCCATGTACTCATCTAGGTCGTGGAAGTAATTCGAGGCCTCGCGTGGCGAAAATCCACGCACGCCTTTGGGGGGATAGCGGCAAGCCGCCACGGCTCGGCGCGCCTCCGAGGCGCTGACGATCATCGGGATCATCACGCCTTCCGCGCCCCAGTCAAGGACCTGTTTTATGATCGCTTGATCATTCCAGCGCACCCGCACGAGGGATACCACGCCCCTTTCATTCTAGGTCTGAATCATGTTGCGCAGTGTCTCAGGGTTAAATGGATGATGCTCGGCGTCGATGACAACCCACTCGAAGCCAATATTAGCGATCACGGCGCAGACCGACGGGTCGGCCAGGGTGATCCAGGTTCCGATGCTGGGCGTTCCGCTTTTCCATAGCTTCTTTAATTCTCGTCCGCCCATTATCTTCTCCAGAGTGACGATCAGGCTGTTTTCAAGTGAATAGGATATTGGGCAAAGATTTGCCATCCATCGTTCAAATCAAAGTATTTTAATTTTGCTGTTCCCAAATTGTGAATAGTGAATGTGCAGTTTGTATAAAGGTCGGATGAGTGTTATGCCGCGCCAATTCCCACGGATGACTGGCCTACGATCGTCGAAACGGAATGAACCGCTCATGGAACCTGATAGCAGCGGGGGGGCGGGGTTTTCAGCAAAGCGGCATGTGTGCTTGATATCCTTGAGACTGCCGAGTGTGAAAACCACGGCGGGATCCCTTTCCCTATCGAATGCCCAACTCTTAACTGGTCGAGATAAAACCTTGCGAGATTGGCTGCCACCGCGACTGTACATGCAGAGTGGATTAATGTTGAATGGGATAAGTGCCGTTTTCCTGAAGCGCACGTACCATGGCCATCACATTCTTCGCCTTGGCGTAGCTCGGAACACTGCCGGATGAAGTCAACACGAAACCCCCATTTGGGGCGACATCTCGCAACAGGTCCAGCACTTCCTCTTTTACATCCTCGGGAGTGCCGCGCGCCAGCGTGTCCACATTTACATTTCCCAGAACGCATAAACGTGAGCCATACCGTTCTTTCACTGCGCGAATGTCCATGGATCCCGGCTCGAAAGGATGCAGTCCGCTCACTCCTTCCTGGAGGAAATCTTCGACGATCTCCGAGTAATCACCATCTCTGTGAAAGACCCACGGAACCTTGATCCGGCGTCTCCCCGGCCAGCACGCTCAACATCCGTTCGCGTGGATTCATGGTTTCTCTGCCGACTGTCGACAGATTTAAAGTAGCACCGTTAGACGGGATTGTCAATTCGGGCTGTAGGGAGGACATTTATGTGGTTCTTCGGCAGGTCGCCCGCAAAGAGAGCTCTCAGTATGTCTTGCATAGGATTGGATGCCAGGCACCGTAATGGAGATGAAGTCGTCGTTGTTTCACATTCTTCAAGTGCATCCCCTTTTACCAGATCAAACTGAACCCAATTGCCCGCTGTGATAACGAATTAATGTAGAATAATCAAGAATATGGAAGGAGAGCTAGGTTTATGAGTACGATGCCAGAAGATCTAAAAGATCTCAGCTTGCTCGGCAGCGATGCAAAACCCGGCAAGAAGTTGGAAACCTTTCCCAATCACAGTCCCGGGCGTTATTACCTGGTCACTTTGCAGACCAGCGAGTTCACATGTATGTGCCCGGCAACTGGCCAGCCCGATTTTGCCGATATTAGTCTGGAGTACGTCCCGGACGAAAAAGTTATTGAATCGAAGTCCTACAAGCTTTATCTGTGGTCATACCGCAATGAGGGTGTATTTCACGAACATGTCATCAACGTGATTTTGGACGACCTGGTTGCCGCGCTCGACCCACATTACATCAAAGTAGTGGGAAAATTCAACGTTCGCGGTGGCATTGGCATCACCGTCGAAGCAGAGCACGTAAAAACACCAGCGGCTAAGAAAATGGTGAAGGAGTAAGGCGATCGAAAAGAAAAATTACAAAGTTTTTCCATTTTTGATGGCGCTATTTGTGACCACGCTGATCATCTCCAATATTGTTGCTGTCAAACTCGTAACCATCTTTGGCTTATTTGTCCCTGCGGCAGTCATCCTATTCCCAATTGCCTATATTTTCGGGGATGTGCTTACCGAGGTGTACGGCTACAGGCGGGCACGCCAGGTAATATGGACGGGATTTTTCTGCAACTTATTGGCGGTGATGGCAATCTGGATCGCAGGTCAACTGCCCGCGGCGCCCTTCTGGAATGCGAACACCTATGCTGGCCCTGAGCAAGCCCAAGTCGCCTTCCAAGCAATCCTCGGGTTCACCCCACGCTTGCTTCTCGCCTCATTTGTGGCTTATCTTTTCGGGGAGTTTTTAAATTCCTATGTTATGGCGAGATTGAAGGTGCGTACCGAGGGGCGATTTCTCTGGCTGCGGACCATCTCCTCGACAATTGTCGGCCAGGGAGTCGATTCTGCAATTTTCATCAGTATTGCCTTTGCGGGAGTTTTCTCTGGCGGCAATCTAACCTCGGCGATTCTCTCCCAATGGTTCATAAAAGTCGCCTACGAGACCATGGCCACACCGCTAACCTATGTAGCGGTAAACTGGCTGAAACATTTTGAACTTGAAGATTATTACGATAGGGACACAAATTTTAACCCATTGGCGTTGCGAGAAGATGTTTAGAAAGTTGGGGTTGGCTCAAAAACACATCATCCGTCTACTAGGGAGATTGCGTTCAGACGATTTCCAGGTGGGCGTAACAAGCATTTGGTGTACGGGCAACCGGCCGGTTGCTCATACGACTAATTAATTGCCAAAGTGGGAATCTATTAAATGCTTTATTGGCAGCCCTTTCTCCCATCGACAGATTCGTATCAATGCAGGAATACCAAATGCCCATCATTCCGTCGACAGGATCATCTCCGCACACGGCTCACCGCATTTCCCAATTTCTTCGAAGATAACATCGATGACGGGCTCAACAGTGTTGTAAGTACATTCATCTTTTAGTATCAATTTAACATCCAAACTATGGAGCTGTACCACCTGTTCAACATTACCCTGATTTAGGATTTCAATCGCCTGCTCCCAGGTAACATCGCTGCCGCATGGAATTTCCGAGGAACTCCCTTGAGTTCCGCACGCACTAAGGATGAAAACGATCAGTGGAACAATCGCCCAAAACTTTTTCATGCTTTTAATGTGCTCCATTCGGTATAAATGTGAAGATTGGTGGAGATAGAGTATTGTTAATTATACTGCAGCCGATCTCGTGATCAATAAATACAATCAACACATTATTAACGTCTATTGCAAATAAAAGGATCCAAGAAAATCAAATGCGAAATTGATCTGTGAATCTGGAATTGTCTGTTTCTTTCCTCGCGATCCCAAGGGCAAAAGTGATATGCTTTCACCCATAATTCCAACTCAAATTATTAATACTATGGGCTTGCGCAATTTTCGCTTCCGCGGTGAGACTCAAGAGCTTGATGATCGGTCCCGTGCAGGTGTGCCGGGTAGATTTATCGAACTCTCCCTGGGACAAACGCATTATGTATGAAAGCTCAGGCAACGCTGCTGCACGATCTGTTGTTCTCGTTCCCGACTTTTGAAGCGCTTGTAAGAGCTGGGTTTCATGTCGTGCGCTACGACCTGTATGGGCGAGGCTATTCGGATCGCCCCGATACTGCCTATGATCACGATCTTTTCGCTCAGCAACTCTACGAATTAATCGATGCACTTAATTTAAGGCGCCTCATCGACCTTATTGGACTATCCATGGGAGGGCCGATCAGCCTTGCCTTCTGGATGCGTCATCCGAGTTGGGTGCGCAAGATTTGCTTTATCGATCCTGCGGGTTTTCCAATGAAAATAACGATCGTTGGAAAGCTGCTGAGCATTCCACTGCTTGGCGAATGGATATTGAGTCTTTTTGGCGATAAAATACTTCTTTCTGAACTCACGAAAGATTTCGCCAACCCAGTAAACTTTCCCGCGTTCGTTGAAAAGGCAAAGATTCAAATGACTTTTTCCGGCTATAAGCGTGCTATTCTTTCGACGCTGCGCAATGGGGTACTTTCCAATCAATCAGAAGCCTATGCGAATTTAGGTCGAAATGAAGTTCCGACTTTATTGATATGGGGTCGCCAGGATAAACTCATCCCCTTTAAGAACAGCAAGAGGCTTATGCAGGCGATTCCACATACTCAGTTTTTCCCGATCGATCATGCCGGTCACATTCCCCATTATGAAGACCCGCAAACAGTCAATCCGATAATTGTTGACTTTCTAATCGATTAAGATATCCATCGTTGGAGGCGAGCATGGAACTAACGATTCAATCTAGAAAATACTTATGCTCGAACTGAGCCTTCAAATTTGCAGAATTGATTGGGAATCTTGTGTGTGCATTGTGAAAGGAAGTTCCATTGAGGGATAGACCGCAGACAATATCCTTGGTTTTGCTGATCTTATCGATCATTCTCTTCAGCTGTGGACCGAACCTAGCTCCAGTTCTTTCGGCAACCACAGCAGCGACGGACCAGCCGGATCCAACAAGCACCCCTCTACCACCTCCCGCATCGCTCAGCGAAGAACCGGTGCTGAATATCATCTTAATGATTGGTGATGGCATGGGACCAAACCACCGCCTGGCGGCGACCTACTTTCTCCTGGGTGAGGAGGGCGAATTGGTTATGGACAGTTTGCCCGTGCGCGGGATGACGCAAACGAATAATGCGTATGGGCAGCTCACCGATTCGGCCGCAAGTGCAACAGCACTTGCAACAGGGATAAAAACTTCGAATGGAAGAATTGGGACCGATATTAAAGGTGAGCCTCTTACAACTATTCTCGAGCTGGCCCAAGAACGCGGGATGGCCGTGGGTTTGGTGACGACGACTGAAATCGCACATGCCACACCGGCCTCCTTTGCGGCACATGTCAGCAGTCGAAATGATCAGATTGAGATCAGCAGCCAGTTGCTCCTAGCAAAAGTGGATCTGTTATTAGGTGGGGGTGAGGATGCATTTCTTCCACTTTCGACAGAGGGCTGCCATTCCGGGGCCGGCACGCGGCAAGATGCTAGAGACCTTGTTAAGGAGGCAATAGCCGCCGGATATACAACCATCTGCAGCGCGCAAGAATTCCAAAACCTGGACCCAAAGGTTACCTCCAAGCTGCTGGGCCTATTCGCTGAAGGAGGTATGCTGCGTCCTTTCGCGCCCTCCCTCGCGCAAATGGCGGAATTGGCGATCGCGATCCTATCTCAAGACCCCGATGGATTTTTCCTGATGATTGAGGGAGGGCAAATTGATTGGGCCAGCCATGGCTGGGATGCGCAGAACGCAATTAATGACACCGTCGGATTTGACGAAGCTGTTCAAGTGGCCCTAAGCTATGCAGAGAACGATGCGGAAACTTTGCTCATCGTTACCGCCGATCACGAGACAGGCGGAATGCAAATTGAATTGCTGCCCGAAGGATTAAGCGGCGGCAGACAAGAATTTGAGATGCCCGATGGCAAGACATTCAATATCCGCTGGTCCACCAGTGGCCATACAGACGTCGGCATTCCGACAACAGCCTTCGGCCCGGGATCGGAGTTGCTAAGTGGGATATATGAAAATACGCATATCTTCGATGTTATGAAACTTGCCCTCTGGATTGGAGTAGCAGATTAAATAGGGAAGGATTTTACCAAGCGCATGGGGTGCACCGGGCTGACGCCCTGCACACAGTAGATGACATATTAACGGCTGTCGGCGTTCGCTCTCAAGCCTGGCCAGCTTCTTTTGGGGCGGCCGAAATGGGTGTACCAGATTTATTATTGACTTAATATGATGCGCGACAATTACGCCACGTGTAAGGGGCACCGAGGAGCTAAATCCGCGAACTAAAGTTTGGGTCAGTCGCTCCTTTGATTGGATTATGGATGAAGCAAAATGTATTCGATTGTTTTTTCTGACAGCTCCTGTGTGAAAACTTGAACGACTATAGGGCTTACGGTCGGTAACTCGTAGAGAATATGTTCAGAGGCAGGAGCAGCAGTGAACAATATCAAATTCGAAGTCGCTCGGGTATTTGCGCATTATTTGGATAGCGTAGATGAGCTGGCTGATTATCGTCAGCGATTTGTTGTGACAGATCCGCGACTGATCTATATGGATGGCAACTCGCTGGGCCGGCTGAGCAAACATTCCGCATTACGAATCCGGCAAGTGGTCGAAGAGGAGTGGGGAGCGGACCTCATTCGGGCGTGGAATAGGGGTTGGTACGATGCGCCGAGCAGATTGGGGGATAAGATCGCCGGCTTGATTGGTGCGGGGCCGGGTACCGTAATTATCAGCGACTCAACCTCTGTCAATTTGTACAAGCTCGCCCTTGGCGTAATTAATCTCTTCCCGGAACGCGAGCAGATCATCACCGATGATATGAACTTTCCTTCGGATCTTTACGTTCTCCAAGGGGCAGTAGCACAGAATGAAAATACGTATCGTCTGAAAATGATTCATTCCGAAGACGGCATCCGCATCAGCCAGGGGCTAGTCACAAACGCTTTGGATGATAAGACGGCCTTATTAACGTTCTCGCACGTCGCATTCAAAAGCGGGTATATCTATCCAGTGCGCAAGATTGTGGATGCGGCGCACGCGGTCGGTGCGCTGGTATTGGTCGATCTCAGCCATTCCGTGGGTGCGTTACCCATTTATCTATCGGAGTGGGGGGTGGATATGGCGATTGGCTGCACTTACAAACATCTGAACGGAGGACCAGGATCGCCTGCATTCCTTTACGTGAGAAAGGATCTCCAGGAAAAATTGCTTTCCCCTATTTGGGGCTGGTTTGGACAGCAGTCGGCGTTCGATTTTGGACTGGAGTACGCCCCAAGAGAGGGGATCCATCGTTTTCTGGCAGGTACACCCCCAATCCTATCCCTGTTGGCGATCGAACCAGCACTCGAATTAATCGAAGAAGCGGGGATCGTCAACATTCGCAAGAAGTCGGTTCTTCAAACATCGTACCTGGTTTACCTGATCGACAATCTTCTTGCTCCGCTTGGGTTCACGCTCGGATCGCCTCGCCAGCCTGAAGAACGCGGAGCCCATGTGACGCTGCAGCATCCCCAGGGGTACCAAATTGCCCAGGCGTTAATTGAGCAGATGTCAGTCTTGCCAGATTTCCGCGCGCCAAACAATATTCGATTGGGACCGGCGCCTCTTTATACTTCCTTTCTAGAGATCTGGGAGTCGGTCGATAGGGCAAAGCAGGTGGTCGAGACTGGAATGTATGATCGCTATTCAGGCGAGCCAAAAGTGGTTACTTAAAATTGAATCGCCGTTGAGTTTGGAGCCTGGGCAGGAATTCGATACGGGAGGAAAGATCTTGAGCAAGACACGAATCTCAATGCAAGGTTAGAAGCTAGTCTGCATGCTCCAATTGAAAACCGACGGCAGGCATTATTCGGAACACACTCGGTTTTTCCCGGGGAAATATTGCGGCCCTTATGCCCAGTCCTATATCCCGCCTTGTATAGAATTTAAAGCCGTGATAGATTCTAAAATAACGGACGGGAGGGTGCCAAAGGAATTTTCGTGCTATTTGGTGAAAATCTTGTTGCACAGCTTACCGAGTAAGAGGAGGAGAAAAGATTGTGGACGACCGCGAACAAGGCACTGTTAAATGGTTTAATGGTTCGAAGGGATTCGGATTTATCGAACGCGATGAGGGTGAGGACGTATTTGTGCACTACAGCTCCATTTTAGGCGATGGATACCGCTCCCTGGAAGAAGGCCAACGCGTCGAATTTATAGTCGTCGAAGGTGAAAAAGGACCGCAAGCGCAGGAAGTTACGACTGTAGAATAAGTTTCTTGGACTACTGAGGATGGGTGTTACAGCTTGGATCTGTGACGCACATCTTTTATCGCAAAAGCACCGATGCCCCGCTGCGCGCTGTGGGGCATCGGTGTTTAAATCATTGTGCCGCGACAGTTCAATCCACACCCACGGCTCATGAAAACCTTCGCCAAATGGTTCAGCGAATATTTTGGAGGTATTCACCCATATGATCTACAATTTAGATGGCGCAGAAAAGGGTGGTGATTATGGGAATTTTCAAAGGTTGGCGGAGAGAGGCAGCCATCTATTTTTTCATGTTTGGATTGCTGCAATCCGCATGCAATTTTCAAGTTAGAGAAACCGAGGAGGTCTCCTCGCCTACCGCAGCCGTTCCGCCCACATCCATTGTGTTGCCTACCGAATTTTCGACCGTCACCCCGGGGATTCCTGAAACCCCCATTCCGACAGAGCGAACTCCCACAGCAACAGCGACGGATGCAGTACCTGCCGCAACAGAAACTGAACCTCCAGTCCCCCCAACGGGAACCGAGCCTGCCTCCGCGAGCCCGACGCCAACAACACCTGAGGGGGATTCTGGTCTTCCATCGGGTAACCCAACCTGGAAGGAAGCGTTCACAACAAGCGATAACTGGTTTCGGGGCGGCACAAAATTTGAAGATGAATATACAAAGTTCGAAATATTAAATGGCAAGATGGCGATGATCGCCTTCAACCCTGATTTTCGGGAAGGTTGGGTCTTAAGCTGGCCGAAGCCGGAAAATTTTTATCTCGAAGGCAGATTTAAGACGGTTGATTGCTCAGGAGGCGATCGATTCGGCTTATTCCTACGCGCTGAAAATGTTTCCGAAAACCCGCGAGGATATCTGTTTGGAATAAGGTGTGATGGGCGCTATTCGCTACGTATTTTCGACGGCAAGTTTTCGGAACTTATCGACTGGACCCCGAACGATAAGATAGAAGTCGGTTCAGGAAAATCTCACCTGCTTGGGATTTGGGCGAATGGCAATCTCTTGAGGCTTTACATTGATCGCCAGCAGGTTGCGGAGTTTGAGGACAATACCTTCAAATCCGGACCCTTCGGCGTGTTCATTGGTTCTGCGCAAACGTCGAACATGAGCGTGGAGGTTGATGAACTTTCCTATTGGAATATTCCATAAAACGAAGTTTGTGGCCTGTGATTCGCTGGCCAGATAAAGTAACAGCCAGCTTTTGTTACGTTCCCTGGACAATAACCTCGCGTTCACTAGTGGATTCGTTGCAATTTCCGAATGCTTTGCCCCTACCAGGATCGGTGGTGGATTAGTGCGGTTGTCGGCCAGCCCCTACAACGAGACGAGCCAGGGATGGTGCTTTTCCATTCCACGGGGACAATGTACTGCGCACGCGCAACAACGCTCGCCGTTGGGTCGGGGTCTCCCCGCCCGCTTGGGAAAGGGCTCGTAGTATTGCATATGTTTTTCGAAAAACCAGCGTAATAAAATGTTGGTCTTAGGCCACCCTTCTTTCCTTGTACAATAATTTTCCTGTTTGAACTGCATTTCAACTGTAGGCTGAGACGAACCGCCGGCTCACATTCGGCTTGTTATATGAAGGATGGACATTGCTATTGCCCTCCTTCGTGCCGTACAATCGAATCCACATTTTCATTGCGAACGGACGAGCAAGGGGAGTACCTTATGAAACATATTGGAATTCTGACCGGTGGAGGGGATGCTCCTGGTTTGAACGCTGTAATTCGGGCGGTCGTTAAATCAGCCAACGGCGTGTTTGGAATGCGCGTGATTGGAATAAGGCATGGATTTGAAGGGTTGCTTGATAAGAAGGGAATAATTGAACTTACTCCTGAATCTGTGCGCGGCATATTGAATCGTGGCGGAACCATACTAGGGACGGCTAACCGCGGGAATCCATTCGCGCGTCGAGTCATGCGCGATGGCGTGCAGGTGATTGAAGATGCATCGATGGAAGTTGTTGAGCGGATTAAGGAGCTCAAACTTGGAGCCTTGATCGTTGTTGGCGGCGGTGGGACATTGCGCATCAGTCTGGAATTATTCGAGCAGGGCTGCCCGATCATAGGCATTCCAAAGACGATAGACAATGATGTCGGAGGCACGGACGTAAGTTTTGGATTCGACACCGCAGTATCCATTGCCACGGAAGCGATCGATCGATTGCATTCCACCGCGGAGTCGCATCATCGATCCATGGTGCTCGAACTAATGGGTCGCAACGCGGGTTTTATTGCATTGGAGGCTGGACTCGCTGGAGGCGCCGACGTCATCCTGATCCCGGAGATACCCTTTCATTTTGAAGGCATTTATGAAAAGGTCCGCAGCAGGGTCGCAGCCGGGCGTCCGTTCAGCATCATCTCCATCGCCGAGGGGGCACATCCAGTGGGCGGTGAGCAATCCTTCCTCGATGATGTGCAGGGAGGCAAATCGAAACGCTTGGGAGGAATTGGAAACATCATCTCTGAAAAAATAGCTAAAAACTGTGCGATGGAAACAAGGGTGACCGTTCTCGGGCATCTTCAGCGCGGTGGTTCTCCGACCGCCTACGACCGTTCGCTCGCAACCCGATTCGGCGCGGCCGCGGTCCGACTTGCGCATGAGCAAACTTTCGGCTATATGATGGGGCTGAGGGGCACGGAAATTATGCCTGTCGAGCTTAAGCAGGCCGTGGCAACTCCAAGTCGAGTAAAAGTTGATGGAGATGCCATGCAAGCCGCACGTGATCTAGGTGTTTATCTTGGGGAGTAAGAATCGAAGAAATAGTATTTTCCCTGTAAAAGTATTTTTCCCGCGGAGTAAAGATGGAATCGAACGAAGTGTATTCACCCGGCACGACGCGCATTTTGCGCTTTATGATGGGTTTTTTGATGGCTTCGGCCATTATTCTCATCGAGATCGGAATTTCCAGTATTCTCATCAATACAAATAACCATTGTATCGAAGTCGCCAGATCGGGACGAATTGCAATCGATCCGACCGAAGTTTGCGATTCTGAAGAAATGGGCTATTTTCTCAGCGCCCTTTCTGGCGGGCCCTTTGCCGCTACGCGTGGGGAAGCGAACCAATTTTCAGCGTGGGTCGTTATGATTTTGGGGTACGGGTTTTTTGGGGGGCTTTTGGCGCAGTTTTCAACAAGGATGGCGGGGGGAATTTTCTTGGGGTTTCATGTTTTCGCCACTATTCTTATTTCCATTCTGGCCTATCTGAAGACCTTCGTTACCTTAACCGGTTAGGCACCTGCCGAATCGTGTTCAAAAAATACTGCCAACGCGTCACGTGCGGGACGTTTGATCTCTTGGAGGCCATCTCCGGTTTGCAGAACAACACTTTTATCAGCGGTCACAACTCCTATCTCGGCAATCAATATATTTGCTGCATTAATCTTGCCGATAATTTCCTCGGCCATACTTGATCGTACTGTCAGGAGAAGTGCACCGGATGAGATCGCTTCCATTGGTGGAATCCCAAGGACAGAACATATTTCTCCTGCGGCATCCAGCACGGGAATTGCCGCCTCCTCAACCAAAATGCCCACCTGAGCTGCCTCGGCAAGTTCCCACAACGCGCCTGCGAGACCCCCTTCGGTGGGATCATGCATTGCCGTAACTCCGCCTGTATTGGCGGCGATCATGGCCTCAGCCACGATCGATATCCCGGGATCATGCAGATAATTGTGCGCGCGTCGAATCGTCTCCTGGTCTATGCCGGAAAGCAAATGCTCAAAATCTCGGGCGAGAATGCTGGCCGCCTCCAGGGGAATGCCTTTGCTAAGCAGGACCACATCTCCGGCCGAAGCACCTTGTGGTGTAATGAGGTTTTCCTTTCTTACTTCTCCTAACATGGTGCCGCAAATGATCGGGCGATCAAGTCCTTTCGTGATTTCAGTGTGGCCTCCGACGAGCTGCGTATTCAAAGCGCTGCATGCCGACTGCAGTTGATTAAAAATCGATTGGATCGCATGCTTGTCCATACCTGGGGGAAGCAGCAAGGTGGCTAAGAACCAACGCGGCTGTGCACCCGTTGTTGCGATGTCATTGGCATTGATCTGCACGACATACGTGCCGATTTCGTCGGCGGTAAATGTTATGGGATCCGATTTAGCCACGAGGTACGTATCCCCAAAGTCAATTACCGCACAATCGAGCCCAATTCCGGGACCAAGAAAGACGCGTTCATCGGTTCGAAGCAGAAGGTTGAAAAATCTCGCCATTTCATCGTGCGGCAATTTTCCGAATGGGAAGGGATCCATCGAGCACCTTAAGAAACACAAAGGCCGCCCGTGAGGACGGCCAAATGTGCGCTGCGGCATCCATTATCCAATAACGAGGAGGGATGCCGCAGCGCGCTTAATAGAGCTAGTACTCATTAGCATCACCTCCTCCATTTAGGATTGCGAAGGAGAAATTCAACATTTCGAGTATCTCATACATCCAGAAGGCTGTCAATTAGAGGATCAACATCGCATCGCCGAAGGAATAAAAGCGATAGTCATTCTCAATTGCCGTGCGATACGTCGCCAATAGCCGCTCCCTACCGGTGAAAGCGCTGATCATCAAGAGTAAGCTGGATCGCGGCAGATGAAAGTTTGTTAATATGGCGTCGACGCTTTTTATCTGATAACCAGGATAGATAAAGAGGTCGGTAAATCCTTCAAACGCGCCGACCCGCTTGCCTGGTGCGGCCTGGCGACTCGCAGTTTCGAGGGTACGGACCGTCGTGCTTCCAATGCCAAAAATCCTCCCTCCACTTTGATCTACCCGATTGATTTCTTCGGCGGTCGCGGCGCTGCATTGGCACCATTCACGATGAATTGGGTGGTCCAAAGGATTTTCGGATCTGATTGGCGAAAAGGTATCCAGTCCAATATGCAGCGTTACTTTGGCGATTTTAATGCCGCATGAACGAATCTGTTGGAGAAGATGTTCCGTAAAATGTAACCCGGCGGTTGGAGCAGCGCTTGAGCCTGGTTGGCGAGCATAAACAGTTTGGTATTCGTCGGCGTTCTGCAGAGGTTGATGGATATAGGGAGGCAGAGGAATCTCACCGATCGATTCGAGCCTCTCTGCTATTGGGGCATCGAAACGTACAAGCCGGCGCGCCTGACCCAAATCCCGAAGTATTTCAGCGGTTGTACCATCCTTTAGCGCGAGCTTTCGACCCACGCCAATTCCTCTTCCGCCAACGATAACCTCCCATGTGCGGCTATCTTCTTGTTGGAGTAGGAGCAGTTCAGCCGCCCCGCCAGTCGGAATTTTTTTCGCCGCTAGCCTGGCGGGGATCACGCGTGTCTCGTTAAGCACAAACATGTCCCCAGGATTGACGTAATCAAGAATATCTGTGAAGGTACGGTGTTCGATCGCACCACTTTCCCGATGGAGGATTAACAAACGTGACGAATCTCTGGGCTTTGCGGGGCGTTGCGCAATGTTTTTGGAAGGCAAGTTGTAATTAAAATCGGAAGTGCGCACAGACTACTTTCCGAGCCACCGGACTGCGACGTTAATGATCAGGGTAAGCAGCAGGCTGAGAAGAATGGAGGTTGCTAGAGGAAAAATGCAGGTTATGGACCCAACCGAGAATTGAAAATCTCCAGGCAACCGTCCAATATTCATTCCCGAACGTTCGGCAAACCATACCAAGCTGCCAATGAACGTAAGTGCAAGGCCTAGAAGCATGAGCCAGCGACCAGGATTGCTCAGATCGGGCATGGTGTCTCTAAATTTCGGGGAGTCGCGCCTGCAAGTGACCGGGGGGTTCCAATCGGAGATGCTCATAGGCAAGATGTGTAGCCACGCGACCCTGACTCGTGCGATCGATAAAGCCCAGCTGCAGGAGATAAGGCTCTACGACATCCATAATCGTATCGGGTTCTTCACTGATGGAAGCCGATATGGTCTGCAAGCCAACGGGACCACCGGAGAATTTTTCAATTATGGTGCGCAGCACCTTGCGATCGGCGTTATCCAAACCGAGCTCGTCAATCTCAAGCAAAGCGAGTGCCTCGGAGGCCACACCCTCCGTTATCTTGCCATCCGCGCGGACTTGGGCAAAATCGCGCACCCTTCTCAATAGGCGTAATGCGACGCGCGGCGTCCCTCGAGCCCGACATGCCACTTCCTCGATGCCCTGTGGATCGGTTTCCACATTAAGGATATTGGCCGCGCGTTCCACGATCGCCTCCATCGATTTCTGATCGTAGAACTCCAATCGGTAGATAGAACCGAAACGTGCCCGCAAGGGAGAAGTTATTAGGGCAAGGCGCGTAGTTGCCCCGACAACGGTAAAGGGGGGGAGCTCCAGACGGATAGAGCGCGCGCTCGGACCCTTGCCAATCATAATATCAAGCGCGAATTCTTCCATCGCTGGATAAAGTATTTCTTCCACGGCTCGACTAAGGCGATGGATCTCATCAATAAAAAGCAGATCGCCTTCTTGTAAATTGGTGACAATCGCCGCCAAGTCACCTGCGCGTTCGATGGCAGGTCCTGAAGTCACTTTGATATCGCGATCCATCTCATTGGCGCAGATGTGGGCTAATGTCGTTTTACCCAATCCTGGGGGACTGTAAAAGAGGACATGATCCAGAGCCTCACCCCGTTCGCGTGCGGCTTGGATAAGGATTCCCAAATTTTCACAGACACGTTGCTGACCTATCATTTCCGCCAAAAAACGCGGGCGTATGGATAGCTCCTTCAGGTCCTCTTCGTGTCGTGTTGGTGATACAACCCGTTCAGCAACCTCAGACATATCGAGGATTATACTTTAATGTGGAAGGGGAAGAAATTAATCGTCTTGCTTCTTCATCGCGTGACCCCCGAACTGGTTGCGCATTGCGGCAAGCATTTTTGCAGCGAATGCATCGTCTTGCCGGCTGATTAGGCGCATTAGCAACGACAGGGTTATCACCGGCGCGGGGATATCAAGATCAATCGCCTCAGCCACGGTCCAACGACCTTCACCACTATCCGCCACCCATGCGCGGATCGAGCTCAGATCTTGATCATCCTCCAAGGCGGATGCTGTTAAATCCAACAGCCACGAACGCACCACGCTTCCAAAGCGCCAGATTTCGGCAATTTGGTGCAGATCTAAATCTAACGCAGTTTTTGCTTTCATAATTTCGAAGCCCTCTGCATAGGCTTGCATCATCCCGTATTCGATGCCGTTGTGGATCATCTTAACAAAATGACCTGCTCCTGACGGCCCGACATGCCCCCAACCTTTATCCACGGCAGGCGCCAGTGATTCGAAGATAGGCGTAAGCATTTTAATGGCCGAGTCCTTCCCGCCAATCATCAAACTGTATCCTTGCTTAAGCCCCCACAGGCCGCCACTCGTTCCACAATCGAGAAGATCAATACCATTTTCTTGTAATTTTTCGGCACGGCGCTGCGAATCCTTGTAATTGCTATTGCCGCCATCGATGATCACATCCGATGCGGACATCATACTTGCAAGCTCACTCACCGTATTCTCGGTTGGATCACCGGCAGGGACCATAATCCATATCGCCCTTGGGGTCTCCATTTTGGCAACAAGATCTTGAAGACTCTCGGCGCCGACCGCGCCATGTACTTCAGCTTCTTGGATGGCAACCTTATTGCGATCGAACACGAAAACTTGATGACCTGCCCCTAGCAGGCGCTGCGTCATGCGGCTGCCCATTTTCCCTAATCCCACCATCCCTAAGTCCATCGATTTTCTCCTTACTGAAGGCCTGCTGTGACCAAATCGGATTAATCCCTGAATTTTATGGGGATCGAATATCGCCCTGCAAAGAAGGGCTCAATATGGATCCCAATCTGTGAATACACTTCGGGAGGGATGCCGATATCAGCCAAATGCAATGCGCCGGCGATGTGCGCTAGCCCCGTTTTTGGAAGAGCAAGGGTGAGCGTTATTTCCGGTGATAGAAACACACCCGCTGTTTCCCCGTTTGTCGAGTCCAGACCCGAGGGAACATCAAGCGAAATAATCCTGCGCGCATGTTCTCTGGCTATGGAAATTAATTCAGCCGCCTTTCCCCGCGGGGCGCCTTGAAGGCTATACCCGATGATCGCATCGACGACGATCTTGGATGTGCGCAATGCATGCTCGAGGCTATCTGCCTGTAGCTCACGGTATCCGGAGCGGGAAAGAATGTGAAATTGAGCGGCCGCCGCTCCCCTCAATTCCGTTGGCAGTACCGTCAGTGCAAGGTTGACCTCGATGCCATGATTTCGAAGATGTCGAACACAGCAAATTCCACCGCCGCCATTACCGCCTGGGCCGGCAAGCACCAACACCCGACCATCATTATCGCCCAGGGATTGAATCACAATAGCGGCTAAACTCCTTCCCGCATTTTCCATCATTTGCAGAATATCAAGTTGAAAATCTTCAACGGCAATGCGGTCAACCTCTCGCATTTGATCCGTCGTTACTGCAGGTATCTGGATTCCCTCTTCCGTGTAAAACGGCATGCACTAACCCTGCCCATACGTGGGAATGTGGGCACCCGTAATCGCGCGTGACGAATCGGATGCCAGGAACAGGATTACTTCCGCGATGGCTTCAGGTTTCACCCAACGGCTGAAGTCAGCATTGGGCATATCTTCGCGATTTTTTTGGGTGTCTATCGTTCCCGGAAGAACACTATTTACCCGAATTCCCTTGCCTTTCAATTCGGCAGCCATACTTTCTGTAAGACGCAGCACAGCACTTTTCGCTGCCGAGTAAGCGCCCATTTTCGAGCTGCCTATCAGGCCTGCGCGTGCTCCAACATTAATTATGCTGCCGGATTCCTCGGCCAGCATATGCGGAATTACCACTCGGCTAGCGTTAAATAAGGTCTTCACATTAAGATCAAATAAATAATCCAAGGTTTCACTCTTGGTTTCGTGAAATCGCTTTCCACCACGATATCCGCCTGTGATATTGACGAGAATATCGATTTTCTTGAAGGTTTTGATTGTTTCCTCAATAATTTTTGCAATTTGTTCTGGATCCCTCAAATCCGTGGATTCGCTAAGGTAGACTTCGGAATCAGTGGCCATTGCCGAATACTGCTCTTGCAAGCGATCAGCCGCATGATCGACCAAGATTAGTTTGGCGCCTCGATCTCGAAAGGCGTGCGTGGTTGCCTTTCCTAGGTTGCCGGCCGCGCCTGTGATCAGGGCTACTTTTCCAGAAAAATCGCTCATGGAAAATGAATGCTTCTTATTGATAGAATTTCACGGCTATTGACCATCGAACCAATTTTCAATTCGAGGCACTCCTTTTCTGCATTTCAAGTTGTTGAAATGCAAAACGCGAGGCACCAATGAGGGCTGCATTGGGATTTACAATGATGGAGACTGGGATGCTAGACATCAAATCCGCAAATCGTCCCTTGGCCCGGAATGCTTCCAGGAAGACGGCTTTGTCAAACACATCAAGCATCTTTAGAAGCATGCCGCCGGCGAGATAGATCCCGCCGGTGGCCAGAAACTTTAATGCAACGTTGCTGCATTCTGCTCCCAAAATTTCACAAAATAATCTCACCGTCTCAACGCAAATTGCGGATGGTTTTTCTGTCTGGGCAGCGCCGCGGACAATAACCGGTGTTGGATCGCTGCTCTCTTTCAGCTGATTTGCCAGCCAATCTGGTTCCCTTAATCCCTTGGCCTTTTTCAGGAACCGATAGATATTCGGCAATCCCATTCCCGAGCAAAGTCGCTCATAACTTACATGATCGTATTCTTCAAGCAAAAAATTGAGCAGATCTATTTGCAGAGCGTTTAGCGGGGCAAAATCAGCGTGCCCTCCTTCCGAGGCATGTGCCCTATAGCCGTCGGCGCCATCTGTTAGGTATGCCTCGCCCAATCCCGTACCTGGGGCGATCACCGCTATTGCGCTGTGTTTAACAAATTCTCCCTCCTGTAAAATTTCCAGATCACCAGATCCGAGCGTAGGGATGGAATTGGCGACGGCCTGCAAATCATTTAGCAGCCAAAGATTGCTCAACCCCAAAGTTTCGCGCAGATCTTGAGCGCGGATCGTCCAAGGTAAATTTGTTGTCCGTACCGCGTCGTGAACTACAGGACCTGCAATCCCGAAGACGGCTGAATCTACGCGCAGCCCACTTTGGTTGAGAAATACTTGTACGAGAGCGCCCGGATCCGAAAACGCGGCGCTCTTCAGCGTGGCTTCGCCGATGGGATAATCTCCTCGATCTGGCCGCGAGTAAACTGCCAGGGAGGTCTTCGTTCCGCCAATGTCTCCAACGAGCAGCATTCCATTCTCCTTTAAGAACGGATCGTCTTTTAAGCAGCGGGTTATTAATTTGAGTAGTTCGCCAGGTTAATATCTTTGCTCACGCCCACAAGTAAAAAAAACAGGGCAAAGTGTATTTAGCGGCGCCTCTCCCTTAGATAGAAACCCTGGATGGATCTTACCTTAGGAATTAAGTCCGATTTTACCCATTCCTCGGATCTGGTTCTCAATCAGCATAAACAAATGATGTGTGCATTAGAGAGATAAGCCGCGAGTTTATTGCGTTTGTTGAAAAAGATGGATCCGGCTGCTGTTGAAATGGTGTGTCTCAATTCTGCCTTGCCGATGTATCGCTACCAGCAGCAATTTACCCGTGCCGCACACGCCAATCCGCTGCACTTTCGTCGCGTCACTGTGGTCGATTCTTTCAAATTGCCCAATCTTGACCATCCGCGTCACTATTAATCATTGCGGTTTGAGTACGATCTGAACTTGGATCACTTTGAGATCGCTAGACTGCTGGCTTAAAATCCATATCCGTGGCAAAGATGCATTCTAGCGCTCAACATTGTGACTGTCAACGGACGTGGCAAGTTTGACCAGCATTTCAGCTTTCATTATACTGATCCAAGGGACATTCTTGATCACGCCTGGCTAAAATTGCAATTGCAACAGATAAAAACCAACGGCGCTTAATCGATCAGGATGGAAAGAAGGGATGCATTGCTTGCGATAGGGGTCCGGGAACTTGAAGATGCCCTCGATAAGAAA
Source organism: Chloroflexota bacterium (assembly GCA_022561215.1). Classification (GTDB taxonomy): domain Bacteria; phylum Chloroflexota; class Anaerolineae; order Anaerolineales; family E44-bin32; genus JADFRQ01. The sequence goes on along the minus strand of JADFRQ010000002.1, from coordinate 94,779 downwards.
GCAAATGAGATTCAACGCGATTTTGTCAGGATCAGCGAAGAGCTCGCCGATATCAATTTAAAATTAATGGAAGCAGACGCTCCCGAACAGGAAGTCATGCAGAAAGAATTGGCTTCTCTTCGGGATCAACAAAAAATTCTAGCGGAAGAAATTAACGCGTGGCGGGGGCGCGCGCGTGATGTTCTTCACCAACGGACCAAAGAAAAATTGAAGGATTACTTGGGGGAATTGCTGCCCATCGTCGACGGATCGTTAAAAACAAGGGTGGAGCGCAGTTTATACCTCTTGGATGCATCGGAAGAGGAGTTGGCAACGCTCATTGATAAAGAACAGCGCCCCAGCGATCAAACGCGAGCAGGCAGATTGATAGAGAGAGCGCGTACCGCTTATGATTTGAGGGCAAGTGATCCGACTGAACGCGTGCGCGCCGCTGTAAATTTTGCCAATCAATCTGGAATGGCGCTAAATGATGACGCATTGTCAGAGATTGAAGAAGCAATCACAGACGCCGATCCAATGGTTAGTGAAGTGGCTACGTTGGTAAGTATGCAGATCCATCGCTTTCGCGCCATGCGCGTTGCTGATCTTACGCGCGCCCACGCGTCGGTAAAAGTGTTGATCAAGATCGATCATCCCAGCGTGGTTCCTGTTCTAATCGAAGTACTTGAGAATCCGCGCACGGGGTTTGTTACCAAAGATAATAAAACGGAAGAAACGGAAAATGGTCGCTCACGTATGCTCGTACTGCTCCGTCTCGTAAAGTGGCATACACCAGGGGCTAAAATGGCGATTCAAATGCGTAAATTTGATCAGGACAAGCAGCTTGTCGGCGCGGCCGAACGCGCGCTGGAGCTTTTTCCCGGGGAATGGACTGGGCCGTTGGAAAAAGGGAAATAATGAACTCTTGAGCCAGTGCGTGCGTAGCTAAACGATTGACGCCTGAACTTTCCTTTTGTTATAATCCAGTAAGATAGCTACCTGGATGAGTAGGCTGTGAGGCGCTGGCAGAGAAGATGGGGTCATTGGCTGAAAGCCCCCGCAGGATCCGCCGCTGAAAGTCGCCAGGTTAAGACGCTGAAGAAACCGTTTTGGGAGTAGAACAGCGCGGGTGAGCCCGTTATAGCGAATCTCTGCTATTTACCAGAGAAACGAGTGCATCATCCCTAATGAGCCAAAAAGCTCTGACGGGTTGCTGAATCGAGGTGGTACCGCGGAGGCGGATGCCTTCGTCCTCGGGGACGAAGGTTTTTTGTTTAATAGGGAGGGTGAAGATGGCGAACTACTCATTGCCAAAAGTCTATGACTTTAAGTCTGTCGAAGGCAGATTATATGATGAATGGGAGAAGAAGGGCTTCTTCCAGCCAAGAGAAGGTGCCACAGGCGATGCCTATGTAATTTCAATGCCGCCTCCCAATGTCACAGGCAAGCTTCATCTGGGGCATGCAATTACTTTGTCGACTGAAGATCTCATGATCCGTTATAAGCGCATGAAAGGAAATCCGACATTGTGGGTGCCGGGATCCGACCATGCCGGAATCGCGACGCAATTGCAGGTCGAAAAAACATTACTGCGTACAGATGGAGTAACCCGAGAAGAAATTGGTCGCGAAGAATTTATTCGCCGAACCTGGGAGTGGAAGGAAAAATACGGCGGCATCATCACGCAACAGGCTCGCAGACTAGGAGCTTCCTGCGACTGGCAAAGGGAGCGTTTCACGCTGGACGATGGCCTCTCACTCGCAGTGCGTGAAGCGTTTGTCAGGCTTTATGAAAAGGGTTTGATCTATCGAGGAGCTTACCTTGTGAATTGGTCGCCTGGTCTGCAAACTGCAGTCAGCAACCTGGAAGTCGAATATTCTGAGGAAGAAGGCACTCTTTACTATTTCAAATACCCTGTGGAGCATTCCGAAGAATTCATTCCGGTCGCGACGACACGGCCCGAAACAATCTTGGGGGATACTGCTGTGGCGATTCATCCTGAAGATGATCGTTTTCGTCACCTGATCGGCAAACGATGCCTCGTGCCCATGTTGCAGCGCTCCATTCCGGTGATTACGGACGCGATTGTTGATCGCGAATTTGGGACAGGCGCCCTCAAAATCACGCCGGGACATGATCCCGCAGATTACGAAATCGGGAAGCGTCACGGATTGGAGATTATCAGTGTCTTCAATCCGGATGCCACGATGAATGCAAACGCAGGTCCCTATGAAGGGTTGGATCGCTATGCCTGTCGCCAGCAATTGTGGAAGGACATGCAAGCTGCCAAGCTAGCCCTGAAAACGGAGGCCTACATGATGCAGGTGCCTCGCAGTCAGAGGGGCGGCGAGGCAATTGAGCCGATGATATCGACCCAATGGTTCGTAAAGATGGAACCCTTGGCTGCGCCCGCGCTAGATGCGGTTCGCCAGGGCCGCATCAAGATTATTCCAGAGCGTTTTACCACTACATATTTCGATTGGCTCGAAAATATTCGTGATTGGTGCATCTCCCGCCAATTGTGGTGGGGGCATCAAATTCCCGCGTGGCATTGTGAAAACTGTGGTGAAATTACGGTTGCGCGTGAAGATCCGACCGAATGTTCATCCTGCGGTTCTGCAGCTATCGAACGCGATCCAGATGTTCTCGACACCTGGTTTTCCTCGGGCTTATGGCCGTTTTCCATCCTTGGCTGGCCGGAAAAAACCGCCGATATGGAGCGTTTTTATCCGACGACGATGATGGAGACCGGATACGATATTCTCTTCTTTTGGGTTGCTCGAATGATCATGCTGGGATTGGAATTCACAGACGATATTCCCTTTCGTTATGTGTATCTGCATGGATTGGTTCGTGATGAAAATGGCAAGAAGATGAGCAAATCATTAGGCAACGTCATTGATCCATTGGAGTTGATCGATGAGTATGGGGCAGACGCCTTGCGATTTACGCTGCTCACCGGTTCAACACCTGGTCAGGACATGAAATTTTCGGAATCAAGAGTTGAGGGAAGTCGCAATTTCGCAAACAAAATTTGGAACGCCGGCAGGCTGGTCCTTGGTGCGCTGGCGAATGCGCCCGAGTGGGAGGAGGTCGCGATTGCTCCTACACATGCGGACAGTTGGATCCAGGCTCGTCTTCGGCTGCTCATCCGCGATGTGAATCGTTTGTTTGAAAACTTCCAATATGGAGAGGCCGGACGCCTGATCCATGAATTTTTCTGGAGCGATTACGCAGATTGGTACCTTGAAATTGCAAAACTTCAGCTGGATGTTGGGGGAAAGAGGGCCTCGAATACAGTCGTCATCATGGCAGCAGTCTTTGACAAGATCCTGAGAGTACTTCACCCATTTATCCCCTTCGTCACCGAGGAACTATGGAGCCATCTGAAATCTGCTTCGCTAAATCGGAAGGGATTTGAAAATACATGGGAGGAGGCATTAATTGTCGCTCAATGGCCAGAATCCGAGCCGGAAAGCTTGCGTGACAAAGAAATCATGGAGGAATTCTCCCTGATCCGTGAATTTGTGCGTGTGCTGCGCAATATGCGCGCGGAGAAGCGTGTGGAGCCCAACCGAAGGATTGAAGTGCAAATCCAGGCAGGTGAAAAAATCGAACTCTTCGAGAAATATCGAAGAGCGTTAAGTTCTCTCGCCTTACTTAATCCAGAAAAACTGCTGATAAAAGAAGTTTTGCAAACCAAGGGCGAGGATTCTATTCCTCTCGTCGTAGGATCCATTGAGGTATACGTACCACTATCAGGATTGTTTGACGCGGAAATAGAACTTGCGAGGATTTCTAAGCAAATGCAGGAAGTTCGTGGGGAAATCAAGCGCCTGGAGAAACTTTTAGGCGGTCCATTTTCCGATCGCGCGCCAGATGAGATCGTATCCCGCGAACGCACCAAGCTAAAAGGCTATCATGAAACACTTGAAAAATTGACAGGTCAAAAACGTGCCTTATCTACCTGACACCGCGCTTGGTCAAAGAAGTGCACATAGGTTTCGACGATCAGAGAATGGAGAAAGAAGAATTTTTCTGCTGAGAGTCAATTTCAGGAGTTAGTTCAAACGGCAAACTTAGGCAATTTATGCAGGGCTGGGAAGTTGATTAAGGGAAAAAACATGGACAAAGGCCTCAACATTCTTCGTGTTATACTCAGCGGCCTATGAGAAGAGGCGGCCCGGATCTCTTGCGCCTTATTTCAATTGGCTTACTGCTTCTCGCCGTAAGCCTTGTGTTTTATGAGCTGGTGACCTTCAGCAGAGAACGCGCGCGGCTTCCCGACCAATTAACGATTGCGGGAGTTCCTGTTGGAGATTTGGAGAAGACCGAAGCATTGGAACGCCTGCTGCAAGTCTATGGATCCCCCGTAGAATTGTTTTATGGCGATGAGGTAATCCTCCTAAATCCATCAAGCGTGGGTTATCGTCTGGACACGGAAGTTATGCTCGCAGCTTCTGAACTTGCGCGCACCGAGGTTGAATTTTGGAGCGGCTTCTGGGATTTCTTGTGGAATCGCCCTGGTGAACCCAACAGCATTCCTCTTAAATCAGAGTTTTCGCAGAGCGAATTGGAAATGAACTTACGCGATATCGCCCTGCGTTATGATAAACCTTCCAAGGCCGCGGAGCCGATTCCAGGCAGTCCGACATTTGCACCAGGTGAATCGGGCCGCGTTCTCGATATTGCCCGCGCACGTGAGCTGGTGGGTGAAATCCTAAATACACCCGTCAATCGAAGAGTAAATTTACCGGTTGTGGCGGAAGCTCCGCCTCGCCCAACTCTGCCTACTCTGCAGATACTACTCAAGCAAATTCTTAAGGTAACGGAATTCGATGGTTTGGCTGTTATTTACCTTCAAGAGATGCAAACGGGTGACGAATTGCATTTTGCCATTCTTGCGGGTGAGGAAATTGAGGTCGAGCCTGATATCGCCTTCACGGCAGCCTCTACGATAAAAATTGGGGTTATGACGGCCTTTTACCGCTACTTTGATGAACCATTAGATGAAGAAGCAGAGCGCTGGTTGTACGAGATGATTGTACTTTCTGGAAATGCCACCTCCGATTGGCTGGTCGAGAGATTGGAAGGAATTGATGAACTAGGAAGCCCTGGGCCGGTGCTGGTGACCAATACATTGAGGGATTTAGGGATGGAAAGCACCTATCTAGGGGGCTATTTCAGGATTGGTTCGCCGCTTCTTATTCAACCACAAACTTCAGGAAATCAGCGCCCCGACATCACGACATCGCCTGATCCATACAATCAAACGACCGCATCCGAAATTGCGACATTGTTGGTCGATATTTATCGCTGTTCCCAGGGTGGAGGCGCGCTTATGGCTGCTTTTGGTGGTGTTATAACCGCCGAGGAGTGCGCCAATATGCTAGATTTACTCTCGCAAAACAAACTTGGCTATCTAATCGAGGCCGGTGTCCCGGATGGAACGCGGGTAGCACACAAGCAAGGATACACGGATTCTCCACTCGATTATGTTATTGACACTGGCGTTGTATTCACGGCAGGTGGAAATTACACGTTATCGATATTTCTTTGGAATGAGTTGCCGATGATTTGGGATCCCACCGCGAAATTGGTCTCCAATTTATCGCGTGCTGTCTACAATTATTTTAATCCCCCGTTGGAGAATTAACGCGTAATTGCCAACAGCGCGGTTAAGTCTGCTCCCCATGTTAAAACATTAATTCCGATACGTATGTGTCATAGGTAAGTAGGCCGCGATGAGTGTTATGCAAGGAGGGTCCTTGACTTTTTCCATGGGAGGGCTGTTCCAAAAGGTAAGACTGAGATCTAGCATTGCACTATCGGCGAGCAGATGGCAAGTAGAGTGCAACCTAGTACCATATTTTTCCGCTCCAGAAAAGATGTTTTAAATGTAGACCCTTTGGAGTGCACAATTTCGCTTGTGTAATGCGGAAACAGTGCTTCCGTAATCCAGATACCATTGCATGGCAAAATTGCGGTATATGATTGGCCGTTACAATCGCCCCAATTGATTCAAGAGGCAGTAATTTGTGATTTTCTCCCTCACTGTGAAATGTAAATTTCCTTCGATTCAATGCATATCATCCCGAAAATTGCAGCAAAACCTGCTGTAGTATAATCCGTGCCTGAACCAGGAAAATTGCGGAAAATATAAGATGAAATCCACCGTGTGGCTCTCGGCCATGTTATTCGCAACTCTATTGTTGGCGCTTGCTCAAGGTGCAACAGCATCGCCGCAAGATATTCAGGCATCCACGCCGATTCCCACAGTAGCGGGAACCGCGATTGGTCCCTACATTCTCGTGCCCGATCAAGTCAATGTGCGCATGTGCCCGAGTACGGATTGTGATCTAGTTGGGGTGTTGATTGCTGGCCAACAAGCACCGGCAATCGGTAGATCAGATGGTGGCCTTTGGATCCAGATTGTCTATCAGGGTGTTCCTGGAAATATTGCCTGGGTTTATTCTCCGTTTGTTGTTCTCGAAGCTGGCCAAGGCTTGCTTCCGATCATTGAACCGCCCCCAACCCCTACTCCGAGAATAACGGCAACGATCGATCCGACGCTCGCTGCACAGTTTAATTTACAGTCGCCCATCGCCACCCATCTTCCCACTTATACAACAGCTCCCCAAGTTATTTATCCCACGTTTGAATCGGAGGGCAATGGCAGTGGATCAGGGTTTCCACCGATAATTGCCATAATTGCGTTGCTGGTTGTAGGAATGTTTGGGTTGGTGATTTCGGTCTTACGAGGGGGTGGAACTCGTCTGTAGGGTATTAGTGAGGTAGAACTTTATAATGAAATACGGTTGCTTTGAAAGCTCGGGTTCAATCCATCATTGTATTCGTTGCCCGGTTATCCTTATCGTGTTCGGAAGCTTTGCTTCCGCAGTGCACAAGCAGAGCTTGTGCACTGCAAATCCTGTGTGCAGTGAAGATTTGCTCTGCAATCGCGAAAGCCTCAGCACCTAACCAACATTTCTTGAAACATGCTCTCCAAAACCAAATGACCATCGAGGAGGCTGTGTTTTGCGACGGCGTCGAATTACAAAAACAGGTCTCTCAATGGAGACCTGTTTCACTTTTATTTTTGATTTTGGGCGTTTCGTTAGCAGCAAGCTCCTGAGCTGGCACTTTCGGGGGCGGCTTCTTCGGCGGTTTTGAAGGAATGACCGCAACCACAACTGGCAACAGCTTGAGGGTTTTCTACTTTAAACCCGCCACCCATTAAATCGTTGACATAATCGACAGTTGCGCCTTGCATGTAGTCCATCGATTGAGGATCGACAATTACCTGGATACCGTTAAAATCGAAGCGCAGGTCATCCTCGCGCATATTATCATCTAGCCCCATCCCATATTGATATCCTGAACATCCACCCCCAGAAACGTAAATGCGCAAGGCATAACCTTCCAAGTTTCGCTCTGCAATCAGGTTTTTTACGCGTGAAGCGGCCGCTTCGGTAAGGTGAATCCCAGTGACGATAGTCGGATTTAAAACGTCAAGTTCCATAGATACCAATCCTTTTATTATGAATTTTCTTTGTTAATTAGATCAAAGTGTATCAGAGTTGAAGATCAGTGTCAAACTGCGATTCCTTGACTTCTCCTGCGGCAACCGTATAATTTTGGGTAGGGCCTGGTCAGCGACAGGTCCTATTTCGCGAGAAGGATGCGCGTGCGCCCAGGACCCCCTATCGCGATCGAACGTATGCCAACTTCCCCTGAGTTGATCTTTGCAACCTGCTTAATCAGGTTTTGCAATAGTATAATAGAGAAGATGGGATTGTGATCACATTCACGGTACCCATTCGTTAGACATATCTTCTACCCTCCTTGTGCTCTTGAATACCCAAGTGTCCAAGGTGGATGATGAGGAAGGAAACCTCGGATGACGGAAGGACTCAATAATCCAGATATTCCGATCCCCGACGAGCTTGCAGGAAGTATTGCCATCACCACGCTAGACAAAATCTACAATTGGGGGCGAAGATCATCAATTTGGCCGATGATGTTCGGGTTGGCTTGCTGCGCAATCGAAATGATCGCAACTGCGGCGAGCAGGTACGACCTCTCGCGCTTTGGAATGGAGGTCATGCGGCCCAGTCCTCGGCAGGCAGATCTGATGATCGTCTCAGGGACGGTGACAAAGAAAATGATACCTGTGATCGTGCGCCTCTATAATCAAATGCCCGAGCCGAAGTATGTCCTTGCAATGGGTGCTTGCGCATCTGGTGGGGGGCCATTCAAAGAGGGTTATAACGTTGTCGCTGGCGTGGACAAGTTCATTCCGGTGGATGTATACACCCCCGGATGTCCGCCAACGCCGCAGGCGTTGTTGCATGGCCTGATCACGCTCCAAAAGAAAATCGACAAACAATCCATATTAAAGGTCAATTGGTACCGCAAAGAAGCAATTCCAGCAATACCCATTCCAATTTTGGGCCCTGATCTTATCGATCCCCGAGACTATGAAAAGATTAGAAATCTCCCCCCTGTGCAAGAAGAGTCCACCGCCGAAGCCTAATATTGATTACGGTCGAGATAAGGAAAAAATGACGGAAAATGTAGAAGTTCCTAAAGAGCTTGATGCAACGATCCAATCCATGGACAATCGTTTTCACGATATTGTCACCTTGGATGATCGCAAGAGTTACACAGGCTATCTTGTACCCGTCGAAAACCTCATTGATTTCGCTACTTCAATTCGAGATGATCTCGGCTATGATTATCTCTCGTCCGTTACGGGAGTGGATTATTTCCCTGAGGAAAAGATGGAAGTTGTCTACCATGCGTATAAAACCTCAGGAGGTGGAGCGCTTGTATTCAAGGTTCAGATCCCACGAGAAAAACCCGAGGTTCCATCGCTAATTTCCGTTTTTCCAGGATCGGATTTTCAAGAACGGGAAGCTTGGGATTTGTTAGGAATCCGTTTCTCAGGGCATCCAAATCTAACCCGCATATTGATGTGGGAAGGTTTTGAAGGTCATCCTCTGCGCAAGGACTGGAAAGAACCATTCTTTGAAGAAGAAAAGAAACCTTACAAGAATCGATGGCCCGAAGGCGGCGTCTATCGCATAGAGGATGAGGTCCCAATGGGGAAAAACGTGAAATACCCGCTTGGATTTGACCCTCAAAAATGGACTCCTGAAGAACAGACAACTTTCAAGGAAGACATGGATTCAGAAGCTGGAGATAACGGCTCGAATGGCAGCGCGATGCATACGGACCAGATTGTGGTTAATCTGGGCCCACAGCATCCTTCCACCCATGGTGTGTTCCGCATGGTCGCCCGCTTGGATGGTGAAACTGTTGTCGACCTTTATCCTGAGATGGGTTATTTGCATCGCAATCATGAAAAGATCGGTGAACGCAACACCTATATCATGAATATGCCCTATACCGATCGCTTGGATTACATCAGTTCGATGAGCAACAACTTGGGCTATGCACTAGCTGTCGAGTCACTTATGGGCATAAAGCCCCCAGAACGGACAGAGTATATCCGGGTGATGATGGTCGAGTTGACGCGCATTGTTAGTCACTTATGGTCGATCGGATTTTTGCTTAATGATTTAGGGGCATTTTTCACGCCGGCATTGTATGCCATCAATGAGCGCGAATTAATCCTCGACATTTTTGAAGCCACGGCTGGTTCTCGAATGATGTGCAACTATCTTCGTTTTGGGGGAATTTCGAGGGATTTGCCTGATGGCATCCTAGAGACTGTGCGAGAGTTGGTCAATGAACGGCTGCCGCGCAAGATCGATGAACTGGATACCTACCTCACAGAAAATGAAATTTTGCGCTCACGCTGCATTGGTGTCGGCGTACTGTCCAAGGAAGACGCCATCGCGTATTCTGCCGCGGGGCCAGTGTTACGCGCTTCAGGCGTGTCTTATGATGTGCGTCGTGCCGATCCCTACTCGATATATGAGCGTTTTGAATTTGATGTAGTGGTGCGATACAACGGCGATGTGTATGATCGCTATTTGGTGCGAATGGAGGAAATCCGCCAAAGTTTGAGGATTCTGCATCAGGTCGTGCGCGATATCCCTGAAGGAGAAATCCAAACCGGGAAAGCATTGTATCAAGTGCGGGTTCCAGCGGGAGAAGCCTACGGAAGAGTTGAAAATCCAAAGGGAGAATTGGGGTTTTACGTCGTTTCGAATGGCAAGCCCAATCCATGGCGCTATCATATTCGTGCGCCATCCTTTATTAACCTTACAGCTCTGGGAAAGATGTGTAAGGGCGAAAAGGTTGCCGATGTAGTTGCCATACTCGGCTCGATCGACATTGTTTTGGGTGAGACGGATCGTTAACAGGTGAATTGAATGATACGCGCCAAAGGTGGAAACGGAGCATAGGATGTACGGTATCGGGATCCTTAAGGGATTGGGCGTTACCCTAAAACATTTTGTCGAGACATACGTCGACGATTTTCGCTGGCTCGGAAAACGCTATTACAACGAAGAGGCTTACGCTGTCCGTCAGGGTCCGAAAGCAACCGGCATTTTTACCGTTCAATACCCCGAAGAAAAACTGATCATCCCTGAGAATTTTCGGTACTTACCCTTTATCCTCTATGAGGAGAAAGACGATGGGAGTATCGAGGATCGATGTACATCCTGTGGTATTTGTCCTAAAATATGCCCGCCGCAATGCATCTGGATTGTGCGTTCAAATGATCCTGAAACCGGACGTCCCATCCCTGCGCCCACCGAATTTTTCATTGATATCGATATCTGTATGAGCTGCGGATTGTGTGCAGAGTATTGTCCCTTTGACGCGATAAAAATGGATCATGTTTTTGAGATTGCTTCCTATGAGCGTATGGAACATCATATTCTCAATAAAGAACAACTTTCAAAACCTGTCTCTTACTACTCATCTATTCAACCAAAAAATTTCCGCAGGGAAGAGGAAGCACGCGTGGCGAAAGAGGCTGCGAAGGCCGCGAAGAAGAAAGAACGCGAAGCAAAGAAAGCCGCATCCTAATATTTTTCAACAAACGTAATTAAGGAGTTCGTGTGTATCACAGCGACACTGAAATCCTTTTCCCAATGCGCGTCGCGCCCAACTTAAGGGATTTGCGCGGCGGAAAATGGCGCAAATTGGTGAGCAAGGTGATGAAGGAAAAGGATGCTTCAACCAATCAGCTCGCGTTTAGCCTTCTGCTTATCCGCCTCAATGGCTGTCTGACCTGTCATACTGGATCCTATCGAGCAATTCGCGGTTGTACAATCTGTGCCTCACAAATGATCAAGCGTTTTAAGGGAAATGACGATGACCTGCTCTACAGCTTTGAGCAGGCAAAGGGTGATGTCTGTAGATTTACTAAGGTGGATGAAAAATCACAACCATTGGAGGAGCTCATCACGCTAGCGGTTTAACATGAGCGACTATTTTTCTCCTGAGAGTGTTGTGGCTTTTTTGAGTACCCTGGTATCGGAATCGTTTCGACAAACCAATTTTTCCGTGCGCGATTCATACCTTTCCGTGGTTCGTAATCCGCTGCACGAATCATCCCATAGTTAATCCATCGTTTTTTTCGCAACAACTTTCTCCTGAATTAAGATACGGTTTTGGTATGCAATTCATAAATAGACACTCGGCAAACGTGAATTTTGATGGTAAATTGAGAGTATGAGTCAAAACCCAATTCGCAACGCAATTGCAGTTGCTTCAGGAAAAGGTGGCGTAGGCAAGAGCACAGTTGCCGTGAATATTGCTGTTGCACTTTCCCAGGCCGGATCGCGAGTTGGCCTGCTGGATGCAGATATCTATGGGCCGAATGTGCCGACGATGATGGGGATTCGCAAAATGTCTTTCACCCCCAACCAAAAACTAATTCCCCCAAAAGCGCATGGTGTAAAAGTCATATCCATAGGATTTATGGTTCCGGAAGATCAGCCGCTAATCTGGCGTGGTCCTATGCTGCATAAGGCGATTCAACAATTTATCCAAGACGTCGAGTGGGGAGAATTGGATTATTTGATCGTTGATTTGCCCCCCGGTACTGGCGATGTTCAACTAAGCCTGGCCCAATCGATGCCTCTTGCGGGCGGAATTATAGTTACGCTGCCGCAAAAGGTGTCTGTGGAAGATGCGCGGCGAGGATTAGAAATGTTTCGGACAATGGAAGTCCCTATTCTTGGAATTGTGGAGAATATGGGCTCTTTGAAGCTTGATGACGGAACACAAATGGACATTTTTGGCACCGGCGGCGGTAAATCTCTAGCTGAAGATACTCAAATTCCACTGATTGGTGAAATCCCTCTTGATCCCATCGTTCGAGTAGGAGGGGATTCGGGGATACCGGTTGTGCTATCCCATCCCGATTCGGAGGTTGCTCAGGTAATGGTTTCCATCGCTGAAACGTTGGCGACGAAGATTGCGGAACTCGAGGAAAAGGGATCAAGCTTCGTATCGATCGAGATGATTGACTAACTTGGAAGAAAATACAGAATAAATCCATAATCCGGTTGCCGCAACGGCATGGCTCGCAACCAGTTTCGGGGTTCTTCACGTATTAAATCGATCGAATGGAAAAATACCCTCAAAGCGGAAGGTGCGGGCTTGGAGGGATGGAAAACTATCATTTTGCAGTGATAGTGTCTTTAGGTTATGATCAAGCATTGAGTTCGATAGAAAAATGCTGATCTGAGTCGAGGTGAATGGTGATGGCTGTACAAACGGAGCAGCGAGTCATTGGGATTCGTTTTCATTATTTGGGAAAGTTATATCATTTTAGGGTTCCCCAAAAAGAAGATGTCAAGACAGGTGATTACGTAATTGTTGCCACAAATCGCGGAAAGGAAATGGGCCAGGTGGTCAGCTTTCCGAAAAAAAATGGAACCTCGAAAAGAAAAATGAAAACCATCGAGTATCGCGCGACGCCAAAAGACCTGGTCATGAGCCGCATGTGGCAAAACAGAGAAATAGAAGCAATGATCAACTGCCGCGCCAAAGCATCCGAGCTCGGATTGCAGGGAATTAAAATTGCCAAAGCAGAATTCTCTTACGACGGCACCCGTCTTCGATTTCTGTATTCGGAGGAAGGGGATGAGAAAATTAATATTTCCTCACTTCAAACTGCGATGCGCCGCTCACACCTAAAGGCAAAGGTAGAATTTCGGCCAATCGGGCCGCGAGACGTGGCCAAGATCATTGGAGGCATGGGAGCATGTGGGATTGAGGAACGCTGCTGCTCGCGTTTCCTGACGGAGTTTAGCCCAATTTCGATCCGCATGGCCAAGGCTCAGGGGATTTCACTTAATCCTCAAGAGATTACGGGAATGTGTGGTCGGCTCCGATGTTGCCTGATCTTCGAATATGAGCAATATGTTGAAGCGCGCAAGAATCTTCCCAAGAAGAATAAGAAAGTGCTGACTCCTCTGGGTGAAGGTAAAGTTATAAACGTTTTCCCGCTTAAGAATGCTGTCCTTGTGCATATGCCAGATGGGAAGCGGATCGAATTTCTGAAACATGAAATTCAGCCCTATGCAGAGTTAAAAGCGCTCGAGGAAAAAGCCAAAGGTCCATGCGATCGCCATGATAGCGGTGGCTGCGACTGTGGAAAAAAATCATTCTGAATTCAACAAACCATTAAAAAATTTCTTCTCCACTGGGGATACGCGCGGAGCTTGCAGTCAATGTACATTGAGACCGAGCACGAATGCCGAGACGAATTTTATCCTGCGAATTCTCGATAATGATAACTGCAATCCAGGATGCCTCATCGATTAGGTTTCGTTTGTTTAAGTGATATCGACTGGACGGTTATCGGGTACAGATGGAATTCGTGGGGATAAGTGGATTTTTGGGAGGCATTCCCTGCCGATCCGCGCAATAGTAGGCGAATCACTCGCGTTTGTTATGCTGGAAATCCGAAGAACGATAACACACGACCAAATGGTTGTCTGAATTCCAATGAATGGGGCGGGAGATGTATTCAAACATTTGCCAGGTGATGGATGGCTGGTGATTGTTGATGAACTGCCTGCAGTTGGAGGCGAGTGTTCTCTCCTGGCCGACCATTTTATCCGCCGTATTAATCTATCGAATACACCCATGCATATCACGCCAAAAACAGTAGATAATCACATTTCTTCGGCGCTAATTGATGATTTGGAGATAATTCTTGATAGCCAAGTGGAGACGGTAGATCTGGCGGATGCAAGCCTCGTGCAGCACGCCTCGCCGGGCCTGATACTTTTATGGGGGGGGGTGATGCAAAAACCTGGATTGCTTCCCTTGAAATTGAAATGCTTGGATCATCGATCAATAATGCAATCTGTGACGGGGCTCTGCTTTTTTCCGCAGGCGGCGCAGCATCGGCACTTGGATCGTGGGCAGTTGATGATTTATCTGCTCAACCTATTCCGGGTTTAGATTGGCTGCCTGGGGCTATTGTACTTCCCTGGATTAACGATCCTGCCGAATCGAATTCCGTTCGCGAACTGTTGGCAAAATGGGAGGCCGCCTACGCCCTGGGGCTTGCGAAGGGGAGACTCTTTGCTTTCGGGCCGCATGGTCAGGTTGAGGTATGGGGTGGTGCTGCACCAACCGTAGTGCTGGGGAGTGATTGGGGATGATCTATACATCGCAAAACGTGATTGACGAATTTGAGGCGCTACCTGAGCGGGTTGTTAGTCTGGTTCCTTCAGTATCCGATAGCCTGTTCGCACTGGGCTTATCCTCGAAAGTAGTTGGGATCACGGATTATTGCCCCTCCCCTGATCCTTCCGAATCCGAGCCGCGCAGGGTTGGAGGAACAAAAAATCCGGACCCGGATTTAATTAAGAATCTTTCCCCAGATTTGGTCATCGCCAATCAAGAAGAAAATGATCGCGCGCAAATTGACATGTTGGCTGAAGCGGGTCTAAAAATCTGGTTGACGTTTCCAAAATCGATTGACGCGGCGATTGTAGATTTAAGGATATTGGGGCGAATTTTTGGCCTAAAACAAAATGCCTTAGCAATCCTCGAACTATTGGAAAAGACATACGATTGGATGAGATTGGCCAATCTCGGCGAGACGGCACCAAAGTTTTTCTGCCCGATTTGGGAGGATAATAAACAAACTTGGTGGATGACGTTCAACGATCAAACATTCGCCCATGACATATTAAGTCTCTGTGGTGGCGTAAATGCATTTGCTGAGCGAGAACGAAAATATCCACTTTCGGCTGATCTTGGAAAGACAACGCCGAAAATGGATAAGGAAAGGGATACACGTTATCCGCGCGTATCAATGGAAGAGGTCGTACAATCAAACCCTGAGATTGTCATTCTGCCCAGTGAGCCGTATACCTTCCGAGAAAAGGATGTGAAGAGGATCAGCGATCTGCTGTCAACGACGCCGGCGGCGCAAAACGGAAATATTGTGTTGATTGATGGCCGTCTGATCACCTGGCATGGAGTAAACATGGCGCACGCTTTTGACGAGCTTCCCCGGATTTTCGAAATAATGTAGCGTGAGGCCGATCCCAATTGATGCGTGAGGCAACGCGCTGCTTAAGCTATTCTTGACCTAGCTCAATCCAGGTTCTAAAATTCCTTTTTGGAGGTAAGAATGCCCAAAGGATGGAATACGGTTTTTATCGCAGTGCTCGTTTCATCTCTCGCTGGAGTAGTGATTGGCGTATTGGTGGGAGCTCTTGCAGGTCAGATTATTCTGTGGATCGCAGTGCTGGGTTTTGTAGGAAGTAACCTTGGACTGCTGATGGCCTACGGCTTCTTGCCCGATTGACAACATGACCAACTCAGCAATGATGAGCGCTCAGCCAATGGTTTGGAACAGATAGCCGTTGATCGACAATTAACCTAAGTGCAAGCCAGGCGCATGTCGGGAAATCGAGGGTCGCTCCTTTCGCCAACACTATGATGCCATCGCTCCCAATTCAAATTTCTCCTCCTCATTGATCGGTGAGGTCGTGGTGACTCAGGAGTGCAGTTGGCAGAGGCCAGCATGCCTACGGTTGCAAAGCGACTGCTGTAAAAGGCGGAACGTTGCCAACCGAGCATGAGGTTCCCTTATGATGCCACACCACACGGCCACAACGAGTTTGGGCCGCTTCTACCCGCGAAATGAATCTCTTGCATGAATAAACGCTAGACTAGCGAAGGCACCTTCGCCCCTTAATCTCCTCCGCGAACGACTTTGGGCTTTGAGATTGGGACTTCCTGAATGAGTTCCTCTTCGCGCCCCTTGAAAAAACGCCAAAACAAGAAACTTGATATGCTGTAAAAAATTGCCATAAGAAAAAAGGGTGTTCGAAAGTCGCCAGCGTCCATCATGCGCGCGCCAAGAAAGGTTGCCACTCCGGAAACCAGCGATGCAAGCGCAAGTTGTATCCCCACCTGAGTGCCGCGTTCTTGAGGGCTAAGGATTTCCATGCCAAACGCAGAACGAACGGGTGAAGCCATATTCATCATCGTAATGCGCGCGATGTAAGCGAATGCAGCAAGCGAAAAAACGGAACCAATTTCAGAGCCAATGTCGGTTGACAAGGCAAGAAGAAGGATAAATGGAATCGAAGCGGCACGCGTAAATGCGATGGATCTGATTTTTCCCAATCGAACCGCGATTATGGGCGCGAGGAATGTCGCTACCACTAGAAATGCTTGTCCGGCGGCGAAAGTCGCTCCAATTTCTACTTCGGGGCTGTTTATACTTTGATGGAAGAAGACATTCATTAAGGGGATCGCAAATCCTGCTCCAAATCCCAGAATCACCTCTGGGGCCGTCAGGCGCCAGATGATTTGCGGATGTTCGATGTTTGCAAAAAGACCAGTCCGCTTCGAAACGGAAGTTTGCAAGGGGAGGGATGTGCGCTTCAGCATAATCGCAGGAATGAGCGAAGCGAACCAGCCCATGATCCCAAGATAAACAACGAGCCGATAAATTTCGACAAGCGATGAGTCCTCCGCGCTTGCGAGGGTAAGAGGCACTAATCCGGCAAGAGACGCGCCGATAATGGCGGCTGCTGTGCGTGTACCACCGGAAACGCTAAACAAGTGCACGCGTTCGTAATTTTCGGAATTTTCTGCCATAAATGCCGGCTCCGCGACATTATGCAACGCTCCGAAAATACCACTGATCGCCGCTGCGAATAAGATCAGGGTTGGATTTGCGGTTGAGATCGACACGAGCGCCATTATTGCCCCAAGCCCATCACCAGCAAGGAATGAAATTTTTCGTCCGATTCTGTCGGAGATTATTCCAGCGGGAATCGCCGCGGCCGCGCTGGCGAGTGCACGAATTAGAATCCGTGTCCCGATATAGGCAATATCGAATCCAATTTCCAAGAGATAAAGATTAAATATCACCTCCCACGTCCCATAGATTACGTCCATACCGACGACGTGGATCATGTACAAACGCGCATTGCGGCTGAAGAGGCGCATTTTCCCAACATAACCGCGGGGGCCAGTTAGCTTTTCAAACTGGGATGATTTCTCGCTTGGTGCTGGTTCAGTCCTGCGTGAATAGAGGATCATCCCCACAGCGGCGATTACTGCCAACCCGAAAATAAGAAGGCCAATTGCGAGCGGGCCGGCGAGTGAAGCCGGTTCTCTTTCCCCGCCACCATGCGCCGCGGCTGAAGAGGGGAGTAGGAGCAAGAGGATTAAAATTAAAGCTGGGGCAAGAATTTTCCATAGTGGAAGCTGTCGAATATGTGTCATGCAAGCACCTAGAGAGCCTCGAATTATGCAGTGGAGGATCACAATCAATTTGGTTGTTTAACCATAGGGGACGGCTGATAAAGTTATTGTAGATCAGGAATATCCAATTCACAATCCCATTGATTATGAAATATCTGCAACATCAGTCAGATGCTTTACAATCTCTTACATGCAGCCTATGCGGCTGATGTATCAATAGGACTTCCAGTGGGTTCAAGTGGATGTTGATCTTAATTATGATTGACACCCCCAAATCAAGATCCTACAATCAATGGCTGCTTGGAGGTCGACGCAATGCCAAATGCGAAGGAGCTAAAGCAAGACAAAACGCGCGCCACCTCTGGCCGTGAGATCAGGTTGACGACGCTTTCATCTTGCGCTGGTTGAGCTTCTAAGATAAATCCGGAGACGCTGGCGCAGGTTCTGCGCCCGATCAAAGAGATATTTCCAGCGCGAGATTTCCCCGACCTCTTGGTGGGTCTTGACGCGCCGGATGACGCCGCGGTTTGGGACATTAATGACAGACAAGCCCTGGTTGTGACCACTGATTTTTTCACCCCCATCGTTGATGATGCCTACGACTACGGGTGTATTGCCGCCGCCAACGCGCTCTCTGATCTCTATGCGATGGGAGCCAAGCCGCTCTTCGCGCTCAATATTGCGGCGATGCCCAATGATCTGCCGATAAGTATTATCGAGGATATTATTCGAGGTGGTGCAGAAAAAGTACGGGAGGCAGGGGCAGTTATCGCTGGCGGCCATACTATTCAGGATCGCGAACCAAAATATGGTTTAGTTGCAATCGGTTTGGTCGATAAAGACAAGATGATGACCAAAGCTTCTGCGCGTAGTGGGGATCTGATTGTGCTGACAAAACCGTTGGGCACCGGCGTGACGACTACCGCAATACGCGCGGGTAAATCTTCGCAGAAGGATATTGTGGATGTTGTTAAATGGATGGCTTCCCTTAATAACCGGGCCTCTGACCTGGCCAGAGAATTCGATATTCGGGCGGCAACCGATGTTACGGGATTCGGAATCCTGGGCCACGCCTCCGAGATTGCCGAGGCATCGAGTGTTGGATTGAGCTTTAATTTGAAATCGATCCCCTTTCTGCGAAATGCCTATGCCTATGCACAGGCGGGACATTTTCCAGGGGGAAGTGCCAACAACATGAAGTACTATCGCGCGAAAATCCAATTTGAAGATGCCGTCGACCGCATTTCCAGAATGTTGCTCTTCGATGCGCAAACATCGGGGGGGCTTTTGCTGATGGTTCCGAGAAATATGTGGGATGACTTCTCTGCAAGAGCGAGCTCCTTAAGTATTCCCGTCTGGCCAATCGGTGATGTGGATGATGGCGAGCAAATTCGAGTCCTTGAGAAAGCGCATGCTTCCAAAGGCTCCATCGAGTTTCATAATGACGAAATAAAGTTTTTGTGAGATATAACATAGGGTGCGCGGATACCCAATATCCTCATTCAATTTAAAAAAATGGAAGGGAGAACGAATGGCAAGGGTCACAATCATTGGCGCTGGGCAAACGGGGGCAACCACAGCTCATTGGCTAGCGGAGCGAAATATTGCCGATATCGTGTTGGTGGATATTGTTGAGGGAATGCCGCAGGGGAAAGCACTCGATCTCACGCAGGCGATGCCGGTCATCGGGTCCGATACGCGCATCTCGGGCACCAATGATTACGCCGATACGGTCGGTTCTGATATTGTTGTTATTACAGCAGGGCTCCCGCGCAAACCAGGCATGAGCCGAGATGATTTGCTCGCCGCCAACAGTGCGATTGTCAAAGAATCTGTGGGTAAAGCGTTAGCTGCCTCACCCGATGCGATCCTGATCATTCTCACGAATCCTCTGGATGCGATGACCTACCTGGCGATGAAGTTAAGCGGATTGGATAAAAGCCGAGTGATCGGCCAGGCAGGAATTCTAGATTCGGCGCGTATGCGGGCATTTGTTGCGATGGAACTAAACGTGAGTGTGCAGAATATTAACTGCTACGTACTGGGCGGGCATGGGGATGATATGGTGCCGCTGACGCGCCATTCCAATGTTGCAGGGATACCGCTAACTACGATCCTTCCTGAGGCGCGCTTGGGTGCAATCGTCGAACGCACCCGTAAAGGCGGGGGAGAAATCGTTGGTTTGTTAAAAACCGGAAGTGCATTCTATGCTCCTGCCGCGGCCTTGACGCAAATGATCGAAGCTATTCTTCTTAACCGCCATAGGATATTGCCTGCTTCAGCATTCCTGGAAGGCGAATATGGCCAAGCCGGGATATATTTCGGAGTCCCGGTTCAGTTGGGACGAACAGGGGTCGAAAAGATCATTCAATATACGTTGAACGAAGATGAGCAGACTGCCTTGGATAAATCCGCTGCCCACGTGCGCGAGGTTATAGAAGCGCTGCCCATTGCATTGGATTGATCGAAAAACTTTTGATTTCGGACCCTCTTTTTACGGAGTTGGTGTGAACTGTGGGGTGGCTCCAGACCAGGTGAAGCTACGTCTCGCGCTTGCTGAACCCGCATTCTGATACTGTGCTTCGCCAGAAGCCGTGGTTCCCACCAGGCGCACTGAAGTGATCCACCAGCGCATTACGTGCGCATTGGCTTCATTTGGACGAAAACTTCTGGGCACAATAAACTTAGTATCCGTGACGTATTCTTCGATGCGTCGGCGACCCGATCCCTCCGTAATGTCCTCAACAATTACCTGATAATATTCGTTTTCTCGAAGCTGGCCGACCGAAGCCCATTGCAAAGAGACTGTCTCGTCGGCAAGTGAGAAGGGCGCCCCATCTTGGGGAAGGAGAAGGTTGGGTGCTGGATGAGGGGGTGGTAGAGTGGGTGTTGCGGTTGGCCCAAAATTTATTCGTTCGCACAAGGGGATGATCAGTAACTGCCCCTCGAAGACGATATCCGATACCATCCCGTTGTACTCCTTTATTCCCTGCATCGATACCACGTAATTCTCTGCAATTGCACTCAACACGTCGTCGGCTTTTACCGTGTAACTGACCTTCTCACATGCCGCGTCGGTGGCCTCGGCGGCGGATAGTGTCGCCGTGGGCAAGGCGGTGGCCGTGGGAGTCGGTTGAGGAATCATGATTCTGGTGCCCACTGCGAGAAGACATTCAACCCCCAAATTGTTGAGCTCAATTAAGGAACGAACGGAAACGTCGTAAAAGAAGGCCAATCCGGCGCAGGTATCGCCGTCGGCAATGGTGTATTCAATGGGCGGAAGGGCTGTGAAGGTCGGTTCAGGGGGTTGCGTAAAAGTCGGGGCTGAAGTCAAAGTTAAGGTGGGTGTGATGGTTATTGTGGCCGTCGGGGTCACTTGTTCACCGACTACCATCGCTCGTGTTGCTGCAAATGTCAGCCCAGCCGATAACAATGCAAACGCAGCGAGCAGCACGATTGCGAGGGGAAGTGATAGCGTAATTTGCGTTCGGGAGGTGGAAAGTTTTGTGTCAGCTGCGCGAAGTTCCGTAGCGCATACAACACAACGTTGTGCGTGTTCAGAATTCTTAGTCCCGCATGTCGGACAGATCCGGCTCTCTGATTTTGGAGCCTCTAGCCCTTCATCTGACATTAAATTCATTCCTCTTGGGAGAAAGCGGAGGCATTATACCAGCCACGAGGATGATCCCCAAGCCTCCATTATCGGGTAAGGATTCAAGATTCTTGGGGAGATGCGCTCTGGCCATCCAGGCCAAGATCAGGGGCAATACGCTGCATGGAGTGCAGAACCCGCTCAACGTGTTCCCATAGCTCAACTCCTAATTCGACGGCCCCTTGTTGAATATCTTCGCGGTGGACGTTAGCAGCGAAGCGCTTGTCCTTCCATTTTTTCCGAATGGATTTAATCTTTACGTCATGGATGGATTTTGAGGGGCGGACAAGGGCAACGGCGGTGATCAACCCGGTAATTTCATCACATGCAAATAGTGCTTTCGCCATCGTCGTATCACGTGGCACGCCGCTGTGATTTGCGTGGCTAAGGATGCAGTGAATGATTTCATCTGGCACGCCGCGCTCGCGGAGCAGGGCTGCCCCATCCTGGGGATGAGAATCCAGGGTGGGGTGAATTTCCCAATCGAAATCATGCAGCAATCCAGCGATTCCCCATTGTTGCGAGTTCTCGTTAAAGCGAGCAGCATAATCCTCCATCCCGGCTTCAACGGCCAACATATGGCGCACAAGATTCTGATTGTGTACGAATTCCTCCACGATTTCGAAAGCAGTTTCACGATTCATGAGATGTTCCTAGGGAAGCGGATTTCGGTCGATCTGAATGAAATGGAATGGAATCGGTCTTGCGATATAGGTATCCCAGATCGCAATTAACGTTGCCGGATATTCTCGGAGGTTCCAAAAACGATACGCCCCAGCCGAGTACTCGCGCAGATCCGCAGTTATGCCCACGGCATTAATCCCCAGCGCATCACAAATGCTTAATGCTCGCGGAAGATGAAATCCCTGCGTAACAAGGATGACATTATCCAGTCCGAATTCCTCTTTGGCATGCAGACAAGTGTCGTAGGTTCGCGATCCACGGGGATCAAGCAGAATATCTTCAGCAGCAACCCCAAGCTCAATTGCCAATTCGCGCATCGCTTCTGGTTCGTTGTAGGTGGGAGGGCGTACGGATCCGCTGACCAAAATCAGAGGCACTTTGTCTTCCAAGTAAAGCTTCGCCGCTATTTTGACACGGTCGGCGAGCACTGCGGATGGTCGTCCATCTCTTCTTAATCCCGCTCCGAATACGATGGCGACCGATCGAGAAGGAGCTTCTTCAAGTTGAAAAATCTTGTCAGCATAACGCCATGTCAGTATTTTTCGTGGCAAGGCGAGCAATAGCAGGAAAACGATGGCGATAAGCGGCCATCGCAGCCAAGATTTTTTCAAAAGAAACGGCATGGCAGGATTTTACCAGATGGTGATCAACAGCGATGTCCGCAGCCATGATGAAGTGATATACTTTAGTTATCTAATTGATTAGATGAATAGAATGAATGAGGGTTTTATGCTTTTAAGCAATGCACCGAACGGTCTACGCTCTGATTTTCTTTCCTATCTTGTCCAAGAAGCCTATCAACCGGGAACCCGATTGCCTGCGATCCAAGAATTGGCCAAGACTCTGGGCATAAGTACAGGCAAGCTACGCGAACAGCTTGAGATTGCGCGCCAGATGGGTATTGTCGAGATACGTCCCAAGACAGGTATCCGCACGCTGCGTTACACATTTTACCCAATGCTGCGCACAAGCCTTCTTTTTGCGCTGGCACTCGATACAAACTATTTCCACCAGTTCGGGGAATTGCGCAATTATGTAGAAGCCTCGTTTTGGAACGAAGCCGTGACACTTCTTCAGCCGGAAGACATTCAAAACCTGCAAAAGCTCTGTGAACAAGCGTGGAAAAAATTGCGCGGCCGGCCAATTCAAATTCCGCACCAGGAGCATCGCCAGCTTCACTTGAGTATTTACTCGCGCCTCGAGAATACATTTGTCACCGGCATTTTGGAAGCCTATTGGGAGGCATACGAAACTGTAGGGCTCAATGTCTACGAGGATTATGCCTATTTGCAGGCGGTCTGGACCTACCACACAGAAATGGTGCAAGCGATTATTGATGGCGATCTGGATAAGGGACACAAGGCCCTAATTGAACACACAAATTTGCTTCAAAACAGGCCAATAATTGCTGGTGTCTACCCTCCGTCGAGTGAAAAAGAAACTATCTCCATACGCGAACAACGAGTCGGGAGTGAAAATAAATGACTGAAGGCGTGATCGTCTCGCAGCAATTGGTGGCGAAACAAACCCATCAAAAGCCGGTTAGCAACGATTTTTCTATGGTTGTCGCTACAGTAAATGGTTCTGGTAGTCAAACATCAAATCTGGCAATTATTCGCGCTCTATTTCGCATGGGGCTGCCTGTTAGTGGAAAAAACCTCTTTCCCTCCAACATTCAGGGGTTGCCTACCTGGTTTACCATTCGAGTGAGCGCAGATGGCTACACCGCGCGCCGCGAGAGTGTGGAAATACTCATTGCAATGAACCTGGCAACGTTTGCCGAGGATCATCACAAACTCGCTTCCGGCGGCGCGTGTTTTTACGCCGATGATTATCCATTGCCGAAGGTACGCGATGACATTACTTATTATCCGATGCCCATTAAACAGCTCGTGAAAGATGTTGCTCCTCCCAAAAACCTGCGAGTCTATATCGCCAATATGGGTTATGTAGGAATCGTGGCTCAGATGCTCGGCATTGAGTTCGAGGAAATTCGCGGTGCCCTGATGACCCATTTTCGAGGAAAAGAAGGTCCGGTCAACGTGAATATGAAAATGATCGAGAAAGCAGGCAGGTGGGCGCAGGACAATTTAACGAAAGAAGACCCTTACTTTGTAAAGCGCGATAGCCAAACCGAAAATAAAATTCTCATCGATGGCAACACGGCTGGCGCGCTCGGAGCGATCTATGGGGGAGTAACCTTTGCCGCATGGTACCCCATCACCCCTGCTTCGAGCCTCGCTGATGCCCTTAAGGAATATTTGCCAAAGCTTCGAATAGATAAAGAATCGGGGAAATCCAATTATGTGATTATCCAGGCAGAAGATGAGATGGCGGCCATAGGGATGGCCGTTGGCGCAGGATGGGCCGGCGCGAGAGCAATGACCTCGACCTCAGGCCCGGGAATAAGCCTCATGGCCGAATTTACAGGATTGGCATTTCATGCCGAAATTCCCATTGTGATATGGGATGTACAAAGAATGGGCCCCAGCACAGGATTACCGACCCGAACCGCGCAGGGTGACTTGCGCTTTGTTCGCTTCTTGGGCCATGGGGACATCAAGCACATTATCCTCTTGCCGGGAAACATCCAGGAATGTTTCGAATTTGGCTGGCGAGGATTTGATATCGCCGAGCGATTACAAACCCCGGTATTCATTTTGAGCGACCTTGATTTGGGGATGAACCTCTGGATGTCGGAGGCTTTTCAATACCCCGATCAAGATATGGACCGCGGCAAGGTGCTCAGCGAAAAGGATCTTGAGAAACTTGGTGAATTTGCTCGCTACCGGGATGTGGACGGCGACGGTATTACCTATCGGACTCTTCCTGGAAATGAGCACCCACTTTCCCCCTGGTTTGCACGAGGGACGGGGCATGATGAAAATGCGGTCTATAGTGAAAGACCCGATGATTGGCTGAAGAATATGGAGCGTCTAAATAGAAAACACGAGACCGCCAGGCAATATGTCCCCAAGCCGTTATTGCAGCGGCAAGAGAATGCACATATTGGCCTCATCGCCTTCGGATCAACAGATCCCACAATGCTGGAAGCGCGTGACCAGCTGGCCGTTGACGGAATACCAACTGATTATCTTCGAATTCGTGCACTGCCGTTTACGGAAGAGGTAGAGGACTTCATTCGCCAACATGAGCAAATATTTGTCATTGAAATGAACTTGGACGGACAAATGTGCCAACTGCTGCAGCTGGAAGTTCCTGAGGTAGCCGCAAAAATACGTTCCCTATCTTTGAGTGACGGTCTGCCGCTTACCGCAGGATGGGTTGTGGAGTCAATTACTGACGGACTGGGAGGTTGATATGGTGACGGAGGTAAAGTCGAAAAATATTAAGCTTAATTTAATTGGCCTGTCCAAAGCTGACTATAAGGGAGGGCCCACCTCGCTTTGTCAGGGCTGCGGGCACAATTCTATTTCCAGCCAGATCATGGCTGCAATGTACGAGAATTCAATCCGGCCTGAAAAAATAATTAAACTTTCCGGGATCGGCTGTTCAAGCAAGAGCCCGGCGTATTTCTTAAATCGATCGCATGGGTTCAACAGCCTGCATGGGCGAATGCCATCCATAGCGACTGGTGCTGTTCTCGCCAATCGTGAGTTGCAAGCCATCGGCGTGAGTGGTGATGGCGATACAGCAAGCATTGGTCTTGGACAATTTCTGCATCTGGTACGCCGCAACCTGCCTCTGGTCTATATCGTCGAGAACAACGGCGTCTACGGGCTCACCAAAGGTCAGTTTTCCGCAACTGCCGATCAGGGCCAAGTGTTGAGAAAAATTGGCACGAATACATTTCTACCACTTGATATTTGTATGGAGGCCCTGGTTGCGAATTGCTCCTTCGTGGCGCGATCCTTCGCCGGGGATGCCAAGCAGGTTAAAGCGCTTATCAAAGCAGCCATGAGCTTTCAAGGAACAGCTGTGCTGGACATTATCAGTCCATGCGTGACATTTAATAATGCGGACGAGTCGACGAAGAGTTATCCTTGGGGGAGGGAACATGAATCCCCCGTCCATGATTTAACGTATGTTCAAAACCGTGAGGAAATTAGTGTAGATTATGATCCGGGGGAAGCCATAAGCGTGAAAATGCATGACGGATCAACTTTGGTGCTTAAAAAATTGGAGCGTGATTATGATCCCACAGATCGCCGGCAAGCGATTGCACTTCTCGAAGAAGAGAGGATAAATCAAGCCCTTCTGACCGGCCTGATCTATATCAACACGAATGAACCAACCCTTATCGATGCGGAGAATATTGTGGATAAACCTTTGACGGCGCTTGAACCGCATGAACTACGTCCGTCCGCGAAATCACTGGAGGAAATTAGCAAGAGCTTCGCGTGATCGATACAGGAATAAGTGCAGAAACCGAAGCGATATGCTGGCTCGTAAACCACCTATTACAAACCTCCCGGAGACTGAAAATCTTCGCGAGGTTTTTGTTGTGAGAATGCTGGTAGTTTAGCGTAAGGTCGGTTCGCGGAGCGCCCCTACGAATTCAAGGACGGGTTACCGTTCGTCGACAAAACCCTTGTCCAGGAATGACAATAAATGCCCTGCTTTCCGCAATGGGAGAATGAGTCGTAGGCCGGGATTCCGCTCCCTGGCCGGGGATTGACGGCTCTGAATAGCCAGAATGATACGAGAATCCTCATCGTGATCGACCAGCATGAGCTTCAGCTCACAACCCTCCTAATTGTTTCTACGAAGTCGATACACCAAAATTAAACTTAATAGATGTCCCTTGATAATGCCAGGAATTAGTTGTCACGCGCCTAATTTGTAGTAGATTCAAGCCCAGTTTTGGAGAATGGCATCATATGAGTGAAAAGTCCGCCACGAGAAGTTTGCCGTTACAGATTCTGGCTTATTTACTCGCCGGATTGGCGATCCTATCGCTTCCGATCGGCGTTTTCGCAAACCAAACGTTGCGAGCGATTTTATCGTCCGATGTGGTTGCTGAGGTACTTTCTGACGTGCTGATTCCTGGCGGATCAGCAAGGGATTTTCTGGTAAATGGCTTATTATCCTCCGATAGGATCGACACAGTCCAAACCCTGCTATTTGAAAACCTGAATCAAGCGGAGCGCGACGAAATCATTGAAATTTTCGTCCCGGATGGATGGGTTGAGGCCCAATTGAAGTCAGCCGTCGTGGAATTTCTGTCTTGGATCGAATCTGACCGAGCGCGACTGAATTTTGTTCTCGATTTGACCGTAATAAAAGATGATTTGCAGAATGGGGGGGCATCTCGAGTGATTGAAATTGTTTTCGAATCTGCGCCGACGTGCACGCTCGCGCAATTTAATGTGTGGCAAGCAGCGCTGCGGGCGGACAATCTCCCACAAAGCGGAATTTGCGTTCCCGAAGGGGATGTAGTGCTCCCATACCGCGCTCTTGTGGAGAGATTGGTGTTGCAACAAATTCGTGAAATTCCGTCGAAGCTGACCATTTCCGATGCATTGGGGGAAAATCAAGATCTTATTAAATTAAAGAATGCCATCGTATCCTTTTTGGATTTATTGCGAATTCTGAGGCTTCTCCCCATTCTATTTTTTGGATTATTAATGACAATCGCAATTCGCTCGATGAATCAACTTGGCCGTTGGTGGGGATTTCCCTTAATCTTGGGATCGATACTCGGGCTGATGTTCGTGCTTCTGATGATTGCTTTCGCTCCCGCACTCCTGGAACGTACTCGCGTGCTTTCAGATGCGCCAATTGCTGTGCGTGATGTTTTGCAGCGCGGAACACAGTCTATCTTGCTGAACGTCCTCAAGGCGGCGGCCTTTCAATACATCGCTGGTTTACTATTCGGTGCGCTTCTCTATGGAATTACGAGGATCTGGAAAAAGCAGCCGAAGGCGGAGGTTGCTCCAGCAAATGCCGAAGTCGAAAAAGAGCCGTTTCCTTCGCCGCCACCGCTCAAACCCTTTCGTCCTGACAATGCGCCAGAATCAGAGGATGACGAAACCCCCTCAGGCATCTTCGATTGATCCCCACTTAATTCTTTCTTTATTGTCGCTGTTCTGGAATTAATGCGATTTATTGAGCAGATGCACGAGGATTGCTTTCTGTGCGTGCATTCTATTCTCCGCCTGCTGAAAGATAACCGAGTGTGAGCCGTCGGCAACTTCATCAGTTATCTCAAAACCGCGATGTGCCGGAAGACAGTGCATGACGATCACATCGGATTCGGCTTCAGAAACCAATAGGGAATTGATTTGATAGGGTGGAAATACCTCCATCCGTTTCTGGTTTTCCTGCTCTTGCCCCATGCTGGTCCAAGTATCCGTGTAGATGATATTCGCTCCTTGAACTGCCTGATGGGGATCGCTGTTCAATTCTAAAGTAGCGGCGCCATTTTTTCGAAGCGCGCGCGCTTTTATGACTACCTCTTCCGGAATCTGATATCCCTCGGGAGAGGAAATTGTGAAATTGATGCCCAATTGAGCTGAAAGGTGCATTAGGGATACCGCAACGTTGTTGCCGTCTCCAACGTACGTCATATTCAATCCGCTTAAATCGCCATGATGTTCAAGCATTGTTAATGCATCTGCCATGGCCTGACAGGGATGATTAAAATCACTCAAACCGTTAATTACGGGAACGTTAGCATGCTTGGCGAGTTCAAGGATATGGGCATGCGAAAATACGCGTGCCATAATGGCGTCCACAAATCCCGAGAGAACCTTGCTCACGTCAGCAATCGATTCTCGTTTTCCTAATCCGATTTCGCTTGGAGATAGAAATAAGGCATCACCACCTAGGTGGCGCATTGCCATGTCAAAGGACACTCTTGTCCGCAGACTTGGTTTCTGAAATACCATCGCCAGGACTTTGTTCCTTAACAGCGGTTCATTTCCACCTGCCTTCCATTCGTCTTTTAGATTGATCGCCAAATCAAGAATTTGACGAAGCTCTTTTGGTGTGAAATCAGCTAAAGATAGAAAATGGGTCATCGTATCCTCAAATAGATTCTGAATGCTTTTCTTTGGCTGTCAATTACTTGGAAAGCGAGCTAGCCTGCCGGATCGCGTTCGCAGAACTTGCGCGTACAATTCCGGTGAGATTGCGGCTTTCTCACGGCTGTGATGAGTCCAAAGGTTAAGCTGGCGCAAATGTACATCGCTTAATAGATTTGGCAAAATCAGCAAGATGGGTACCTCTTTGGTTCTCTCGTCAACGCGCAAGGCCTCCATCATTCGGAATCCGTCCGCTTTCGGCATAAATATAGTGATGATAATTAGATCAGGTGTTTTTTGACGCGCTGCCACCAATCCTTCAAATCCAGATGTAGCTGTTCGAATCTCCGACGGGAGTATCGCCGAGATGTGCTGTGAAATGCCTTCGATCTGCTGCATGGTCTCAGCGATGATGAGGACATCGAGTTTATCGTCCTGATCATCGATTAGGAATTTAATCGAAGCTCGCAGACTCTCGACGGCTACCGGTTCTGTGATGAATGCTCCAACGCCTAAATCATACGCGCTTCGGGAATCATCAGATAAGGAGAATGCGCTAACGGGGATGGCCCTTGTTGTTTCATTATCCTTTAGTTTAGAAATTAATTTCCAACCCAATCCATCGGTAGGGGTAAGATCGACCAGGATCACATTTGGTTGGCTAGCCTCCAGAGCCCGAGAGATCGCGGCTTCATCTGTGGCGGAGTGAAACTCAAATCCTACTGCACTAAAAATTTCGTTTTGCACACGGATTACATCCGCCCTCGAGGATATGCTTAAGAGTTTTGGATGCGCAGCACCTTCAACCCCTTCTTCCTGCATCGGGATCGTAAAGAAAAAAGTGCTGCCTTTACCTGGGGAACTCTCCACCCAGATTCGTCCACCTTGCAGTTGAACAAGATGACGGCAAATCGAGAGCCCCAGGCCAGTACCGCCACTATTGTTACTCAGCGAGGGATCGACTTGAGAAAATGGTTCAAATATCTTTTCTTGATCATCTTTGGCAATACCTTGCCCAGTATCATATACCGAAATAAGCATTTCATTTCGATCATGATATTTCTGGACCATGGCGGTTAACCTAATCTCCCCCCTTTCCGTAAATTTTGCCGCGTTGGAAACCAGATTAAGAAGAATTTGACGCGTACGCATGTTATCTGCTGTAATGCGCGGTAGTTTCTGTTGCAATCTAATCAATAATCGGACAGGTTTATCCTTGACGAGTTCCACCGCAGTTGCCATAACATCGCGAATTAATTCTGCGAGGTCGAATTCCTTGAAAGTCAACTTCATTCTGCCTGAATCAATCTTGGAATATTCGAGGATATTGTTGATCAACCCCAGGAGATGATGTCCGGCGCTATAAATTGAATTGAGATCGTGTTCCTGGGTTTTTGTAATGGGTCCATCGATTCCTTTTAATATTACGCGTGAAAACCCAATAATCGAGTTTAGGGGTGTCCTCAGCTCATGGCTCATATTGGCCAGGAATTGACTTTTGAGTCGATCGGCCTTCTGCATTTCATCCAATGCCTGTTGTGTAAGCTCATACGATCTTGCATCGTAAAGTGCGAGAGCAAGCTGGATCGACACCTCCGTCACCAGTTCTTGGTGATGCTGGGTCCAAGGGTCTTCTTCTATTGAGCGCTCAAATTCAAAAACGCCGATAGCGGTTCCCTCCTGGCCTATGATCGGGACCCTGAGAATATGTTCCCTCAGCTGGGGACTACGCGGAATTTCCTCTTTTGCAATCGCCGGGATCATACGCACACGATCTGTCTCCAATTCATACCCATGTGCCGATCCCCATGCCGGGCTGCGCAATGCAGCGAGATCAACATCTCTCTCGGAAAGTTGATTCGCTATTTCAAACTCGATTTCTTCAAGCGCACTGGTCATTAAGATTTGTGTCACCCCACGATAACGAGGCTGCGGTGGATCCCCAACGTTGCGAACCAATGCATTAATTAACAAGCTCAGGGACTCACCTTCACGATTGATACCCTGAATGCGCAGATTTTGAATTGGCTTTCTTGTCGCCAGCGCAATCTGTAATTCTTCAGCAGATTTAGGTGTATGCGCAAACGCTAAAAGCGAGCGGCCGATTAGCTCGGTTGCGGAGAATCCCAGGAGATCGAAAACTTCAGAACTGCACCAAAGAAGAATTCCGTCGCTGTCGGCTTCCCAAGCCCAACCGCGGGGGAAGGGCCCGTATGGTTCAAGCGAATCAACGCGACGGACGGTATCAGCCTCATAAAAATTTGAAAAAATATGTTCAAGCTGTTTATGCAGATTCTGTGATTCCATTTTCTAACAATTCCCTGGATAACTGACGATACTGGATTGCTCCTAAACTTTCCGGGGCATACATCGTAATGGGTTTTGCGAAGAGAGGAGATTCGCGTAATTTTCCGTCAATTTCAATCTCAGTTTCAAATACTGCGTTATTAAATGCTCTTCGAATTTGATGATTAAGGCTTTGATGGACCTGATTCGAGGAGTCGATCATTGTGAGTAGGACGCGATATCTTAAGGCAGGGTTGGTCCTTTCGCGGATATCTCGTATTAGGGCAAGCGATGATCGAATTGCATGCGCCGAAAAATACTCGCATTGCGTAGGAAGGATATGAAGATCGGCTGCAGTTAGTGCGCATTGGGTGAGCGGGCCAATCGCTGGAGGACAATCCATTAGAATATAGTCGTACTCGCGCACATCGTTGAAAGCATCCAGCAGAATTCGTTCAAAATTATCCCTCATTCCCAGGAAACGATCCGCAAGTTGCATTTCGTCATTGGACGGCGCGAGATTGAGATTTTCTTGCGCGGTTTTAAGCACAATCTCCGAAAGCATTTTTCCGCCGAGGAGCACATCGCCCATCGCTCCCTCAAGCACCGTTGGCTTAAAACCAAGCGCCAATGTCAGATTCGCTTGAGGATCGAGATCGATGAGCAGAACCTTAAATCCATTTTCTGTGAATGAGGCACCTAATGAAAGTGTCGTTGTTGTTTTCGCTACGCCGCCTTTTTGATTGGCCACCGCGATTTTGTAAGTCATACGTGTCCTTGGGATGGGGATAATGTCTGGGTTCTCGAACTTTTTCCTATTCTATTGCATTGATGCCTGTCCGCAGGGATTTCGATTCATTCGTGAGTTGAATTCTTCCGCGCTGAGCTCCCAACACGGAATGAAGTTCGCTAAGGGCAGTCTGCAGCATACTATCAACATCGCGCGTCTCGCGAATGCGACTCGTAATGCTGACCACGGATTTTTTGCGCTCGGCGCGCAAATAGGTCTGTTCGAATAAGCGCACATTTTGGACGGCGATGGCAACTTGATCAGCAAGAATACGCAGCACTGAAATAGTGTCATCGCTAAATGCATGGGGCTCATCATGGTGGACATCGAATACGCCAATCACGCTTGCCCCGATCTTGAGCGGGATTCCCAGCTCAGAGCGTGTTTCTGGCAGCAGCGGATTATGCCCATAATCGGGGTCCAATTCTGTGTCATTTGCGGCGAAGTGTTTCCCGCTTTGCACGACCTTGGCGACCACCGAATTCGAAGAACTTAATATCTTGGGTTCTACGGCATTGAGCTCGATACTCTCGCTTCCTGCCGCTGCATAAAGGATCATCTCTGACCCCGATTCACTGATGAGATAAATGGAAACATGATAGAAATTGAATCTCTGCTGCACAAGGCTTACCGCACGCTCGAGGAGAGAATCGAGATCCATAAGGCTGCTGGCACTGCGGGCAATTTCCGCGGCCGTTTGAAGCTGTGCAACTCTGCGGTTGATCTCCTCAAGGAGTCTGGTTTGTTCCAAGGCATTGGCGAGTTCATCCGCAACGGCTTTGAGGATGTCACGGTCTTCTTGAGACCATTCACCAGTGCGGATGCCGCGCAGAGCCATATTTCCGATTACTTCTCCACGTAGCTCGATCGACGTTTCTATGCCAGGATCTTCTCTGCTTGCCGCAGAATCGGGAAACCCATATTCAACTTTCGCATCACCCTGCTTGGATGGTTCATCAAGCAGTTGAGCCCAAACGCTGGCGGTTTGCTGGCGATGGAGCGAATCCATCTGTTGCAAACTTAATTGCATTTCTTCAAATAGGCGAACATTTTCCAGCGCGAAGGCTGTCTGGGAGGCGATAATCTCCAATGCTTCAATTTCGTCTTTGTCTAGTTCATTTTTGGAACCACTTTCAAATGCCAGAGAACCGATGACCTTGTCGCGAATGATTAATGGAATCGCGAGGATTGTGTTCGATATAGATTGGCGCGGATCCTGCGTTTCTAACTCATGCAGCGGCTGCAAAGTCAATTTCTGCGTGCTTTTCATCACCACGGTTTTACCCAGAACCCCTTGCCCAATCGGGCTCGTGTCAACCGGCGAAGGAAGCAGGGCACTTTCCGCAGACGAAACACTGCGAACAACTACGTTTTCGCCTTCAACCAATCCCAAAGTCACTCGACTTAGCCCAAATGATTCGCGAATCGCGTTCGGGATTTCCTCCACTAATTTGTCGTAGTTGGTCTGCTGGCTGAGAACATTGAAAAGCTCGATAACTTTGCTTCTCTGATCCGTAAGCGCGATCTGTCTCTTATGCAGGCGTGTGTTTTCAAGGGCAACAGCGAGTTGATCTGCGATAATTTGGAGGATGAGAACATCGGCCTCCGAGAATGCGTCGAGCTGTCTACTTTGCACGTCCAGTGCGCCGATGATTTCGCCGGAGACAATTAAGGGCAGAACAATTTCCGATTGTGTTTCAGGGAGATCTGGGTTGGCGAAATAATGAGGATCTTCCCCGATACGCTGCATGAGGCGAGTTTCGCCTGTATCTGTTGCATAACCGACCAGCCCAGTTTTGCCGACCGGAAGACTATGTCCTCGATTGAGCATCCGCCTTCCGCCTTCCGATGAAGCGGCCTTGAGCTGCACTGTCTGGCGATCATCATCAAGCATGAAGATGCCGCTGTGATAAAAGGTGAATTTATCTGAAATCAAATGCAAGGTCTCTTTAAATAATTGATCGACATCACGGCTTGCCGCGGCGTCACGCGCCATCTCAGCCGCAAGGCGAATTTCTTTCGTTCGCTGGAGAACGCGTGCTTCCAGAGTCATGTAAAACTCATTGAGCTCATCGGCCATGTGATTGAGCGACTGGGCAAGGCGACCAATCTCATCATTCTTGTTTGTAGAAACGCGGTATTTCAAATCGCCGGCAGCGAGGCGTTCGGAGAACGTAATAAGGGCATCCAAGGGACGCAGAAATCGGCGCGAGATCAAAGGCACCAAAATAAGAATTAAAAGCGTCGCTGCCACAACCAGGCCGATCGTAATTGGCGCCAAATCACTTAAAGCAGCTGTTATTTCTGGGTTCGTTTGATTTTTCAGAAGGTCTGCGGCGCGGAGATAAGCACCTCCTGCGATCAAGAACAGAGGAATAAGGACCAGGGTCAAGGTGAGTAGGGTAAGCCGCACCCCCAGGCTAAGCCGGCTGGATCGAGATTTTTCTGTGGCAGGCGCGCTCCCCATTATGTCTTGCCTTTGGATTCGAGTTCTGCAATTTGCGCATTTCGATTCTCGCGTGCTTCCTGGTCGGTGCTTTGCGATCGAAGTTGGATCAATGTGCTGGTCGCATTAAGCGCACGGTTTAACTCCTTTGCCGCTGTCTCCAAAATTGTCTTGCGATCGGGCGCTCGGCGAACCTTACTGGTAATTTCATGAATGAGACGCTCACGACGCGCCGTCCGTTGAATTTGATCCATCAGTTGAGCATTTTGCAGAGCAGTAGCGACCTGGCTAGCGATGGTTGTCATTAATGCCACATCGTCCTCTGTGTAGCGCCTTTCATTTTCAAAATCCTGAACCACCACTATGCCGATCTTTTCATCACCGATTAACAACGGCACCCCCAGCCAAGAGCGCGCTATTCGATCTCCGCCCTCAGCACCGAGCGCTTTTGCTCGGCGCTCGGTGTCCTCCGACAATAACAAGGGTTGTTGCGTTCGAATGATGAGGGCTGGCAAGCTTTCTCCGAGCGGCATCGGTGGGACCTTGATCACTTCTCTGTTTTCCGATACATATAGGAATGATAAGAGCTCTAATTCAGGATCGTACAGAGCGAGATACATATCCGTCTCACCTAACACGTGATTAATTTGCGCATGCACAATGCGGTAAAGCGAATCAAGGCGAATATGTTGAGATACCGCTTGGCTGATTCTATTGATAACCTCCAATTCGGTAACCCGTCGGTGTTCTTCGGTGTATTGTCGAGCACTTTCAAGGGCCAGGGCAGTTTGACTGGCTACGGCTTTAAGCAGGGCGATATCATCCTCTGTCCAGGGATCGTCTTGCTCGGTTCTTCGTGCACCAATTGTGGCGATTACTTCCCCGCGCATCTGTACCGGGACCGCGATCTCCAATTCATCATTGCTGAGTACGGGTTCTTCTCTTGTGCGCGCCAATTCCAGCGTTTCGAATTTTTTATTTTTTTCTCTGATTGAAGCTCCACCAAGATGAACACTATTTATGCCCGGATCGTCGGCGATACGGCTCCAGGATTGGCGCGCCAATTCGCGATAGGAAGCTTCAAATCGCTGCAGCTGCATTTGCGTCTGTCGAATGAGTCGACTGCTCTCAATCGCAATCGCCAATTCCCCAGCTATGGCTTCAAGGGCCCTAACGTCATCCTCAGAAAAACCATCGCGCTGCGAGCTATGGATATCGAGCGCTCCTAATAACCTGGGTCCTACCATGAGCGGCACACTTAATTCGGATTGTGTATCGGGGAGCAGCGGATTCTTAAAGTAGAAAGGATCATCTGCGACCCGCATGCTAATCCGCGGAAGCCGGTTGGTGGTTACCCAACCAATGATGCTCGCGCTGCCGGTTGCCAGCCTATGGTGCTGGGTAATAAGCGTTTTTCCTGCCTCACCCGTGCTTGCTTCGAGATTGGCCCAGTTGCCCGTATCATCGAGCAAATAGATAGAAACATGGTAAAAGCCGAATCGTGAGCGAATTGCCACGACGGCCTGGTCCATCAATTCCTGCGGATCCAACATTTCACTTGCCAGGCGGGCGATTTCAGCAATCGTCTCCAATTGGGTTGCTTTGCGCTCCAAACTTTGGGTCCTATTTTTGACTTCATCCTCCAAATTCTGGCTCTCAACTTGAAGGTGGCGGGTGAGTTCTTGTTCGACCCGTAATGCGCGCCTCATTTCGCGAGTATACAGCCCGTTGAATAAGACAAGGGCAGCAAGCCCAAGCCCTAACCCTAGGGTGTCGATGAGGGCATTTTCAACTGGAAGCAATGTACCTGTTATCCATCCGTTGACTTGCAGCCACCAGGTCAATCCAAAGGCTCCCACGCTGAGCGCCGCGAAAATTGTAGCAGTCCCGGGACCGATCAATACACCGGCGGCAACGACCACCAGTGCGAATCCAATGCTGACGACATGTCCCATATCGGCCTGAAAGAGAGAGGTCAACATCAAGACGAATACAAGACTCGTCGGAATAAGCGCGGCAAGATTTTGAAATCCGCGACGGCTCAGCCAATAGGAAGCCAGGAAGAAGGGCAGGGGGATGAACCCGGCGAATACGCCAGGAGGTGGCAAACCATCCACCATCCAAAGAATTAACATCGCCAGTCCAAATATCAGGCTGGGCACGCCGAGTGCCGCAAGGACGACATTGAGCAAGTACTGTTTTTGCGCGATGGCAGGCTTGTCGGAAGTTCCAGCTAGCAATTTTTGGAAACGATTAAGCATGGCTGAATTTACCTGTCAGGAATACGATCACATTCGATGCGATGCAGAACTTCCAACAAGCAGTGGCGGCAGGCGTGAACGCAATCGAGCATGAGTCTTCCTCCCCTAAGCGATATCCTCGATATCATCCGAAGGCGAAACAAGATTGATTATTATCTCTGCTTCACCCAAAGCTTTGTGTAGCGCTTTTGCGGTGGTGTGAAGAACCTGCCCCGGATCACTTAATCCGCTAATCTGGCTGGTAATTTCACTCACCAGCCGGGCTCTTTCCGCCGCGTTTGTGGATACTTGAGCCAAACGAGCATTTTCAATCGCAGCGCTGAGCTGATCTGCAAGCGTTTGCAGCACCTCAATATCTTCCGTTTTGAAGGCATCGCGCGAGTAACTTTGAATGGCCAGGGCCCCAAGGGAGTTGCCGGCCAGTTGGAGAGGAATTGCAACCTCGGAACGCGCTCCAGGAAGCAATTCGTCCATTGTTATTTCTGGTTCATTATTCGTCCCTGATAAAATTTTTGGCTCGTTGCTTTCCGTCACCATGCCCACCATCGATGGTGAGCCTATTTTTAATTTATAACCGACTGTCTTGAGCGCCTCTTTTTCTTCGCTAGAAGATTCTCGTAAGACAACATTGTTTCCCTCTTTATCGATGAGAAAGATGGAGACATGATCATAACCAAATCGATCCTTGATTAAATTGACAGCCTGGCGCAGCAGCTCATCGAGATTGGGGATAGAGAGGACTGCGCGAGCTACCTCAGAGGCAATTCGAATCTGCTTGGTTCTATCCTCGACTCTTCTTTCCATAGATTCGTAAAGGGCTCCCAATTCTCTTGCCATCTGGTTTAGTGATTTTGCTAAATAGCCCAATTCGTCATCTCGATCTTCGGCGACGCGGAAATTCCAATCTCCCTGGGTCATTCGCCGCGCGAGTTCAGTTAACGAGCTTAGTGGCTGCAACATCCGATTTGTGACCCCCAGGATGGCCAGCACGGCAATTGTTGTTACCAGGATAATGCTAATGACCAGGATGGACGCCGTACTCGAATTGGTGCTGAATAGGTTTCCGGTTGCGCTTTCGATGCCCAAGGCAATATCCGTGGCGGCGCTCCATTGGGCAATTACGAATATCTCCTCCCCCTGATCATTCTTAAATAAATAACGAACGCGATCCGAGGGATCGAGTGCAGCAAACACGGGCTCGACGTTGGTATTCAAAGTCACAAAAGGGGGCTCATTCACATTGTGTCTCAGGTAGATATCTGGTCGCACGCTGATGAAGGAAGTGATCGCTGCCGTAGGCTCGTCAGCGTCATTCGATACGAATGTATGCATGGTAGCGGCCAGTTGCTCGACGCGGCGGGCCGAACTTATATTTGCCAGAGCAAAATTTCCTTCAATAGAATTCTCCAATTGGAGGGAAAGGACGGATAGGAATGTAATCGAATTTGAAGCAAATCTAAGGTCATTCGCCAGGGGGACGGTTTGAAATAGGATTTGTGGTTCGAAGACAAATGCATCACCAACGAATTGATCATCCGTCGAAAATAGAACTTTCCCATTAATCATGTTAAGAATGAATAACCCCGCCGAGTTTGTGCTTCCAAGAGAGGATTGCAGCAACTTTAATTCATTATTAAGCAGCAACGCAGCGTCATTGTTCTGCGGATCACCAAGGGCAGAGATCAATTTCTCCCTGAGTGCCGAGCTAATCACAAGCTGAGTGAGCAAATTTTCTTGTTCAAGAACAAATGCATTCAATACACTTAATTGACCTTGAAGGGCAGTTTCCAATTGCTCATTGGTTCTGTGTTCCAACTCGGATTGCGTATTGCCATAAGCAATTCCAGCGATAAGAAGCGCAGGAATGAGGACCAACGGAAGAAGAACGAGGGTTAATTTTCGACCAAGTTTTTGCCGGGCTTCCTTCTCATCGCTCAACATGGATTATTCAATCTCCCAAACCGGAACCCCGTTCAGCATTCGTCGAATCTGGTCCGGGAAACGGTCGGGATTGAGGGGTTTGCCCACAAATCCGTCAAAGCCCTCTTTTTCTGCACGTCGCATCTGATCCTCACTTGCATAGGCGGTCACCGCGACAACGGGAACATTCATTAATCGTTCATGACCACGAAGTTTTTGAAGAGCTTGATAGCCATCTTCATAGGGGAGGCGAATGTCCATTAGAATAAGGTCGACGCGCCCAAGTGTATCGGCATATTCAACGACCTCATGACCGGAGGTCTTCCATTCACACTGCAGACCCATGTGTCCAAGCATGCGCGCCATCAACACAAAATTGGATACGTTGTCCTCCACGATGAGGATGGTGACGTTTTCTATTTTTGAGGACACTGTGCGTTGGTTACTCCCAGAGAATTGACAGATATTATATATTAAACTGCTCGTATGCAGGCAAGATTCCCACGGCATAGCAAAAGATGTCGGTGAACTTGCGCCTCGATGATTCCTTACGATCTATTCACAAATTGGTTTTAGATGTTACCGGCATTCGCTGTAACGCATCCCATATTTTTTCGTTGTAGATAATGAAATGGAGATTGTTAATGGTAATTCGAAATGATGCCAATCCTTATAATGGGGAAACTCCGTTGAGCGAACTTGGATCCGGTAAAGGGAGATTGGAAATGACAAAGGAACAATTAATACTTTCAAAGCACCGATTTACACAAATGATCGATCATTATTTTCAGTTATTATCATCTGATCCAAAAAATTCGGCTTATTATGTGATTCTCATGGACCATTCCCGCAGACAGTCGTGGGCGATTGGAAGAAGAATTCAAGAAATTGAGCAACAAGGGATGGGTTAGGGGAAGCTATTCAATCGATCCACCTCACTTAATTGAGTTGTTTGTCGTTTCCCAAGGCTAGTAGATCCTAAACAATACGGAGAGGCCTGCTGCAGTAGTCAGGAGGCTTTTTCTATTTCTGGGCGACGTTGAGCTTCAGGTTGATGGTAACCACGAATCCTCGTCCCCGTTCCTTCGCGTATATAGAAGAATATGGATAATTGGAAGGGTGCCTCACATTCGAGATCAGGCCTTTGATTCTCGAATTGCGATCCCATAGATTGCGACCCTGATCTTCTAACAGGAGAGGTATTCCGAAAGACGATACGCGGCGCATCCCTTCGAGAATCATGCAAAAGCATCATTGCCAAAAGAACAAGAATTTCGGGTTCATCCGGCATTAATTCGGCGAGTATTCGCCCAAGGCGAATGGGCTCATCCGCGAGGTCAAATTCACGAAAAATGCTGACCAAGGTTGTAACTACTCGGCCCTATTCTTCGCGAAATATTTGCTCTGCAACCAGGGGAGCTTCGAGCATTTTCTGAATTCCAGTCCGATCGACTGGTTCTACTAATAGAACGAATAGTGGTTCGAAAAATCGACAGCAAATTTATCTGTGAGAGGTTGTTCCTGCGCTCATTCTCATGACACATTATTTTGAAAGAGTGGAAGCCTCCTGTACGGAGGCCTAACAGAGGGTGAATCGGCGCGCTTGCTCAAGGAGCGGGCAGCGGGATTCGAACCCGCGACATTCTGCTTGGGAAGCAGACGCTCTACCACTGAGCCATGCCCGCTGAGACCATTCGATTATATGAACGCGCAAAATCTTTGTCAATGCAATTTTCTGCGCAAGCTTGATAACGCAAGAGCCGCCGCCCATTTCGGGGCATTTTCTCTTGGTCCGCCGTAGGTTTTCGAAATATGTTTGACTTCGTCGGGTAGGTGGATGAAAATCTCCGCAAATTGTTGTTGATCGTTCTGGCTGAGATGAATCCCCAACCCCACTTCAAATTGTTGATCTTCGATTGTTTCTTGGATCAATTTGGGAAGTTCTTTAACATTCAGCGCGGGATCAATCTCGGCATACTTTCTGAACTGGGAATCTCGTCCGGCGAATGATTTTTCGAGTACGGCATTGGTTCCCAATTCAAAGAACAAGAGCTTCCATCCTTTCTCTTCTAGTTGCTCGATAATGACATCCTCGAGGGCGGTTTGATCGGATGCATAGATATGGTCCCCTAATCTCTGGCGGATTGTAGCTTCCATTTTCCAGATCATTTCGTCGACTGCTGCCGAGTTTGGCCCTTTTGCCGTAATGCGGATATCAACAAGGCCCGGATGCGCAGCTAGCCCAACCGTGGGGTTGCTCATGCGCTCTAGATCCTCGATCTTATTATCGAGCCAGGATTCGCCAATTCCAGCGGTTCGCAGGATACGTGTCTTAATTATCTGGCGTAGCTTTAATTTCTTGCGCAGATAGGGAATCACATCTGATTCCAAGAGAACAGCAAGCTCTGCAGGGACTCCAGGCAGCGCGATTACGACGGAGCTAGGAGTCTCGATAATGAACGCCGGAGCCGTCCCAACAGGATTGGAAATAACGATCGCTCCCCTGGGTATGAATGCTTGCTGTTTATTGTTTTCGCTAGGCACAGTGCCATATCTTGAAAATCGTTCAATAATCTCTTCCCACAATTCGGGTTTGAATTCGAGCGGAGATGAAAATGCGATTGACATCGCTTCGCGCGTGGGATCATCGACGGTGGGGCCCAAACCGCCGGTTGTGATTACGGCTTGTGCCCGCTCTGCGCTCTCTTTCACGACTTGGGCAATCCTCTCTACGTTATCCCCAACTGTCGTCGTGCGATAGAGGTCGAGCCCGATTTCCCTCAGCGCGCGGGCGATTGTCCGCGAATTCGCATCCACAATTTCGCCCAAAAGTAATTCGGTGCCAATGGTAATGATTTCTGCTTCCACAGCTTCTCGCCCTCATGCAGGAGATCTTGCCCGGCGATCCATAATGGAACCAGCAAGAGGCTCCCGGAAATTCACCAACAGAGTTTAGCACAGACCTTGTGGAAAACCGGGGCGTTAAACCTCCCGGAGGATTTAAGAACCTCCGGGAGGTTAGTTCTAGGGATAGATTGTGATGCTTGGTGGTAAATTGCGAACTGCGATTTCGGCAGCGAACGATTTGCCATCGGCTAAATTCTTCGGGGCCGTTTACGAACCCATTAGGAGGTGCAAGACACTTGAAAAATGCAATGCACCTGAAAGTTCGTGTAGGGTTGGAAAAATCGCCTCTGCCGTCGCTTGCCACAGAACGAGAACACCAGAATCCTTACCTGTGATCCAGGGAAGGATCTATTCGAGCATACGTCATTCCGAGCGAGAACCAGAGGATCGAGAGAGGAATCCTTAAGGAG
Organism: Chloroflexota bacterium; assembly: GCA_022561215.1. Classification (GTDB taxonomy): domain Bacteria; phylum Chloroflexota; class Anaerolineae; order Anaerolineales; family E44-bin32; genus JADFRQ01. Next base: position 52,779 of record JADFRQ010000002.1, on the reverse strand, counting down.
AATCTCCAAGGACGATGTTTCAAGTCCCTCAGGTGTCCGGTCAGGCATTGAAACCTGACCTACGCTCTGGCGTTAGTACCTTACGCAAGTTAAGGTGAATTGAAAGTTCATACACCTTCCACTGGTTCCGAGTGCAAATTTCGCCTGAAGGAATCCTCTCATTCTAAAACAGGTGCAACACACTCGGAAAGTGCAATGCACCTTTCCTTGACCGTGCCAATTTTGCTCCCTATAATTCCCCGATACTTCAATGGGGATGCCGCATGCTTAAAGTTAAGAGGATTGCATTTATTGGCTCAGGGATTATGGGTGAAGCAATGATCAAGGGGTTGCTGCATGATAAAACAGCCACCCGGGAGCAAATTGTGGCGTCCGGACCAAGGCTCGAACGCGGGGAATATCTGTCGCAGAAGTATGCCATAAGTGTCGAAACCAACAATAAAATTGCTGCAGACAAAGCGAACATCGTTGTTCTTTCAATCAAGCCGCAAGTGCTTGAACAAGTGCTCTCCGAGTTGCAGGGGGCCGTTGCAGAGGATGCGTTGGTGCTGTCGATCATCGCGGGGGCCAGGATCGGAAAGATCGAAAAAAAGCTAAACCATCGCGGGGTGGTTCGCTCAATGCCCAACACACCTGCACAAATTGGCGAGGGAATCACCGTTTGGACGGCTTCCGGTGGTGTTCGTGAGGAGCAGCTCGAGCAGGCGCGCACAATACTGGAGGCGTTGGGCGAAGAGTTATATGTTGAACATGAGGATTTCCTTGACATGGCGACCGCGCTCTCTGGGACGGGTCCAGCCTATGTCTTTCTCTTTATGGAAGCGCTGGTCGATGCAGGGGTGCACCTTGGCTTCCCGCGATACATGGCTGAGAAACTGGTTTTGCAGACTGTGCGTGGCTCGGCGGAATACATTCGTCAATCACCTGATCATTTTGCCAGGTTGCGTAATCAGGTGACCTCACCCGGAGGGACTTCGGCGGAAGCATTGTATTTTCTTGAACGTGCGGGATTTCGAACGGCACTTTCACGCGCCGTATGGGCTGCCTACCAGCGCTCCGTTAGTTTGGGGGAGGGGAAGAAAAGGGGCACACTTGCGGATGACGGATAATAGAGATTATTCAATCCCCGGTAAGCTTTTCGTACCGTCGGGTTCGAGCGGCATCCTAGCTGCTCCCCAACAGAAGGTCAAGTCCAGCAACCATGCTGCGGCCTGATTACGTGTAGCGGAGCTATGAATCGATGTAAATATCGCCCAGCCAACCACATGACTAAGCGCGAACCACCCCCGCCTTCAATCGCGCGATCTCCGCACACATAGGCTCTAGATTTTGCTGCCTGAAAGGCTCGCGAACCAAGGGAAAAGGATTGATGCAGAACCCGGTGGAGTGTTCCAACATGCAGACGTTCCGATTACTATTTAGGCCGGGTGTGTGCTACAGGCCGGGCTTGGTCCCTACTCTGACCGGACGAGCTCCCTTGAGCTTTGCTGGGCGCGACAAATCCCCTGGAATGTTGACATCTGGTTGAAGAACCCCGCAGCTTGCTGTGGGGCTTCCTCTTAGGACAAAGCCCAATATAGGGGCTGCCGGCCCCATACCCTCGCTTGCCATTCTCCGGTAAATAAGCCGAAAGCAAGCGACGCGATCTCCCCTTGCTCACGAGGGGACTGCTCTGTCGTACACGTCTGTGCCTCCGCGGCGAGTCCTCCAATCGGGAGTGAAATCTCAATTCGCATCGATGCGCCAGTCGGAAGAGGCCGGCATCATGTAGTGAAATTCTCTGGTCTAATTACACTAATTTTTCCTAATTTTGGCTTCTTGACGAATGCTTGAAATAATGCTAGCATGCCCTCTTAGTCCTACAGCCGTTATACAGGGGTCTCGCTCCGCAGGTGGTTCGCTGGGGCGCGATTCAGATGAAACAACGATTGGTCTCTGCTCGGGATCGAGCGGCCTCGCAATGTTTCAGCCCCCTGCCAGGATTATCGGATAAGAAAGGAAGAGTGACTATCGCACAATATATAGCCTAAGCTTGTAAAAGACCCATCAAATGAATAGGAACTTGCGAATCTATTATCTAAGTGAGGAGGAGACGTAGAGATGCATCGAAAGACATTTGCCCTTGTTGGGCTACTTGTAATTGCGGCCATGACCCTCTCCGCATGCGGAGCAACAGCTACTGATGAACCCCCAGCGGTTGACCAGCCAACTGACGCTCCAGCAGTTGAGGAGCCAACCGATGTTCCAGTTGTCGAGGAGTTCGTCTGTACTGACGATCTTGGCTGTCTGGACATCGCACCCGACGATCCGATCCATATCGGATGGATGCTGCCTATTACAGGCGGGGCCTCAATCTATGGTGAATCCGCCATTGGTACGATGGAAATCGCCATCGAAGAACGCGGCGGCCAACTTCTCGGGCATGATATCCTGCTAACGGGTGAGGAAACTGGATGCGGCGCCGAGGGTGGTGCGACGGCTGCGCAGAGGATTGCCGCCGATCCCACCATTGTCGGGGTCATTGGAACCACATGTTCCAGTGCAATGACCGCGGCCATGTCGACGATCAGCGGGGCGGGCCTGACGATCATATCGCCTTCCAACACCTCTCCCGCCTTGACCGATCCCGGCCAGACATGGGAGCCAGGCTACTTCCGCACCGCGCATAACGATTTGTTTCAGGGCGCCATGGCGGCGCAGTTCGCTTACGATGAGCTAGGTGCGCGGACGGCGGCTGCCATCCACGACGGTGATCCCTATACACAGGGCCTCGCCGCAGCATTCACCGATAACTTCGCGAAACTAGGAGGGACGGTGACATCGACGGAAGCCGTCAACAAGGGCGATCTGGATATGCGGCCCGTGCTGACAACCATCGCCGTCGACTCCCCGGACGTGCTTTTCTTCCCCGTCTTCCAGCCAGAGGGCGATTTCATCGTCGCTCAGTCGGTGGAAGTGCCGGGTCTGGAGGACACAATCCTGTTCGCCGCGGATGGTTTGCTCGTGTCGCCTTTCGCGCCTTCAGCAGGGGAGGCTGCATTGGGAATGTATCTTTCCGGTCCCAACGTGACCGGGTCGAAACAAGCCGCACTCATGGACGCATATGTGGCTATGCATGGCGCGTTGCCCCCGGGACCGTTCGGCGAGCACGCCTATGACGGGATCAACATCCTGATGGATGCCATGGAGGCAGTTGCCGTCGTGGATGCGGATGGCACAGTCCACATCGGCCGTCAGGCGCTGCGGGATGCGGTCGAAGCCACCTCCGGCTTTGACGGTGTCACCGGCGTCCTCGACTGTGGCCCCAAGGAGCTGCAGCCTGGGGTTGAATACCGCGGCGACTGCGCCACCGGCGAAGCGCTAGCGGTCTTCAAGGTCAATGCAGAATGGATCGCTTCAGAGGATGTCTTTGAAGTGGGGGTCCACCCGCCGTTTGTGTGGGCGCCATAGATTAGGGTTGGTCCTTCTTCCAAGGATCACAACCTGAATCTTTGTAGTTTATGCGTGAGCCAGGGGAGCACGCCGCCCCTGGCTCACAATTGAATTTTCGGGAGATGAGATTTGGCAACGATAACGCGACGGATATTCCTCAAACGTTTTTCATGGACGGGGCTGCTCTTATGGGCGCTGCGGATCGGGGTGCTCGTGATCGTCCTGTGGGGATCTATCAGCACACTAGCTTCGGGTCGCTATTCGGCCAGTACGTGGCTAGCCCTGCTGATCGCAGGGCTTGCTCAAGGCAGCATCTACGCGCTGATTGCGTTGGGCTATTCTCTTGTTTACGGCATTCTTTTGATGATCAACTTCGCCCACGGCGAGGTTTTCATGGCAGGAATTTTCACTTCTGTTTTTCTGGCCGAAGCGCTCGAAGAATCCGGCTTCCTGGCGCGCCACCCGTTCCTGACGATCGGCGCTCTGCTGTTGCTATCCATGGCCGTTTCGACCACTGTCGCCCTCTTGCTTGAACGCATTGCGTACCGACCTCTTAGAAACGCACCCCGGTTGGTCCCGCTGATAACGGCCATCGGCGCCTCCTTTTTCTTGCAATATGCCTTTCGGGGCTTTTTCGGCAGTGGATTTAAGGTCTATCCTGAATTTGGACGTATGATGGGGCAGTGGAATATTTTTGGCGCCAATATCCAGGTCGTTCAAGTGGCCGTGTTCCTGGCTGCTCTGGTGATGATGGCGGGACTCTATTGGTTTGTAGAACGCACCAAAACCGGCAAATCCATGCGGGCAGTCTCCGAGGATAAGGAGATCGCGGCGTTGATGGGAATCGACGTGAATCGAGTTATCGTGATTACATTCGCTATCGGTGGGATGCTCGCCGGCGCCGCCGGCGTATTAAGGGGTGTGTATCAACCGCAAGGAATATCGTTCTTTATGGGCTTCGTCCCCGGGCTTAAGGCTTTCACCGCCGCTGTTCTTGGAGGAATTGGAAACATCCCAGGGGCCATGCTGGGTGGACTTTTCCTGGGTGTCTTTGAGGGCATAGGGCCAAACCTGATCTTGCAGGGCCTGGGCATCCCCGCCGCGAATCAACTCAAAGACGTGATCGCCATTGTTATGCTTGTGATCGTGTTAATTTTCCGCCCGCAAGGATTATTAGGCGAGCGCTTGGCCGAAGAGAAGGCTTGACGCCCTCTTTGAATTTTCATCAGAGAGAACGAAATGACGCTTGATCATTTGAAAAGCTCGCTAAAACCAGGATTTTATGCCGGTATCGTGGCTCTATTTATATCCGTCATCGGTATGATTGAAACCTTCAGCAATCGGGACATTATCCACGGCGTTTTCTCAATTTCACACACTTTTCTGGTGATCATAGCCTTGATCACTGGATATTTCAGCGCAACTCGAGCCCAAAGAGCCGGCATTCGACAACACGGGATAGATCGGCGGGCTGAAGTCGTCAACGCGATCGCAGGCAGCCTGATAGCAGGTTTTGTTATGGGGCTTTTCTTGGCCGTTCTGGTCGTTGTCGCCAATCTCATTAATCTCCGCCCCGTGTTTGTCAACGTGACACCAAAACTAATAGATTTGCTAACGTTCGGTAGACCTTCTCTCGCTGGCAGCATCGTGCCTCTTTCCATGTTTACAATCGTATCCGGATTGGGAGGCGCCCTCTCCTTATTTCGCAGTGACATACGCCGATTGATTGTAACCTCGCTGTTATGGTTCGCTTTCGCCGGCTTAATATCGGAGGTGATTCGATTAAGCCTTTCCCGTCTGGGTGTAAACGTCGCTAGAAAATTCGTCACGACCAGAGGTTTGACACCCTTGGGCGCCGCTGTCATGCTCGCCCTTATTTTCGCTATTGTTTATGCTAGCCAACGCTTGCGGGACCGTCAAAGAAGACAGCCGGATCAATCATCACCAGCGAGAAAACGCGCTGTTCGATTCCGATCGTGGGGACTCATATTTGTATTGCTTCTCGTCCTTCCCTGGGTGGTAGGCCGGGTTCCCAGTGACGTGCTCGTCTTGGTGGGAATATATGTGCTTATGGGCTTCGGGTTGAACATCGTAGTTGGAAAAGCAGGCTTATTAGATCTGGGCTATGTGGCCTTCTTTGCAGTGGGCGCCTACTCCACCGCGATATTGACATCCGCGGATCAATTGCCCAATATCCAACTTAGCTTCTGGGCTGCACTGCCCTTCGTGATCGGCATCACTGGATTGGCAGGACTCCTAATTGGCGCACCCGTCCTGAGAATGCGCGGTGATTACCTGGCAATCGTGACCCTCGGATTCGGCGAGATCGCCCGCTTCCTGGCCCTCTCGGATTGGTTCAGCCCTGTGTTGGGCGGCGCCCAAGGAGTCGTCAAGATTCCCAATGTGGTCATCGCTGGAATCGAGCTGGCAGATCCCGAAGAGCTATACTATCTGATTATGTTCTTTTGCTTGATCACCCTTTTTATATCCTGGCGCCTGGAAGGATCCCGAGTCGGCCGAGCATGGGTGGCGATGCGGGAGGACGAACAGGTGGCGGAGTCCATGGGCATAAACACCATCTATTACAAAATGTTGGCCTTCGCCATGGGCGCCATGATCGCCAGCCTCGGCGGGGCTGTCTTTGCGGTTAAGCTAAACACAGTTTTCCCTTTCAGCTTCTCCGTCAATGTCTCCATCACCGTCCTCAGCTTGATCATCATCGGCGGCATCGGCAGCATACCAGGTGTGCTGGTGGGAGCGTTCGCGCTGGTTGGACTACCAGAACTGCTTCGCGAATTTGATGAATATCGCTTGTTGCTCTACGGTGTGGCGATCATTTACATGATGATCGTCCGCCCCGAGGGCCTTCTGCCCAGCGTACGACGAGGGCGCGAATTGCATGAAGACGAGATGGCCCAGGATGCCTGGGGGAAACCAGCCGAAGTCATCCCCGTGCCCGCCAATCCTGAGTTGTCGGGGTGAGCGAGGATCTTACATAATGGCAGCATTCTTTGAGAGCAAAGAGCTTGTAAAAAAATTCGGTGGCCTGACAGCCGTCAACCGATTCGACCTCAAAATCGAGGAGGGAGAGATCGTAAGTCTCATCGGACCGAACGGGGCCGGGAAAACGACCATCTTCAACTTGGTGACCGGCTTCTACTCGCCGGATGAAGGCGCTATCTATTTCCGGGGTCATGACCTTGTCGGGATGTCTCCTCATCAGATCACCGGACTGGGGATCGCGCGCACTTTCCAGACCGTGCGCCTCTTCCTAAATATGACTGTACTGGAGAATGTGATGGTCGGCCAGCATACGCGTGGGAGCAGCGGGGTCTTCGGCGCCATCTTCAGACCCCCCAGCTATCGGGCTGAGGAAGCCCGTATACGAGAGCGAGCTGAAGCCCAACTGGGATTCTTTGGCACTCGGCTGACCGGATACCGACATGATCAACCAGCCTTCATGCTCTCTTACGCCAATCGACGTCGCCTTGAGATCGCCCGTGCGATGGCCACCGAGGCAAAATTGCTGCTCCTGGATGAGCCGACGGCAGGCATGAATCCACGTGAAACGCAGGAGATGACGGAATTGATTGGCAGACTTCGGGATGAAAGGGGCTTCACCATTCTCTTTATCGAACATGACATGCGGGTCGTGAAGGGTGTCTCTGATCGAGTGGTCGTGATCGACTACGGCCGGCAGATCGCTGAAGGAACTTATGCCGAGGTTTCTCAGGATGAGCACGTGCTTGAGGCATACCTCGGGAGAAAGACGAAGGACGCAGCATGAACGGCGAGAAAAAGCCCGTACTGGAACTCCAGAACGTGACCACTCACTACGGCCCGATCCTGATGCTCCAGAACCTCAGTGTGGAGATATTTCCTGGCGAGATCGTTTGCCTTCTGGGCGGAAACGCCAGCGGGAAGACCACAACCCTTAAAACCATTCTCGGCATGATCGTACCAACGGAAGGCTCCGTTTACTTGGGCGGCGAAAAGATAAGCGGCTTGAATACGATGGAGATCGTGAAAATGGGAATCTCGATGGTTCCGGAGAACCGACGCCTATTTAAACGTATGACCGTCCGTGAAAACCTGGAGATAGGCGCCTTCCTGCGGACGAACGGCAAGTCTTTGGATGAGGATATGGAACGAGTTTTCACCTTATTCCCGCGGGTGAAGGAACGCCTTAACCAACGCGCGGGAACGCTGAGCGGTGGCGAACAACAGATGGTCGCCGTCGGCCGAGCACTTATGGCTGACCCTAAAATTCTCCTCATGGACGAGCCCTCCATGGGTCTGGCGCCTGTGCTCGTGGAGCAAACCTTCGAAATTATCCAGCAAATCAATGAGCAAGGGACGACAATCTTCGTCGTGGAGCAGAACGCCAACATGGCTCTCTCGATCGCCAATCGGGGCTATGTGCTTCAGACAGGAAAGATCGTTCTGGCCGACACAGCTCAGGGCCTGCTAAATGATAGCATGATGCGGCATGCCTACCTGGGTGAGGCTTAGAAGATTCCGGTGGACTTCAATCCTAGTTAACCGCTAGAGACCTCAAACCTCAGGCTGGCAAACCCTTACCAACGTTCTTTAGAAGTATTCGGACTGCGAGGACACTCCAGATAATCTATCCGCCAAGCCGATGATACCCTCTTGTCTCGACAGATCGCGCTATCAAGCAATGAGATGTGGCAAGCAGAACATGACAACCTCGTTCGATCGAGAATGTCCGTGATCGGATTCACCGATCACGGATGAGTACACTCTTCCGACCTGATCTTCGCACTCAAAAGAAGTTGGGAATAAGACAGCATGATAATTCGAATACTAAATGCCGAGGAAGTAGCTCGCGCTCTCCCAATGTCGGATGCTATCGAAGAGATGAAAGAGGCTTTCGAGCAGCTATCCAGCGGAGGCGTAACGCTACCTTTACGCAGTCGCATCCACGTAGAGGGCGCCAATGGCACCTCACTTTTTATGCCGGCCCTTTTACATGCTTCAGGCGATATGGCAATCAAGATTGTCTCCGTTTTTCCTCAGAACCTTGAGCATAATCTGCAAACAGTCCATGCGATCGTAATCACCTTAGACTCGCAAACAGGCCAACCTATCGCCATCCTGGAAGGCGGTTCGCTGACGGCTATTCGCACCGGTGCTGCTTCCGGCGCGGCCACGGACTTGCTCGCTAGGCCGGAGGCCAGCTCCCTCGCCATCATAGGTTGCGGCACTCAAGCGCGGACGCAGTTGGAGGCCGTCTGCACCGTCCGTTCGATTGAGCGGGTGTGGGTCTACAGCTTGGACTCCCCTGGCGCCAGGGTGTTTGCGTCTGAGATGAGGGGCACCGGCCCAATTCCCCTCGAGATTACCGTGGTCGATCGCGCTGCCGACGCCGTGGCCAGAGCCGATATCATTTGCACGGCAACCACCTCTTCAACCCCGGTCTTTAACGGTCGTGACCTGCGACCAGGCACCCATATCAACGCCATCGGCTCCTACACACCAGAGATGCAAGAGATCGACGCCGAGACCATTCAACGGGCACGCGTTGTTGTTGACTCCCGGGAAGCCGCCCTGGCGGAAACCGGCGATCTGATCATCCCCATCCAAACGGGAGACTACACAGCGGCATCCATTCACGCGGAGCTGGGCGAGATCTTTCTAGGCATAGAAAAGGGCCGCACAGACCCGAGGCAAATCACCTTGTTTAAATCGGTCGGTATCGCAGTCCAGGATGTGGTCGCTGCTGCCCGAGCATTGGAGAATGCGGTAGCATTAGATTTAGGAACCGTGATCCATCTTTGAGCGAATAACGATGCCGATACCAGGGGAAGGAAGGGAAATGGCCGAAAGACTCCCAAGAAAGGCGGGGATTGTAATCATCGGGGGCGGCGTGATGGGGGCCAGCAGCGCCTATCATCTCGCGCTGGGCGGCGCCAAGGACGTGCTGCTCCTGGAACGCGCTTCTGGCTTTGGGCTCGGCACCACAGGCCGATGCGCAGGAGGCGTTCGCCACCAATTCGGCACCGAGATTAACGTCCAACTCTCCATCCTCAGCCTGGGGATGCTGGAGCGCTTCCGTGCGGAGACGGGCCAGGATTGCAATTACAGAAAGTGCGGCTACCTTTTCGTGTTAACAAATGAAACCGACGTCGAGGCTTTCAAAAGGAATATCGCGATGCAGCATCGACTGGGTGTGGCAACGGAATGGCTTTCAGGAGAAGAGATCCGCAGACGGCTGCCTCTGATGCTCTTCGATGATGCACTCGGGGGCAGCTTTTACCCGGAAGACGGCCTTGTCGATCCGAACAGTGTCGTCATGGGTTACATTAACCGCGCGCGCAGGCTCGGTGTATCCACGCTCACCGATCTGGCTGTCACCGGAATCGAGATGGAATCCGGGAGAATCACCTGCGTTACCACGAACAAAGGGACGGTGAGCTGCGGGACTGTGGTCAACGCTGCCGGCCCATGGGCGAGCTTGATCGGCCAGATGGTCGGCCTCGAGATACCCATCCAGCCCATCCGCCGCCAAATGGTCACCACCACCCCCCTGTCGGAACTGCCCCCAGATTTTCCTTTTGTGATTGATTTCGCCCAGTCTTTGTATTTTCACCGCGAAGGGGAAGGAATCCTGACCGGAATGTCCAATCCGGATGAAGAACCCGGATTCGACCAAGCAACGGATTCCGAATGGGAATTGGTCTCCCTGCAAGCGGCGACGGAACGAATGCCTATCCTAGCGCATGCCGGGCGCCTCTCCGGTTGGGCGGGGCTGTACGAGGTTACTCCAGATGCGCACCCAATTATCGGTCCCACACCCGTGGAGGGATTCTGGGTGGTGGCAGGCTTCTCCGGTCACGGCTTAATGCATGGTCCGGTCTCTGGAAAGCTTATGGCCGAGTACATTTTGGAAGGGAAACCAAAGACAGTAGACCTCTCCCAGCTCGCCCTGGCGCGGTTTTCGGAAGGCCGATTAATCCACGAATACAATGTCGTCTGATGATCCGAATTGATCGTCTCACCATTCTCGGAGCCATTCCAAACCTGTTGCTTAAGTGTAGGTTGATCCTCCCTACTCACTGCGAGCAACTTCGATACCATCCTTGCAATCGTTCCAGATACTGATCTTCGTCTTCTCGAGCAAGATTTTTCTTCGCCCGGCCTGGTCCTATTCTCCTTCCGCAAGCTGACACCCCCTCTTACTCCCCTCTCCTAGTGTATAGACCGGAGACATAGTGGGCGGGTGTACGAGGACATGGTGGACACTACTAGGGCTCAGTTCGGTTGTTTCTAAGATCGACCTTGTTAACTTTCTGACGGCCAAAGTACACATCCATCAAACCATCTTCTTCGGTAGGTCTAAGCGCGAGCTGATGGCCTATCAGGGCTTTGCCAACCTTGTGAAGCGGGTTGCGAAAGGAACCCTTGCCATTTTTGTCCTATTTTTCAAACGATATAATCTCAGCTGTAGACATTTTGTGGAAGGGCTACTCCAAACCAAAGCCGGAAACCTGGACGAACGCGCCGTCCTGAACCTGGAAGATCTGGATACCACCTGCGCCGCAGTCGCCTATGGCAGTGCATGTCATAATGCCTGCGAGGCCGACTAAACCTGATGTCTCGCGGATCGCCTTGATAAGCGCTTCACGCTCGATCAGCATATAGCCTTCACCGCCTTCGTCCATGACGGCAACGCGCATGATGGCGTCCGCGAGGAGGTTTACGGCGTCATAGGCTTTTCCATGCAAAGTTCCAAGATCATCTGGGCTAACACCAAATTTTTCTAGATATTTCGCGTCAAATATCTCATTGGCTTCGGCTACCTCATCTCCGGCAACAAAGCTGATATAGGTGCCCTCAGCCAAATCGCCCGCCGTATCAAGATATTGCTGCAAGAAAGCTCGGTCGTCGCTCATGAAGACGGCGTCGCCCAGACCAACTTCATTCATCTGGACCACAATTAGGCCAGCCTCGAGAGCGTTACCACCGAAGAAGATCAATTCCGGAGCGTTTACCGCGATCAAAGTTAGCGCGGCCCTGAAGTCAGTGTCGCCAACCTGAACACCGCTGAAGTCAGTGACTGTTCCACCTAGCGCCTCAAAGGCATCCCTGAATAAGCCTGCCAATCCGAGCCCATAGTCGCCGTTGTCATACATGACGGCAACTTTGGTAATAGCAAGGGTGTTGTAGACGTAAGCAGCATCGAACTCACCCTGCAGCTTTTCGCTCAAGGCGACTCGATTGCACACGCTGCAGTCCGGCGTTGTGATCGACGGTTTTGTTGCGCTTGGTGACACGAAGGGGATGCTAGCTGCTTCAAGAATCGGGGCCAAACCCAATGTCTCACCAGTGCAAGTCCCGCCGGCGACTGCAACGATGGAAGGATCGGCGGCGAATTTATTCCCCACAACCTTTCCCGCGTCGCCATCGCATGCGCCATCTTCGAGCACAAGCTCCCAGGCGTGGCCCATGTAGCCACCATCGGCGTTTAGATCGTCAATCGCAATTTCATTGCCATTGGCTATGTCTCTACCGGGATCTGGGATCGGGCCGGTAAGTGCGACAGAGGCGCCGAGTCGTATGGGATCGCCAGGGGCGATAACCACATATCCGGCTTCCATTAGCTCTTCAACGCTCATTCCCATGAGCAAGCCCATATCGGCGGGCTCCTCCGTGGGTTCTGGCGGAACATCCGTTGCTGGCGCGGGCACAGCGGTTGGCGGTGCTTCGGTCGCAGCGCTACTGCATGCGCCCAATACGAGAGCCGCACAGATGAGCAGCCCTATAGTTAGAAAACTTTTTCTTGTCATCTCCTCCTAGAGTGAGTTAGGATTTTCTACAGCTATTTGATAGATTCCAGAGTTTTTGATGCGAAAGAAAGGCCTCCTTTCTCAACAGAGTGATTCTTGGTAATCGAGCTCTTAGAATCTTTGCCGTTTGTTATCAAGCAGCGTTGCAAGCGGCATGGTGATAAAACGCGAACGGTATCAACGATTACACCCGAAGTAAAGGGTTCCAAATTGGAGCTGATAGCTCCAATTATAATACCCCAATTATGATGATCCTCCACTTGATTTTGAGATGTTAAGCACAAATGAGCAGGGTCCAGAGGTTTTTCAATCATCTCTGATCGTACATAATCCCCCCTAGCAGTTATCCTTGATCACCTCTTTTGTACTTCGCAGGATGGATTCGGCGCAATGCATTTAGAATAGGCGCAAGGTTTCCAGGATAGATGGATGAAACTTGACCTTAATCTGAGGAATGTATAGGATGGGCGGGCGATATTAAGGTTATAGGCTTAATTGGATGATCTTCGATCGACTCCAGTCAAGTTTATGAGTACCACAAGGTGGAGCTGGACGGAATGAATCGTAAAAAACTGGGAGAATTTGGCGAACGGTTCGCTGCGCAAACGCTCGTAAACGAAGGCTATTCCATTCGGGACCGAAATTGGAGAGTGCTAGAGGGAGAACTGGATATTGTCGCCGAACGCGAAGGTGTTATTGTTTTTGTGGAAGTAAAAACCCGTGTAAGCGACATCTTCGGAAATCCCGAGGAATCCATCACGAAGCAGAAGCAAAAGCGCATTGTTCGAGCCGCATTGGCCTATCTCAAAGCCATGCAAATAGAGGATGCGGATTGGAGGATCGACATGGTGGCCGTTGAGTGCAATGCCAGAGGTGAAGTCCTGCGTTACGATCATTACGAAAATGCAATTTCTGGTCAGCTGCGAGATTTTCTGTGCTAGACATAATCGTAATCTTGGGCCCAACTGCGGTGGGAAAAACCGAACTCTCTATTCGTCTGGCGGAAAAATTCAAAGGTGAGATCGTATCCGCAGATTCGAGGCTGCTTTACAGGGGAATGGATATCGGCACCGCAAAGCCATCGCAAACCGATCGAGAACGAGTCCCTCACCACTTAATTGATGTTTCTCCACCATCCGAGAGCTGGAGTGTTGCCCGCTTCGTACACGAGGCAGGTGGGATCATCGATCAGATCCAGCGTAGAAAGAATTTGCCGTTCCTGGTTGGAGGAAGCGGACAATACATTACTGCCCTCTTGGAGGGTTGGTCTCCGCCGCCGCAGCCGAAAAACAGGCAATTAAGAGCGCAGTTCGAGAAAGTAGGACGCGAACAAGGAAGGGCTATCTTGCATCAACAATTGGCGCAGGTCGATCCAGTCTCCGCCGAGCGCATTCAAGCCACGAATCAACGCAGGGTCATTCGCGCACTCGAGATTTATCACTCGACGGGTATTCCAGCCAGCCAACAACGCAATAACAAACCTCCCGGCTACCGAATATTGCGAATCGGATTGCGACTTGCGAGAAAGGCGCTCTATACACGTATTGACCGGCGCATTGACCAGATGATGGCGAATGGGTTTGAAGATGAAGTGCGCGCTCTAGTTAATCAAGGATTTGATCTCGAGCTGCCGGCGATGTCTGCGATAGGCTACAAACAAATTGGCATGGCGATCTCGGGGAAGATTTCGTTTGAGGAGGCAATAAAACAGATCCAAAAATTAACGCGTCAATTCGTACGCCGCCAGGATAATTGGTTCAAAGAAACGGATCCCGAGATCCATTGGTTTGATGTGCGTGGCGAATTAGTGGCGGCCACCTCCGTCTTGATCCGGGAATTTTTGGAGGGTGAGGAAGAGGAGGATGGGATAACATCTATTCGATAAATGAGCAATTATTCTCAAGGCGTGATCAGGAAGCGGGGAGCAGTGAGCAGGAATAATTCTTCGCTATTTCATCCTGAAGCCTTTGCAGTGCAAAGATTGAAGGCTCTCGTTTTCCGTTTGTCAGGCTCCGTGCTCGTGAAAACCGATGATTCTGCCCTTCAGTTCCTGAAGGGTTTCAGAATGACATTAAGCATCGTACATCCCTGCTGACATAAGGCCACCGATGGCACGTACACACCAGCGAAGCCAATGTTTATTCTCAACCCCCATTCTTTACGAAAATTTCTACATGCCCAGCTTACCGATTCCTGTTGCCCGATTGCGAACTACGCCAGCCTGCATCGAGCGGATCGCTTATGTGCGAAATCCAACGCCCCAGGCTTTGAATGGCCATAATCGTAGCACTGATCGCAAATCCGGGAAGAATTGCCAAATGAGGAGCCTGATTTAAAAAGGAACGACCGGTGTTGAGCATCGATCCCCATTCAGGAATAGAGGGATCCCCAGCAAATCCAAGGAATGTCAGACTCGTCGCGCCAAGAAACGCCCAGGCAATATGGATGGTTGAGATGGAAATATAACGTGGGCCAGCATTCGGAAGGATGTGAAACCGAGCGATCCATAACTTGCTTCCCCCCAGGGCCACCGCCGAGCTGATAAACGCCTGAGACCTGATTTGGATGAACAATGCCCGGCTCAGTCGGAGAAATCCCGGGATTCCGCCGATGCCGATGGCAAAGACAACACTTGCCAGCCCAGTTCCTGTCCTGGCAACAACCAGCATCGCCAGGAGGAGTCCGGGGATTGCCAATAACGTATTCGATGCCCATAACATAATTCGGTCAAATAGTCCCGGAAATACAGCCGCGGTGAGGCCAAAGAGAGTACCCACGCTTATCGTAATTGCAGATGCCAGGAGGGCGATGCTGAGGCTGAACCGTGTGCCAAAAATCAAGCGGGAGAGCAGGTCGCGACCTAAAGAATCTGTCCCCAGGAACGATGCTTGTGCCGGATAGGATAGGGGGGGGCCGAGGGGTTGTTGGGGATCAAGCGGCGCTAAGACGGGTGCCCCAACGGCGACAATCGTGATCAAGATCAACCATCCAACCGAAAGGATCGGCGCGCCTCGCAATATCATTGTTGGCGCGCTAATCGTGGGTCAAGGATAATCGACAGAATCTCGGATAGAGCCTGTGTAAACACATACAGCGCTGCGGCAAGTACAACTATCCCCTGCACAATGGCATAGTCACCCTGCAAGATCGCATTAACCAGCATTCGTCCCAGGCCCGGGCGTGCAAATACTGTCTCCGTGATCACTGTGCCCGAAAAAAGAAATGCTGCTTCCAGCGCGGCAATTGATAATACGGGTGGAAGCGATGGACGCAACGCGTGCCAGATAAATCGCCATCGAGGCCTTATTCCACGCGCTCTCGCGGCCAACATATAAGGTTCTCGCAAACTCCCCGCCAATCCCGATTGAACCACCTTAGCCAGCGCCCCCGCTGATGCGAATCCTAATATCAAGGCTGGCAAAAGAAGGTCTTTGAGACTTAGAAGTAGAGCTTCCAATGTTGCCCAGTGCAACGCCTGCAGCCATAAGAAAAGGGCGAGGATGCCTGTAAAAGATACGGGGAGACTTATCCCTACGTTTGCGATGAACTCGGCGATTTTTCCAATGTGCGATTGTTTAAGGATCGCTCCCGCCACACCAAGAACAAGGCCGAGTCCGATGGCAAATAACAATGCGCTAAACGCCAGCTCAATGGTTTGGGGGTATTGTTCCTTGATGAGGGAGATTACGGGTCGACCCGTATAAAGTGACTTGCCTAAGTCTCCACGCAGGAGAGAACGCAGGAAATCTAAATATTGTGAGAAAAGGGGTCGATCGAGTCCCAGTGCAACTCTTAATTCCTCGATCTGAGCGCGGGTTGCTAATCCCTGGGAGAGCAATATTTCCAGCGGATCTCCGGCTGCCAATCGCAATGAGAAAAACACAACGGAGACGGCCGCAAACACCGTAAAAATGCCGTCCAGCATTTTCTTGCTAATCGCTTTTGCGCCGCGATTATCCATCAATTTTACGGCGCGAATTGAAGGTCGATAAGGTAGGGGAACCATCCTTGAGAAGAATAGCGCAGTCCTAAAATCGATGACCGAGCCGCAACAAGATTTACATAATCCCGAATGGGGAGAAGCAGTGCTTCTTGATGAATAAGGCTTGTAAGTTCTTGATAAAGTTTGACACGCCTATCTGGATCTAGTGTAGCTTGGGATGCCTGGGTCAAAAGCTGTTCGACTCTTGAATCCTGGACCCCAGACCAATTAAACAGGCCATCCGTCGAATAAAAAGAGCGTAGCAGATCGGCGTCGGTGCCAAAAAAGTTTAGTCCGATCGCCTGATAATTCCCTTCGCCTTGCGCCTCTCTCAATTTACCAAATCCAGGGGCTACTTCGAGCGTGACCTGCGCGCCAATATTTTCCCATGCGGCGCTGATTAACTGGCCGACTTCGGGGTTTGATCCCCAACTGGGAACGATAAGATGCAAAGCGAGTATTTCTCCGTCACGCAAACGGTATCCCTGATCTTCATCGATCACCCAGCCAATCTCGTCGAGTAGTTCCCCTGCGATTTCAGGATCGTACGAAGTGTACGGATCGAGAACAATGTCTTCAAAATGATCGTTTGTGAGGGGCCCTTCCGCTACAGGTGAGAAGGCGCCAAAGACGGTCTCTACGATAAATTGGCGATCGACTGCTTGCAAAAGCGCCTGACGAACCTGGAGATCATTTGTCGGCTCGACCTCTACATTGAAGAAATACTGCAGCGGTTGTCCAGGGATTGGGATAGGGTACAGGTCAAAATCCTCTAGGGCTGCCAACCGTTGCGCATCTTGTGGTGGAAGTTCCCCGATAATATCTACTTCGCCACTTTCAAGGGCCACACTGCGCGTGGCAGAATCTTCGTAGAAGCGAAAGATCACCTTGGCAATTTGCGCCTCTTTGTTATTGAAGAATTCTGGACCCCAAGCATAATCCGGATTCTTTTCTAAGGTGATGTGATCATTAACAACATACTCGACGAAGCGATAGGGTCCTGTGCCCACTTGATGAAATTGATAATCGCCTGGCCCCCATTCTTCCAGGGCGCTGGGCGAAGCCATTCCCAGGTATACCTGCGCCAGCGAATCCAATAACGGTGCGAAAGGTTCCCGCAGATGAAAAACCACGGTAAATGTATCGATCACTTCAATCCGTTCGAGCGGACCTAACATGAAGCGCGCCTTCTGAGAGAGGTGATCGGGATTGATGACGTAATCGATGTTGGCTTTTACCGCTGCGGCATTAAACGCTGTGTCGTCGTGAAAGATCACATCTTGTCGCAAGTAGAAAGTGTACGTTTTTGCGTCTTCCGATATCGTCCATTTTTCGGCCAGGCCGGGCACAAATTCGCCCGAATCGGGATTTTGATAGATGAGTGTATCGTATACAGAAGAAAGGGGAATGCCCAGTTCAGCAGAGGCGTTAATATGAGGATCGATGCCCGAGGGAGCTAATGTGAGGCCGTAGACGATGGAGAGCGGTTCCTCCATGGAACTGCACGCGCTAAGCAGAAGGCCCACTAACAAAGCGAGCGAAAATGGAACACGATGACCGGCTTTCCACAGTGGCCGGAAAATGCTTGGAAATGTGAACATTTGGGAGCTCAATCTAGAGTATTTATCCGATTTTGCCATGTAGAGCAAGAGCTGCCCGTACACGACATCAGGCTTTGAAAAAATAATGCCGGGAGTCTATTTTTGTCGGGTCGCGATCTTCGGGAATCAGACGGCGAATTGGATGATCTTTACAAAATTAAGATGCTTGCGTCAGAAATATGGGCGCAGTATATCACAATTGCTTGCTGATTCAGCGTGTGCGCTTTAGAATGCCATCAAGAATGAGCGAGAATAATACCCCCGTTCGCCAGCAATATTTGGAGATAAAAAGCCGTTACCCGGATGCGATTCTTTTCTTTCGCCTCGGTGATTTTTACGAGACATTTGATGAGGACGCCGAAATCACTGCGCGCGAATTGGACATTGTGCTCACCTCACGCAATGTCGCAAAGGGTAACCGTATTCCCATGGCGGGGATCCCGCACCACGCCGCAGAAAATTACATCGGTCGATTAATTGAAAAGGGATACCACGTTGCCATTTGCGAGCAAATGGGGGATGGACCGGTAAAAGGATTATTTCCACGACAAGTGGTGCGCGTCATTACTCCTGGCACGATCGTTGAATCGAGCCTGCTGATGGATGGGTCGAATAATTACATGGCCGCCATCTTTGCTGGCGAGGATGGAGTCGGACTGGCTTACACCGATGTTAGCACGGGCGAATTCCGGGCAACAGAAATGGATTCCTCGTCTTCCTTCGCAAATCTGCGCAATGAACTCACACGATTGCAGCCTGCGGAAGTACTTTACCCGGAAAATTTTGCATTGGACGAGATTTGGGAAGGACATGCAACCGAAATCGCGGGCTGGCGATTTGATTTGGCGCCCTGCACAGAAAGCTTGTTAAAGCATTTCCAAGTCGCAGCATTGGATGGCTTTGGGCTCGAGGCCAGGCCCTATGCTGTCAGAGCTGCGGGTGTGATCGTGGGTTATCTTGAGGAAACACAAGCTGCTGCATTGAAACTTCTCACCAACATTTCGACCTATACCCTCGATGACTTCATGATCCTTGATGCCGCCACCCGCAGAAATTTGGAATTAACACAGACCATCCGCAGTGGCGAGGTGAAGGGATCGTTACTAGGTGTGATCGATGCCACGGTTACTCCCATGGGCCGCAGGTTGTTAAAACAATGGCTTGGGAAACCGCTGCTTGATATTGTAAGAATTCTAGAGCGACTGAATCAAGTAGAAGCGCAATTTAATGATGGCTTATGGAGGGCGGAAATCCGTGAAGCATTATCCCACGTGGGCGATTTAGAACGCCTGACGAATCGATGCCTGGCAGGTATTTCGGGCCCCAAAGATCTGGCCAGCCTGCGCGATCTCTTGGGCAATCTCCCAGGCCTGATCGAGCTTATTAAATCGCGTTCTTCCGAGGCGATGCTGTCGTTTGAATCTGGACTCGATCCCTGTAGTGATGTGGGCGATTTAATTAATGAGGCGCTGGTCGAAGATCCACCTGCGCAAATAGGGATTTTTCGCCGCGGCTATTCCGATCGACTGGATGAGGTGGTTAATGCATCTCGCGGAGCACGCGATTGGATATCCAATCTTGAAATTGCAGAGCGAGAGCGCACCGGCATAAAAAATCTGAAAGTAGGCTACAACAAAATATTTGGTTATTACATCGAAGTGACAAAGTCAAAAATAGATTTGGTTCCGGACGAATATATTCGCAAACAAACTCTCGTGAACGCCGAGCGTTATATCACGCCAGAAATGAAGGAATACGAGTCCCTTGTGTTATCGGCGGAAGAGCGTATTCGCGATATTGAAGCAAGCTTATTCCAGGAGTTAAGGGATGCGATCGCCGGGCACGCCGCTCGACTATTAAAAACCGCGCGCACTCTGGCAAGATTGGACGTGATTTCCGGGCTAGCCGAAGTCGCGGCACTGAATAATTATGTACGCCCGATTTTGGTCGAGGACGACGTTCTTGAAATTCGCGAGGGTGAACATCCTGTGGTTGGTGCATATCTCCACGGTAAGCAGTTCATTCCAAATGATACTGTCTTCGAGGATGGCGAACGCGTGCGTATTATCACAGGCCCTAACATGTCTGGAAAATCGACTTACCTTCGACAGGTCGCCCTGATCGTATTATTGGCACAAATGGGCAGCTATGTGCCCGCGCGATCGGCAAAAATAGGCATAAGCGACCGGATATTTACGCGTATCGGCGCACAGGATGAGATCCATTCTGGCCAATCGACGTTTATGGTCGAAATGGTCGAGGCCGCGAATATTCTTAACCATGCCACGCCAAGAAGTTTGCTGATTCTAGACGAAATTGGAAGAGGCACGAGCACCTTTGATGGCCTTTCCATAGCTTGGGCCGTTGTGGAGTACATTCATAATCATCCTCGCATCAGGGCGAGGACATTATTCGCAACCCATTACCATGAGTTGTTGCATCTTGCAGACTCGCTTCCCGGCGTGCGCAACTACAATGTGGCGGTCTCAGACGAGGGTGGTCAGGTGATTTTCTTACACAAAATCATTGCAGGTGGTGCTGACAAGTCTTACGGCATTCATGTGGCGGAACTCGCAGGATTGCCGCGTGCTGTTATTAATCGCGCACAAGAAATTCTCAGGTTGCTTGAAGCAGAAGCTTTTGAGCGTGAAGATAGAGAGCGAATCAATGTTCAACAGCTCACCTTTCTGCCGCGCGCGAATCCCTTGCTTGAGGAAATAAAACAATTGGATGTCGATGCGATTGCACCGCTCGAGGCTTTAAATAAACTTTACGAATGGCAGCAGCGGATGCTGCGCGCGGAGCAGAAAAAGGAAGAGTGAATAGGGAGATTATGAGGTCCTTTTCGATATCCTTTGCTATCGTTAGTTCCTGTACAGAGTCGACGTGAGGAGTTGCTCGTTGCCCTAATGTATTCACCCGGCGGCAAGATTATGCGGGTCAAACATGATTGAAAATATACACACGAAATGTTTATAACAAATCCGGAGTGCAAAAGCGTAACCTTTGCTGCCGAAGTTGAACTTCGGCACTCCTAGTGACCGTGTAGTAATTGACAGAATTAACAGGAAATCAACAGGTGCAATTCACTTTTAAAGTGCGCCGCACCTATTTTTCTGTTGATCCCGGCCTGAGCAATAAGTTTTGCTAGCTGGAATAAACCAATTCTGGATATTCGCGTTCTTCGGGCACGGGATCTGTGATCCCAAGCTCTGCGAGCAGCTCTCTGATTAATTCGGCTTTTATCTCGGCATCCCCCCGGGACCAGGTTCTGCTTTTTATTTCGAGGAAGCTCCCTTCCATCTCCGGCGATGTTATTTTGTCAATATTGATGAAAAAAGTCTCACCTTGAAAACGAACGTGCCAACGCAGCCGGTCCTTTGTTATCTGAAATTCTGATTTGGGATTGAAATATTCGCGGTAGAAACGCAAACTATGCATGGCCGGGGCAATATAGCGAGATCGAGAAAGCAGGACGTAGTTGGGGAACGTACGTTCAGCTGCCGGGCCCGTTAGCGTAAGCCGGTAGCGAACATTAATTACCTCGCCAGATTGATCGATGAACTCGTCTTCTCGATAACGCAAGCGTTCCTGTGATGGATCCTCAAAATTGAAATAAGTATCGTATTCCACATAGTGTGCTTGCCGCAAGATTTCTACTTGTTTCGTTTGCAGTACATCTACTATCGAGCTCGGGTCCTTTAGGCGAACTTTTATCTGAACTTCATAACTCTCTTCTTGAGTTGCCTGACCAATGGCAATTAATTTGGAGAGCACAGAACCCTCGCGCTCGGATAGAAAAACGTCGATTTTTCTCGCAACCTGCTTGGCGTATTGAAATAGTGGCTGCTCATCGATTGTGGTCAATTGCTTGTCGCGCATCAGCCATTTGCCATTCACCATAACATCGGATACATCCGCTGCCTTCGCAGCATATACCAGTCTGGAATAGATAGACTCGGAATCGCGGGTGAAAGCAGGAATATTATGGATGGTATCGAGATTGATGAGCGCCAGATCAGCTTTTTTCCCGATTTCAATTGATCCTACAAGATGATCAATATGCAGCGCCCTTGCACCGATAATCGTAGCCAGCGCGAGCGTTTGGCGGGCAGGAAGCACTGTGGGATTATCGGCCACGGTTTTGGCGATAAAAGATGCTAATCGCATCTCCTCAAACATATCGAGATCATTATTGGAAGCCGGGCCGTCCGTCCCTATGCCTACATCGAGGCCTTCATCCAACATTTGTGTAAGAGGTGCAAACCCGGAGGCTAGTTTTAAATTGCTGGACGGGTTATGTGTGACGCCAACTTTGGCATGCTCGAGCGTGTGAATTTCGCCAGCATCGACGTGCACGCAATGGTGTGCGATCACCTCGGCCTCGAACAAGCCCAATTTCTTTAGCCAGGGGATAACCGGCATGCCATAATTTTTTCGCCATTGTTCTTGCTCATCCATAGTTTCCGCAATATGAATATTGATCGGAACATCAAATTCTAGGGAGATTTTAATACATTCCTTGAGGATGGTTTCCGTTGTCGAGTAGGCTGAGTGTGGGCCAATCGACGGAATGATCAAGTGGTGATTTTTCCAGCGCGCGATGAATTCGCGCGCGGAACGAAGTGAATCTTCAAATGATTCGGCATCAGGTGATGGAAAACGGAGGATAGTTTGGCTGCAAATCGCGCGCATCCCGGCCTCTGCCGTTGCGCGCGCAACAGCATCCTCAAAATAATACATATCGGCAAAGGCGGTGATGCCACCGCGGATCATCTCGGCACAAGCAATTAATGTACCTAATTCGCAGAATTTTGGTGTTACAAATTCCCTTTCTACCGGCATGATGTACCCCAGCAACCAAACATCGAGCCGCTGATCGTCCGCCAACCCCCTGAGAAGAGTCATACTGGCATGTGTATGCGCGTTTACAAGTCCAGGAATGAGGGCTTTCGCTGAGCAATCCATGATCTCTGCGGACGAGTATTTCTCGAGGATTGCGGCTGATTCGCCAACCCCAACGATTTCATCACCTTTGATTGCAACAGCACCCTCAGGATAAAGGGTGTAGTCCTTATCCATCGTGACAACGCTTGCACCCCGCAGGATTAAGTCTACTTCCAGCATGCGAAACTCCTTGTTGAGGTCATGGCGATTATAGCAGCGCCTTGATGTTTGAAAAAAGCCTGCCAGATTAAGTATTCGCTTTGGCGAGCGAATTGCATTCAATCCATGGGCCGAGGGTATAATCCGAGAATGCGCGCCGTTGACCTAATCATTAAGAAACGTGATGGCGGTGAACTGTCAAAAGAAGAAATTAATTTCTTCATCGAAGGATTTACACATGGCGAGATTCCTGATTATCAGGCCTCCGCATGGGCGATGGCGGTGCTGATGAAGGGAATGTCGGGTCGAGAGACATTTGATCTCACGCAAGCGATGGTCGAATCGGGTGAAGTGATTGATCTCAGCGCGGTAGTGCCTTTCGCCGTGGATAAACATTCAACCGGAGGTGTTGGCGATAAAACGAGCCTAGTCGTCCTTCCCATCGTTGCGGCAACCGGGCTTCCTATCGGGAAAATGTCGGGCAAGGGTCTGAGCTTCACGGGGGGCACGCTGGATAAGATGGAATCAATCCCTGGCTATCGGATTAACTTGACCAGAGAGGAATTTATTTCCCAACTTAAAAATATCGGAATTGTTCTTACCGGTCAATCTGTGGAGTTAGCTCCTGCCGACGGGAAGCTTTATGCTTTGCGCGACGTCACGGGAACGGTATCCTCCATTCCGCTGATTGCTGCGTCAGTGATGAGCAAGAAAATAGCTTCAGGAGCCGACGCAATTGTGCTTGACGTCAAAGTTGGCGTGGGCGCATTCATGCGAAATGTGCAAGAGGGGACGCAATTGGCAGAGGCAATGGTTGATATTGGGAAACGGGCGTCAAAACGTGTTGTCGCCTTGATTGCGAATATGAATCAACCTTTAGGCAACGCGGTCGGCAACGCGATTGAAGTGCAAGAAGCGATTGAGACATTGCATGGTGAAGGGCCGAGTGATTTCCTAGAACATTGCATTGTAGTAGCGGGGCATATGATCACGTTGGCCGAAAAAACATCCAATCTCGAAGACGGCAAGAAACTAGCAGCACGATCACTTCGGGATGGGAGTGCCCTTTCAAAATTTCAGCTGCTCGTCGAAGCACAGGGAGGAGATGTGCGCGTGGTAAATGATGTATCTCTCCTTCCCTCGGCATCTCTCAAGGAAGTTATTCCAGCTCCCGAAAGCGGATACATCACTTTGATTGATGCACGTCAAATTGGCATGACTGCCATGTGGCTTGGCGCGGGAAGGGCAATGAAAGAGGACCCGGTGGATCATGCTGTTGGGATCGTCATTCATCACAAGGTCGGAGATGCAGTCGAGAAAGGTGATGCGCTTTTTACCGTGTTTGCCAGTGACAAAAAAAATCTTGATGAGGCGAGACGCCGGGGGCTGGCTGCGCACAAGTTTGCGCTTACCCCCGTGGATCGACTGCCTCTATTCTACGCAACGATTGTCGGCTAGGTGAGCAGGGAGGTGGGATTATGAAGCGGCCGAATGTCGGTAGATGGACTTGGGAACAAACGCTGAGTGAAGCCGTACTTCTTCGAAATCTGGAGATGCAGGGTTACAGCGCCTCGCGCTGGATAAAAGATGCAGGATTCAAATTTCCTCCGCGTCGCGATAATTACGATAAGGTGATCCTCGTAGTACGTGGCTCCATCACGTATCGCATTCCCCAGACGAATGAAGATTTCGCCCTACATCCTGGAGATCGCCTGGAGTTACCAGCAGGATTCGCATATGATTCTCTTGTGGGTTCCCAGGGTGTATTATGCCTCGAAGGGCAATCGCCGGTAGATGATGTAAATCAAGATTGATCAAAGAATATAGATCTCTTACCCCTTAAGAATAATATTTTCCCGAATTCCTGCTCAATCAAGCAGACCAGCAATAATATTTACGATCATCTTGCCGCGCTCCAAATCTACCTCTTCGACAACACTTTTTATGGCCGGAAGCAATATTTCCTCCCCGCTGTCCGAGCGAACAATATAAACGTCGTTAGCTCCGGTGACAATAATATCCACCAATTCGCCGAGGATCTGTCCATCGTTTTTCACGACACTTAATCCTTTTAACTGCCAGTGATAAAAAACATTTTCTGCAAGCGGTTCCGTATTCTCAAAAAGGATTAGGATCGTTCGATCCCGGTAGGCCTCCGCAGCCTCGCGCGAATCCATATTTTCGAGTTTGAGCAGATATTGTTTGCGGTGCTTGCTGAAAGATTGGACGGTGAAGATCGAGTCTTCGTCACCCAGGTAAATTGTTGAACCGGTGGATATGCTGAATCCAACATCGGAATCGCTCTCAACCAGCAGCGCGCCGCGTATACCGTGTGGACGAAGAACCCGCCCGACAGGAAGATACTCCGGGGTATGGCGGGCGCCTGAAGATTTCACGCGTAACCCATGGCGCTATGTGTTATGTTATTTCTAGGCTCGCTCGCTCACCACGCTGGGAGGCTGCAACGCGCAACAAAGCGCGCATGGAGTTGGCCACTCGGCCTTTGCGGCCGATTACTCTGCCCATGTCCTCATCTGCCACGCTCAATTCGAGATGAACTTCACCGTGACGCGGATGTGTGGAAACTCGCACTTGCGTTGGGTCCTCTACAAGTGATTTGGCGATATATTCAATCAGCTCGTCCATTTTATTTCCTCTCAAACTCACACCTATGCTATTGGGGTAGCCCTAAAAGGCACACATTCGCCGCCTGGAGAAAAAACCTGATCTCTTTCGCCTAACCGCGATCTAGTTCTCTTCCGCGGCGCTGTTATTAGCCTTTTCCTCGTCCCCAGCCGCAGACGATTCTCCTCCCGTTTCGGTTTCTTCATCCTCAGAAGATTCGCTTCCGGCGGCATCATCAGGATCTTCTCCAGAAGGCTCTTCACTCTCGCGTTTGGCTCCATCTTCATCGGGCGCGGCTTCACTCTCATCCGCCACATGTTCATCTTTGGCTACATCTTCATCGTGCGCGGCTTCACTCTCATCCGCCACAGGTTCATCTTTGGCAGCATCTTCATCCGGCGTGGCTTCACTCTCTTCCGCCACTGGTTCAGCTTCGGCTGCATCCATATCGGGCGCCGGTTCTGCCTTCTCGCTTTTCTTCTTTGGCTTCTGTACCTGCCTTAAGTCATCTCTTCGGGTTCGTGGATCGACATCAACTTTAGCAGCGGCAGCCTCCTCGAGAAGTTTATCGAGTTCTTCACCCTGTTTAAAACGCTCCCATCGCTGCCATGCACCGGCCGTTTTCATGATCTGGAGCACTGAATCAGAGGGCTGCGCTCCATTTTTTAACCAATGAAATATGCGCGCCTCGTTAAGATTAATGGTTGCCGGCTCGGTTCGCGGATTGTAAGTCCCAAGGGTTTCAAGAAATCGGCCGTCGCGCGGACTTTCCTTATCTGCAGCCACAACGCGATAGGATGGCTGGCCACGAGCGCCTACTCTTCTTAATCGTATTCTCACCATTGTACGTAGCTTTCTCCTTCTCAGTTTTTGTCAGGCGTCGGTTCGGCTGGTGAGGCTACACGGGACGGAGTGTATGAAGGCCAGCTCTTCCAAGCATATCTTCCGATCAGCGCAGTCCAGGAGGTAGACCCTTGAGACCACGCTTACCTACCATTTTAAACATTTTCTTCATCTGGTTAAATGTTCGCAACAATTGGTTGACTTCCTGAACCGTTGTTCCAGATCCGGCTGCGATCCTTCTTCTCCGCTTCCCGTTCAATATAGCAGGCTTAATACGCTCTTGCATTGTCATGGATTGGATTATGGCTTGCGATAGAACCAGTTTTTTTTCTGCATCCGCACTGTCAACCTGTACCGCGATATTGCTCAGGCCTCCGGGGAGCATTTCAAGTATTTTATTTAGTGGCCCGAGCTTGCGCATTTGAGACAGCTGCTCCGCATAATCCAATAGGTTGAAATCGCCATGCAGCAGTTTTGCTACTTGTTCTTTGGCATTTTCTTTCTCATAAACTGCTTCAGCCTTCTCAATCAATGTGAGCACGTCGCCCATGCCCATGATTCTTGAAGCCAGGCGATCTGGATAAAACGTCTCTAATGCGTCGAGATCCTCCCCGGTACCAATAAATTTTATGGGTACACCGGTGGTTGTCCTCATCGATATAGCCGCACCGCCGCGAGCATCACCATCCATCTTACTAAGAATAAGCCCGCTTAGGTTGACGGAATCGAGAAAGCCTTGCGCGATGTTCACTGCTTCCTGTCCGGTCATTGCATCGGCAACAAGCAATGTTTCAATCGGATTGACCTTATCCCGAATTTGTTGCAGCTCCTCGATCAATTTAGTGTCGAGCTGCGAGCGTCCTGCAGTGTCCAGGAGGACGACTGAAGCACCACCCTTCGCTGCTGCTTCAATACCTGCAGCACAAAGAGCAGGAGGCGCAAGGGTTGGATCGTTAAATACGGGAATATTTATTTCTTCGGCCAGTGCAGAAAGTTGATCTGCTGCTGCCGGGCGATAGGGATCGGCGGCGACCATCCATACGCGCTCACCTTGAGAACGCAGACGCTTGGCTAATTTCGCCGTGGTGGTTGTTTTCCCCGAACCTTGCAATCCAACCAGTAAGATTACTCTTGGTTGAGGGCCAATAAGGTTGAGCTTCCCGGACTCGCCGAGGGTGTTAACTAACTCTTGATGAAGAATATTAATGATTTGTTGGGAGGGATTAATCGCTCGTGAAACGTCTTCGCCCATTGATGCCTGGCGCACTGTGGCGAGGATATCTTTGACTACCTGGTAATGAACATCAGCTTCCAATAGTGCTAAGCGAATCTCACGCAAAGCCCCTTCAATGTCAGCCTCGTGTAGTTTTCCACGACGGCCGAGATCGCGGAAGATTCCTTGGAGTCGATCGGTTAAGGATGCGAACATTTTTCAATTCTGCTCCCGAATCACCCGTCTACCAATTCGCACTCGTGCTCCTATGCTGACATACAAGCCGCCGATCGGTCTACCTGCTTCAGCGACCGGCCGGCGGAGATCAAACCGCACAAACCTTATGCGCGGAATTGTAGTCTCGATCAAGGAGAGGGTCAAGGCGCTGTGGGAGAATTGAGATGTTGTAGAACGGCAAGACCGATTGTTTCAGCCCTATCGATTGAATCAGATTCAAGTACGATGACGACAAGGCGATTTTGACGGTCGCTGGCCAGATACCATGCAATTTTACCCCCAATGGGTCCTGCCGATGCTAGATAGCCGAAGCTACGAATAAGTTCTTGGTGCTCTTTCGCCGCTGTCACAACGATTTGAGTGGCCTCGGCGCTGAGGATCGCATGCGGGCTTTCATCACCCGCCAAGGCCACCCAATCCCCATCTGCGTTTTGATAGGATCGGACTAATTCCAAAACCGGAAGGATTCCCTGATTGAATAGAGCCGCATATGCGCGCGCCACTTGCAAAGGAGTGACCGTCAAATCACCTTGCCCTATTGCAGCCAATTGCGCAGCTGTGCCGTTTTGTATGGGATCAAGATCCGCGGGCTTTGTGGATTCAATCCCGATTTTAACGGCTTGATAAAAATTCAGGGTCGCCAGGGCATCCTGAATCCATTCGCCCCCCAGAAGTTCAGCGAGTTCGACAATTGGACCCGGGCATCCATAACGAACGGCGTTGCCCAAGGTTGCGGTTTTCGTCAATGGAGGGCTCTGAGAACAATCGAATTGTTGTCCTTGGAAAATGACGGGTTCCAATTGGATGCCTGAGGGAGCGTTAATGTCAACCAGCTCCTGGTCTGCGGCCAAGGCAACCAGCAGAGGAGATAACAGCATCCCGGGCTGGTATTGTGATTGACTGGCACGATTGAGCAAGGGAGCATCTTGACGCGCAATGAGTGTCTCCCAATCATCGGCGAGAGTATTGGGATCAAAGCTGGGGGATGAGACCAGGGCAAGGATACGGCCATTCATGCTGTCGAGCACAACTACGGCCCCTCGTGAACCTTGCATAAGTTGCGCTACGGAAATTTGCAGCTGCGCATTAAGCGTAAGTCTTACATCGAGGCCGTATGGAGGATAACCTCTCAGGAAAGTACTTGTCGCCAACTGGAGGGGATCGAATCCCGTATTCCCGCGCAGGAAATCGTCCATCGATGCTTCAATACCCGTTTGCCCATAAAAAGCAGAATGATAACCAACCACAGAAGAATAGGAACCGGATAATACCGTGCGTTGATAGGAGCCGCGTATGTCATCTGATTCGGCGAGAATTTCGCCTCTTGAATCAAGAATGGACCCACGTCGCGAGTAGCGTTCAGCGATTGCCCGCCGAGGGTTATCGAAGCGCGCTACTAGATCTGGGCCGCGAACGATTGTCCACCATGCAACCATAATTGCCAGCGAAGCCCAAGCAATACTGAAAAATGCCTGAGTGACAAGCAGCGGACGCGAGCTCTCGGCTATTCTGCTCGCACGATTGGAAAGGACCAGCAGGAGTCCAAGTGCAACAAAACTCGTAATCAGCGATGAACCGCCATAGGAGACAAACGGTACCGTAATCCCCGTCATTGGGAGAAAGCGGATCACGCCGCCTATAATCATGATGGTTTGCAAGCCAATGGCGACGGCGATACCGGCGGCAAGCAGTTTGTCAAAGGGGGAATGCAAGCAGCTAGCGATTTTCAACCCGCGGGCGACGAAAATAGCGAAGAGGGCAATCATACCCAGAGCACCCAGCATGCCCCATTCTTCCGTAATTGCGCTGAAGATAAAGTCGGTGTGTGCAGCGGGCACAATGCCAGGCGAGCCGTTTCCTGGGCCTCTTCCAATAATTCCGCCCGCGGCTAATGCAATTAATGACTGCACGATTTGATACGAGCCACCGATTGAGTCAAGCCATGGGTTGATCCATGCGTCAAAGCGAGTACGAATGATATCGAGAAAGAAAAACCCCGCAGCAGATCCGGCCAACGTGAAGAGGCCAGCGGCAAGCAGCACCTCCCACCTCGACGAGGCAATGTACAGCAGTACTGCCAGGAGAAAAATAAAAAGAGTCATCGTGCCGAGATCGCGCTGGATGAAGAGAAAAGAAATGGAGAATGCCCAAACTACCAAAAGAGGGGCGAGGGAGCTGAAAAGGGAAGGTCTTTTGTCGATCCATCGAAATACCATGCGATCCGCGAAGTAGGAAGCCAAAAAGACGATCAACAACAATCGAAGCGGTTCGGAGGGTTGAAAGTAAATTCCGCAACACCCCAGCCACAAACGTGGCTCAGCGCCGGATGGATTCGTGCCAAAGATTAGGGTAGAGGCGAGCAGGATTACGCCTGCGGATAGCCATAGATAACGGTATTCACGCAACCAATTTAGGTCTGGCTTGGTTCTCAAAATGAAGAATAATAAGGTAAGAGCCAGCAGAAACCAAACCAGTTGCCTTGCGCCAAAGATGGGATCCAAACGCCAAATTGTCAGCATTCCCCAGCCGCTAAGCAAAGCGGCTACCGGTAGGAGATAAGGGTCTCTGCTCGGAAAATATCTACGCAGGCTGCGGACAATGGTGAATATTCCGATCGCCCATACGGGCAAAATAATAAAATGCCGAACCGATTCGATCGAAATTAACCAGTCGTTTTCTCGTACACTGGCAGCGATCGCAATGGAGAATGACACGGCGAGAAGAAAAAGAAACGCGAGCCCAAGCAACCGAACCTCGCGCTTGTCGATTTCAATTTCCGGATCAAGAAAGGTATTTATCGACAAGAATTGACAACCTCTCGCGCGTCTCGGCTTGAATATTTTGCGGGTTCGTAACGAGCGCCCTATTTAGTGCATTTGTACATTCACAGGTGTGATTTTCATCGAGGTGGTTCAGCAGATGTGAAATCGCTTGCAGTGCGAGTGCCGTATTCGATTTTAATATTCGAAGCACAATTTCAACCGTCACCGGTTCTTGCGCAAGATACCAAACGTCATAATCGGTCACATGTGCCATCACCGCGTAGCACAATTCAGCTTCGCGTGCTAGAAATGCTTCGGGCGCGGTTGTCATACCGATGATGGACATTCCCCAGGCGCGAAAGGTATTCGATTCTGCCCGTGTTGAAAAACGAGGCCCCTCAATCGTGATGGCGGTTCCCCCACGATGGACGGTGCCTTGCGCTTTGTTAATGCTGTCCGCAACAGTAGCGGAAAAATGGGTGCAAAATGGATCGGCAACGTCAACATGGGCGACCAATCCATTATCGAAGAAGGTACTCTTCCGTTTCTTCGTGAAATCGAAAAGTTGATCAGGAATTACAACATCCCCCGGTGCGTAATCCTCACGTAACGACCCGCATGCGCTTACGGATAGGACTTGGACGACGCCAAGTTTTTTCAATGCATAAATGTTAGCCCGGTAGTTAATTTCACTCGGGGACAGCCGGTGATCGCGGCCGTGGCGCGAGATAAAAGCAATCGCTTTTCCATTCAAGATGCCAGTTAGTACCGGCGAACTGGGTTGGCCGAACGGGGTTTCCAATTCAAGCTCTTCAATTGATTCAAGGCCCTCCATCGAATAGAGTCCCGAGCCACCGATGATGCCGAGCAATGGATTACCTTTCATCGTTCCTCCAGGGGAGTAGATCCGGGTTAGTGTACCTCAATCGAATCCATGCCCTCGAACAGACGCATAGGTACAAAATCAAACCGCCATAATCCGGATTTGTGCCTCGATTTGAAGTTGATCAGGATGGACACGCGGGAACCTATTTCTGGTCTCGATTATCGAATTGATTCCCTGCACTCGGAGGTGAACCCGGAGCAAATTCGAATTTTATGCCTCCAAATTGGATGCTATCCCCAAATCCAAGGATTAGCGGTTCCGTAACAGGAATTTCATTGAGTAGTGTTCCGTTATGAGAACCTAAATCCTCGATCCACCATATTCCCCGCTGGCAAGACAGACGCGCATGATATGCAGAGACGGTTGCCTCGCTAAACGTAAGGGTGTTGTCCTCCGCGCGCCCGAGAAGATTATTTTCTTCAAGGGCATAGTAAATCTGCAGGTTTTCACCTTCGAGCGTGCGCAAATGTGCTGTGGGCGCCATCTGCTCCCGCGCGTCTGGAGATTTTAGATCCTTCCAGAGGAATATGAGCAATAACGATAAGAAACCCATGAGAAAAACGCCAATTCCCAGGCGAAGAATGAGGAGTACTTCAACTGGATTCATCGCTTAAAGCCCTTTTATATGGTTTTTTTCCGTGGCTGAACAGGGGGGAAGCGTTTGGTCTCATCCGGGGTTATTTCTTGCTCCTCCCCGTACACCAGGGGAATATTGACGATCGTAATTACGTCACCCGGTTGAAGGATGTGTTGCTTCACAGGAATACCGTCCACGTACGTTCCCGACTTGGAACCAACATCAAACAACACAAATCGACCTTGCTTCAATCGAATCTGAGCGTGGATTCTCGAGACTTGTGGCTTATTGAGCACTACCTGGTTATCGCTTCTACGTCCGATGTTAATCACTGGTTTCGTCAGCGCAATATGCTTTCCACCATCAACAATGAGAAATGCGCCGGGAGGCATGCTCGATTTATTCTCAATTTGATCGTATCGATAGCCGCGCGTCTGATCCAGTGGTGAGGTTTTATGCCCCGCTCTGGCAATAATTTCCCGCTCGGAGAGCGACGAATCAGGCAGGAGTTTTATTTGGGGCACAACCGCCAGTCGAAAACCTTGCCCTAGAGCGATTTTATTGAGCCCTTTCGAAAGAGCTTCACATAACTCGGGCGCCACCGAATTAAGCGATTCGAGTGTCTGAGGATGCAAAAATACTTGATAGGTATCTGGGGCGCGCTGAATACCATTTCCATCGGCTTGCAAACCTTGCTCCATCGCCAGAGCCAGGTGCCTGGCAAGTGTAGCCGGGGAAATATTGGGGGTTAGAAGTTTTTCTATCGAACCCTCGATCCAATGTTTTAGTTTGGTTTCAAGTTGTAAAAGTGGATCTCTCATAGACAAGCCAATTCACTTTTTATTATCGGTTGGTTAATACTATCCGATACTACCATGCTGGATCAGAAGTTGGCGGGGGCAAAAGTTTTGCAATCGATCGAATTCGAATGTAAGAATCAATGGCACGGCGTGTCTGTTCTCGACGGCATATCGAGAAAATAGTCTATGGCTTGCCTTTGTTATACGGCGCCGTCGGTTTGATGTGCGTCGCCTCTAAATTGAGGGGAGTAACTTGATCACGCTGGGGACCCTTATCTACCTGTGGTTTGTACGGCGGGGTAACTTCGGGAGGTCCTTGAGGATCTTCGCCATAAATCAGCTGTACTGCAGCTATGGAGATGATATCGCCTGGGCGAAGCGTATGCCGATTTATTAAACGGCCGTTAACTCTCGTTCCTGCCGTCGAGTCGAGATCAACAATTCGATAACGGCCGCTTACTACTTCGAGACGCGCATGCGCTCTGGAGACATGACGA
The DNA here is from genome assembly GCA_022561215.1 of Chloroflexota bacterium. Taxonomy (GTDB): domain Bacteria; phylum Chloroflexota; class Anaerolineae; order Anaerolineales; family E44-bin32; genus JADFRQ01. Next base: position 19,408 of record JADFRQ010000002.1, on the reverse strand, counting down.
TCTTCAAGAATTAAGTGATTATCCAAGCGCCTTCCAATTTGCACGATGTTTTCTCCGAGCGGAAAATGGCGCTTCCCTTCGATGATGAGGAACGCTCCTACAGGAGCCTCTACAGAGGACGAAGATTGTTCATCATCTAATTCGTTATTGAATAGCAGCGGATCGCTGCTGTGCCAGGCAATGACGCGAATTTCTTCCCGGGATAGCGTGGGATCTGTCGCCAAAGTGATTTGCGGTTTTTGCAGATAAGAAAGTTCCGAGGCCTGAAAAGCAATGAGCAGTGCAGCAGAAAGTTCCCACTGTGTTTTTGGGGCAATCTTGCGCAAGTACTCGTAGTCGAGCGGGTTTAAGCTCAGCGTATATTGATCTGGGGCATAGCTGCGGCCCTTTTTGTCAAGGCGAGCGGAAGAGGAAATTTCTTCGGTGAGTTGACGCGCGATCGTTTCGATGGAGGCGACTTCGCTTGAAGAACTGGTCAATGTTTTTTCAATTGAGCCGTGAATAAGCTTTTCAAGCCGGCTCCACTCATTTTCCATGTTCCGGATTATACGCGAGCTCCGAGCTTCTACAAGCTCGATTCATACTATACTGATATTATGGAACTCCCCGAATTTTATGAACTTGAACACACCGCGGATTGGGCCTTGCAAATTAACGGTGCTTCGCTTTCCCATCTATTTCACAGTGCCACTCTTGGAATGTTCGATTTAATGGGTGTTAAGCTTGCTGACGATGGGGGACTCGATCGTAAAATTGACCTCGAGGCCTTTGATCTTGAAGAACTGCTCGTTGCCTGGCTGGAGGAACTGTTGTACGGGGTTGAAATGCGCTCAGTGGGAGTAACCAACCTGGAGCTTGCTGTGGAGGAAAATTCAAGCTTGATATCAAAATTTACCGAAGTCCCTATCTCCTCCATCGAGAAAGAAATCAAAGGGGTAACCTTTCATGGACTGGAGATTAAGGGTACTCGAGGGAGTTTGGAGGCGATTGTAGTATTCGATGTCTAGTATTCAGTCATGGCGGATGTGATGGGTGCCCATCTGAGCCCAAGCGCAGCGGATGCAAAGGCCTTTCAAAGAACGAGGGGATCTCTTTGCGCATGACAAGAAATTTTTCATCGGAAAACGAGATTCTTCAGCGCTTCGTCTTAGGGAGCGCCTTCGTTCCTCAGAATGACATCACATCATCACTATCATCTTGACTCGGTATGAGAGGGGTTGGCACAATGATTAACAAGGGAGATGTAGTTCGCACCGGACCGGTGACCTGGGAAATCCCCAAAACCTATCGAAAGGATATGCGCGTTCCCGTAAGAATATTTGCAGATGAACGGCTACTAAACGCAGCCCTTAAAGATAAATCGCTCACCCAAGCTGTAAATGCCAGCACATTGCCTGGACTCGTCAGCCATGTCACGGTGATGCCTGATGTCCATCAGGGTTATGGATTTCCGATTGGCGGAGTAGCGGCGACCTCTTACCCCGAAGGTGTCATTTCGCCTGGCGCGATCGGTTATGACATTAACTGCGGAGTGCGCTTGTTAGCGAGTCAAATAGCGTACGAAGAGGCAGAACCGTACCTGGATGACCTCGCCCTGCAGCTCGACGAAAACTGTCCCAGCGGAGTCGGTGTTAAAGGGAGTGTTCGCTTGAGCGTTGATGATCTAGAGGACGTATGCAGGAATGGTTCCAACTGGGCGCTGAATAATGGTTATGCCTGGGAGGATGACATTCCATCGACGGAAGAACATGGGCGCATCCGCAATGCGGATCCACGCGATGTGAGCCCTCGCGCGATGGAAAGGGGTCGCTCCCAGCTCGGGACTTTGGGCGGTGGGAATCACTTCATAGAAGTCGACCTTGTCGAAAAAATATTTGATCATGAAGCCGCCGAAGCGATGAATCTGAGTGAAGGATATCTTGTGCTCCAAATCCATTGCGGCTCGCGTGGCTTTGGCCATCAAATTTGTTCCGACTATGTGCGCGATTTGCAGTCTGCAGTGCGAAAATACAAGATTCAACTGCCCGATCGCGAGTTGGTATGTGCACCACTCAACTCACCCGAAGGCGAGGCGTACCTTTCGGCAATGTCGTGTGCTGCAAATTATGCATTTGCGAATCGGCAAGTATTGGTTTCTCATGCACGGCGCGCATTTGAACAGACGTTTGCAGGGAAGGTTGCCAATTACGAGCTCACTCAAGTTTATGACATTGCCCACAACATGGGAAAAATTGAAGATCATCAGATCGAAGGAAAGCAGGTCAGAGTCTGTGTGCATCGAAAAGGCGCCACGCGCGCATTTGGGCCCGGTTTTTCGGAATTGCCAGAAAAATATCGCCACCTCGGACAGCCTGTTCTCGTGCCGGGGAGCATGGGGACAGCATCCTGGGTTTTACTCGGAACCGAAGGTAGTATGCTGCAATCTTTCGGCTCGACTTGCCATGGGGCGGGGCGCACGATGAGCAGAAAGAAGGCCAAAAAGAGCATTCGCGGCGATCAATTGCGCAAGCAGCTGATGAAAAAAGGGATTCGGATTCATGCGGGTTCAATGGCGGGTCTGGCCGAGGAAGCCCCGCACGCCTATAAGGATGTGGATGCGGTTGTAAACGTCGTCACACAGGCCGGAATTGCCAAAAAAGTAGCCCGCTTACGCCCGGTGGCGGTGATAAAGGGGTGAAGGTTTTCATCCAAATTTAGGTTGTGCGGGCAAGCGGCAATAATAATCGTAGCCCATGTTTCCATACCTGACCGAGAGTACAGTAGGATGAATGTGGAGTACGCATCCTGAGCATGGCATTGGCCTCTGCTTGCGCCACCTGTGCGAAGCACAGGCAGGAGCCAGACCTTCGGTACTCCAGAATTCGAAACATTAAGTTCGATTCGTATGTGCGATGGATTTTCAGTGCGCATCATAGCCCAGGTTCCCATTATTGGGCGCACACTCGCTTTCCCAGGGCGGGTAACTGAACAAAGTTGTGGTTGAAACTCGCCATCCAACAATAAATAGGGGCTGTCTACAAAAGCCCTCCAATACCCTTTGATTCAGCCCTAGTCAAAGCGAATGGCCATCGCATTCCAGTGCTCGTTATGGTTACCCGTAGATATGCGGTATTGGCAAGTTGGGTAGCTGGCTCAGCACCGGGCATCAACATAATGGTCCCCTTCAAAAGCGCTTTTTCAACTTGAACTTCAAGATTTCGGCACCAATTGGATAAACTTTCTCTTGCCGACCTTAAGAACCTGGGGGGTCTCGATCATCACTTCGGCCTTGATATCGTCAATCACCTTGCCATCCAAACTCACACCGCGTTGCTGGATCAGTCTGCGGGCTTCGCTGTTGCTGCTTGCCAGGCCTTCGGCAACCATTAATTTGAAGAGAGCTATCGATCCTGAGATCTCCACCTTAGGCATATTTTCCGGCACTTTTCGTTCCTGGAATATGCGCCGAAATTCATCTTCTGCTGCGGCGGCTTCTTGGTCACCGTGATAAATCGCCACCACTTCGTGAGCGAGAGACATTTTAATATCGCGCGGACTAACGTCCCCGGAATCCAATTTGCCCTCGATCTGCTCAATCTCCTCCGGCGACCAGCGCGTGATAAGGCGAAAGTAGTGGCCCATCGCTTTGTCGGGTACGCTCATCACCTTGCCATACATATCCTCGGGGGTGCTATTAAGGGGGATATGGTTGCCCAGAGACTTGCTCATTTTCACCACCCCATCTGTTCCGGGGAGAATTCCATTGATGATAGCGATATTGGGCTTCTCACCATTGGCGCTCATAATTTTCCGAGCGGCGGTCATGATATTGAATAACTGGTCGGAACCCCCGATTTGCACATCCGTTTTCAGGTGCAGCGCATCATAACCTTGCATCAACGAATAAAATGTTTCGTGCAGGTAGATTGGTTCCCCTTGATCAAAACGCTTGCGGAAATTTTCTCTTGATAGAAACTGCTGTATAGTGAAATTTCGCGCCAGGCGAATGACATCCGCAAAATTAAGTTTCGATAGCCAAGTATCGTTGTATTCAACCCTGGTTTTATCTGGATCTAAGATCTTGAACGATTGTTGGGCATAGGATTCAGCATTAAGCGTCGCTTCCTCAGCGCTTATTTGTGCGCGCACGACATCTTTATCCGAAGGATCTCCGATCAGCGACGTAAATCTGCCGATTACGAAGATGACCTCGTGGCCGAGCTCCTGGAATTGGCGCATTTTTCGGATGGGGACGGTGTGACCAATATGCAGATCGGACGTGCGTGGATCAAATCCACAATAGACGCGTAGCGGTCGATTCTCACTTTGTGCCAAGATGAGACGGTCTTTGAGTTCATCCGCCATAGCCTGCTTAAGCTTCTCGTCGCCATATTCGGTTCCCTGCATAAGCAGATTAACTTGGTCGCTAATTTTCATTGTGATCTCTCCAGGGTTCTTTGTGCGCAATAAAAGCGGGGCTTTCCTAATAGGGCATATCAGATGTGCCATCGCTGACTTCTTTAAAGATACTCGGCAATTTCCTCAGGTGTACGGGCAGCCGGATGTGTTACGGAAAGCCTGATAGTGTATTTGCGTGCTTTTTAAACAACACTATGGAATGTTCGCGATTTAATTGTCCCCACTTTCGTAAGACGTTTCTGAGCTGCTCACCCACTCATCGTCTTCCATGAGTACGTGCGTAAGGCCAGCCATACCCGAGATGATCTGAACCAGCCGTTCTCCATCGGGTAGGGCAAGAAAATCGGTCAAATTTTCTTCTTCTGAAGCAGATGTGCCGACCCGCAAGCGAAAGTGCGCATCTCTGCTGGCGACAATGATACGCCACAGCCGGCGCGCTTGCGTGGCGCGAACCTGAAGGATCTGATCCCAATTCAAGTTAAGTTCCTTGAATGGGCTCCGATAAATCAACCGTTGGGAATTGACACGAATAATTGTTCGCTTATCTACCCAGGCGCCAAAGCTGATCAACGCACCGGCGGATAAGAAAAAAAAGAGCATCCCGCTGGTGATGATTTGGATTTCCTGAGTCTTGATGTAGTAAATGCCGAGCCCGATGCCAATGGCGAAAGCGCTTCCCCATGCGATTAATTCGCCTTGGCGCGAAACCTTCGCCGGCCTAAAAATTTCTTCACCATCAATTCGCTTCGGGGCGGTTAGAAATGACGGAGGCGTTTGCATGATCTTCGATTATACAACGGGTGATGACCTCCGCTTGTAACTGAATTATTTAAAAATTCCATACCTGGAGGTTAGGGATGTTAAATCTCCCGGTGGTGAGGTAGAAGGGCGATTCACGAGACACCCATACATGAATTCTAGGGCGCGGAGATTGACCCTCTCGCACAAACCTGGCCAGTGATTACAAAAGGCCAGGGACGTTGTTATCCCCTGGGCAGGAGGACTATCCCTTCCCAGGGGGTGAAGGTATGCCGAAGTTAACGGATGGTTGAAGGCCTATTTTTCATGGCGTATAATCGCCTATCTAAGTGCTGGAGGAATAATGTCACCCAGTAATTCGGACGGACATCTCAAATGGCCTGGCAATAAAGTTCGCCAATCCTTCATCGATTTTTTCGGGGGGCGTGGCCATAAAATTGTTCCCTCTTCCTCATTGGTCCCAGGTGATGATCCTACGTTGCTGTTTACCAATGCGGGGATGGTGCAATTTAAAGATGTTTTGTTGGGAAGGGGGACGCGGAAATACAAACGCGCCGTTAATTCGCAGAAATGCATGCGCGTTGCCGGGAAGCATAATGACCTCGAAGATGTTGGACGCGACGATATCCATCATACATTTTTCGAAATGTTAGGCAATTGGTCTTTCGGTGATTACTACAAAGATGACGCGATCGCGTGGGCCTGGGAATTGTTGACAGAAGTATGGGGGTTACCCAAGGAGAAAATCTGGGTGACTGTCTTCGAAGATGAAGATGGCGAAATCCCTCGGGATGATGAGGCGAATGAAATCTGGCGCCAACAGCCTGGCCTCCATCATGATCACATTCTCTTTTTTGGGCGAGATGAAAACTTCTGGGAGATGGCCGATACAGGGCCCTCTGGCCCCGACTCAGAGATTCATTTCGACCGCGGGATTGCCTATTGTGATAAACAAGATGTCAAACATCATCAGTGCCGCGTGAATGGGGATTGCAATCGTTTCCTTGAATTATGGAATCTCGTATTTATCCAGTACAACAGATTAAGTCCAACGAATCTAGAGTCGCTGCCCGAGAAGCATATAGACACAGGGATGAGTCTCGAGCGCATCGTTTCGCTGCTGCAAAATGTAACTTCAAATTATGAAACCGACCTTTTTACGCCGGTTATGGGCCGGATTCAAACACTTGCTCATCATTCTGACGAAGAGCGCGAAAGGTCTATCACCCCCTACCGGGTGATTGCTGACCATAGTCGCGCGGCTGCATTTATGATCGCCGATGGCGTTGTGCCCGGGAACACAGGCAGGAATTATATCTGCCGGATGGTAATCCGCCGTGCGAGCCGTTTCGGCAAGAAGCTTGGTTTCGAGGGCACATTTTTAGCAGAAGTAGCAAAAATTGTTATTGAAAATTATGGGGATGCCTATCCCGAGCTGAGGAGAAACCAAAGCGCCATCCTGCAAACTTTGTCTGAAGAGGAAATCAAGTTTCATCGAACTGTCGAGAAAGGTATTACGCAGCTTAATAATCTCATTGACCAAGTCAAAGAAAGAGGGGACGAAATTCTAACCGGCAAAGACGCATTTGATCTTTATGCCACCTACGGGCTTCCCCTTGAGATCACGCGCGATATTGTGGAGGAGGATGGTGTCCGTGTCGATGAACAAGGGTTTACCTCGGCGCTCAAAAAGCATCGCTTTGTCTCCAGCACGGATCGGATGCATGAAGTCGCCACTGAGGATCTCGAAATATATCGGACGTTGCTGAAGGAGCTAGTTGATGCTGGAGATTTGGATAAGGAGGGCGTTCGTTATGATCCTTACCATACGAAAGATCTTGCCGGGCCGATATTGGCATTGCTGAAAGATGGTCAAAATGTGGAGAAGGCAAAAGCAGGAGATTCGGTAGGTGTGATCCTGCCGCAGACTAATTTTTACATAGAGGCAGGGGGACAGGTATCCGATAAAGGCCAACTCGTCTCCCAGGGAGACCAACCCTGGACAATTGAGATTGAAGATGTTCTCCGGCCAATTGATGGTTTGATTCTCCATGCCGGCGTGGTAGTGGAGGGGATTCCGAAAGTTGGCGATCGCGCTCTGGCGCAAGTTGACGTTGAACGGCGCGGGGATATCATGCGCAATCACTCGGCAACCCATTTGCTGCATGCCGCCCTGCAGAGCATCCTTGGGGAACACGCGCGCCAGGCCGGATCATTGGTGGCGCCAGATCGATTGCGCTTTGATTTTAATCATTCACAGCCGGTCACGCAGGACGAACTTGATCAAATCGAGCGCTTCGTCAACACGGCCATACTCAATAACCATCCGCTGGTAATTCAGAGTGAGGATCAAAAAGATGCGTTGGCTAAGGGTGCAATTGCGTTGTTCGGCGAGACATATGGTGATATTGTGCGCACGGTATCCATCCAAAATGCTGAGCGAATCTCGTATGAACTATGTGGAGGTACTCACGTATCGCAAACGGGCATAATCGGCCCCTTTATCATCACCAGCGAGGGAAGTGTCGGCGCGGGCATTCGCAGGATTGAAGCACTTAGCGGCAGAGGTGCACTGGAATTCTTGCAGGAACAGCGCGCTATTGTGAAAAAACTCGCCGTGAAAATGGCTGCACCCGTCGAAAATCTAGTAGAGCGTCTCGATGTGACTCTCAGGGAAATGAATGTTCTCAGAGAAAATCTTGCCACGCAACAGAGCCGTGAGGCGGAAAAAGTATTCAGCGCATTGCAAAATGAGCAAGTGGGGGGGATATTGCTGCTACGAGGGCTCATCCCGAATGTCAACATGAAAACTCTGCTCAAACTTTCCGATCTCTTTCGTGCGCGTAACCATTCGGGTATCGTCGTCCTTGCATCATCCATAAATGAACGTCCGCTAATTGTGGCGGCGATAACGGATGATTTGGTCGAAAAAGGACTCCATGCCACGGAATTAGTGCGCGTGGTCGCCAAAGAAGTAGGGGGAAGCGGGGGGGGCAAGCCCCATCTCGCCCAAGCAGGGGGTAGCGATGCAAAAAAGATCCACGATGCACTTGACCAAATTGATAAATGGATTCTGTCAAAGACGGCTTGAGTAAGCAGAGTTGTGAAAGCTGAATGAAAGTTCAGATTGTCTATCTAAGCGCAAGTGACGACATCGATTCGACCCGCGATTTGCTTGGTTGGGTGCAATCACCGAGAGCCTTACTCGTGTGGCCCAATCGAGGGCGCGTATTGCATCGTGGCCTCGATCTTGTTCTGCTCAAACGTTATGCCCAAAGACGCAATCTTGCGGTGGGCCTGTTAACCTTTGATTCGGAAATCCGCCAACGTGCGGCTGAATTAGGATTTTCACTTTTTGAATCTTTGGAAGAGCTACCGGAAGAACGATGGAGGCTGTTTCGGGAATTCGATAGGGTCGGGGAAGGGGCGCGGGATTCCCTGCAACAGCCTGGCGTGATCCTTGCCCGTCGGGAACGCATCCCCGATTGGGTGCAACAACTCGATCGAAAACCTTCCCGTATTCTTCTCGGTGCACTGTTGCTAATCATCGTGGTCTTAAGCGCCGCGGTAATTCCCTCTGCCGAAATCATTCTTTCTCCTCCCAAGCAGTTGGAATACGCCACTTTTGAACTGGCGCTCACGGGATTCGATGGACGACCCGGTCAATTGCATGCCGAGATTGAGCAAATCCGCATTCAGGGCTCGGCCGTTTACCGAACGACCGGGAGTGCAACGTTTCCAATATCGGCATCGAGAGGCAGTATCATCTTCACAAATTTATCTCCGATAATGATCTCCATCCCTCGCCACCTCGGGATTCGTCCAGTTGGATTGCAATCTTTACGATTTCAGACGACGAGCAGCGGAAAATTGCCAGCGGAAATAGGCGCCGTGATCGAACTTCCGATGGAAGCCGACGATTTTGGCGAACAAGGCAATCTGCCTTCCGGGACTATTTTTTCTACCGAGGCAGCATTTGGGCTCATGGTTGCCATCACAAATCCAAATCCAATTCGTGGGGGAAGCAGCGAAAAACGAAATTCTGTCAGCGCAGCAGATCTGGCCGGTCTCGAAGAAAAACTCATCCAGGAATTATTTGGGAGGGCGGAGAATGAGATCGCCGTCACAATAGGGATCGAGCAAGCCGTGTTTGAGGATAGCGCCACTGTCGACCGCGTTTTTTCGCAAGATTTCAGCCACGGCGAAGGAGAACCAACGCAACAAATTACGCTTGCTCTGGATCTTAATATACTGGTATTGGTGTACAGAGTTAATGATTTACTTTCAAAGATCCAGGAGGCCATCACGGATGAGCTGGATTCAAATCGGATTGTCATCAAGAATTCCGTCCAGGTAACCCAGGTTAATTATGTGGCGAGCGATGACGAGTCGATCGGTGTGATCCGAATACAGGGCAGCGCAGAGTCCTATACACCTTTATCTCAGCAAACTGTGCTCACTCCTGTTCGCGGTAGAACGCCGGGCGCCGCTCGGGATAATCTTGAGGAACTCGTACCATTGGAAAGGCCACCCGCCTTTCTGCTTAAGCCAACATGGCTGCCATTGCTACCCTGGCTAAACAATAGAATTGATGTGCTGTATGTGTGGGAAGAATGAGTTAATGAGAATCCTTGCTATCGACCCGGGAGATGTGCGTATTGGACTGGCAATTAGTGACCCTAGCGCAACGATTGCCAAGCCCCACTCGGTGATCAAACATCAATCTCGCAGCATAGACGCTGACAAAATCCTTCAAGAAGCAGAACGCATCGGCGCCGAAAGGATCGTTGTTGGAATTGCCTTTGACCAAGAGGGTTTGGTGGGTCCGCAGGCGAGAAAAGCATTGCGATTGGTAGATGTTTTGAAATTTAGATCCAATATTCCGATTGAAACATGGGATGAAACAGGATCTACCGAAATTGCGAGCAGCCGATCGAGAAAAAAGGAAAACATCGATGCGCGCGCTGCAGCCATATTCCTACAAGAGTATCTGGATGCGAAAAGAAAAACGTAGCACTCGTTGGCTTGGTATCCTCGGCCTGCTAGGTATGTTATCAGCATGTTTTTGTCTTCTGATTGTGTTTGGCGTTTCCTTTGGGTTCATCGAGGCCGACATAATTATCGGATCGGCATCACCTAATTTGGAGCCGCTGGATAGGATTTATCTTGCGGGCTACTTGATTTTGTTCGCAAAGGATCTCGATACACCGGCTGGGAACGCCTCAAACCAGCACGAACTCGTTATCGAACAAGGCCAAAATGCAGCGCACGTTGTTGCCCAACTTAAAGAGGCGAAGATTATTACGAATGAATTGTTGCTTCGAAATTATTTGCAGTTCCGCGGTTTTGATACGGGGATCGAGGCCGGGATTTATTCGCTGCATGCTGCTATGACCCCGCGTGAGATTGCTGATACGCTTCAACGTGCGAATCCACAAGAAATTAAAATCACGGTGCTGGAAGGCTGGCGCAGGGAACAAATTGCACAAGCCGTCGCCCTTTCAGGGCTTGTTATCTCCGAATCTGAATTTGCCACCGCAGCCGATCGTCCGCTTCCTGGCTACGCGTTTTCGGAATATCTTCCTCCGTTTGCTTCCTTGGAGGGGTTCCTATTCCCGGACACTTACTTGGTCGATTCGGGCATCACTGCGGATGAACTTGTGCAATTGATGCTTAAGAATTTTGAAGTGCGCATCGGCGCTGATTTCGTGAATGGTTACAACGTGCAAGGAATTAATCTGTTCCAGGCTGCGATTCTGGCATCCATCGTAGAACGTGAGGCGGTGGTAGATGATGAAAGAGAATTAATCGCCTCCGTATTCTACAATCGGTTAAGGCAGGGTATAAAGCTCGAAGCAGATCCAACTATACAGTATGCTTTAGGGTTGCAGGTAGACGGCAGCTGGTGGAAGGCACCGCTAACACTTGAAGATTTAAAATTTGATTCGCTATTTAATACCTACCTCTATCCTGATCTCCCTCCCGGCCCAATTGCTAACCCGGGTTTGGAGGCGATGAGGGCAGTCGCCTTTCCGCTCGCAAGCGACTTCCTTTATTTTCGAGCTGCCTGTGACCAATCCGGTCGCCATTTCTTTTCCATGACGTTTGAAGAACATCAGTCGAATGCGTGCGACTAAAGCGACCTCCTGATATTTAAAATTTCTCGGCGAGTATAGATACCCGCCCACCTTGTATAGGATATGGACTCCGCGAGATCGCGCGCCAGGTTTGCATACCTGGCCTTTCTTTGAGAAGAATGTAGTGGTTGGCTGATAATCATGAAAATCTGCTGCGCGTGTGATCGGTTGGCACTCGATCTACCATGTAGCGGCGGCTGGTTAACCCTTGGTTAATTTGAGCCGCCCGGAGCACAAAAAGGCACAACTCACCTATTGTTTTCTTGTATGTAGCCAGCAGATCTTTCGGCTCAATCGTGTTCGTTTGGAGTGCCGAAGTTCTACTTCGGCAGCAAAAGCAGAGCTTTTGCACTCCACATCGAACCCCATTTGGAGTCCGAATGCTTCAGCTCCTTCCTGTGCTCCCCAGGTTGCACAGCCTGTCCGTAGGACAGGCCAGAGCTTTTGCACTTCACATCCCTAACCCCATTTGGAGTCCGAATGCTTCAGCTCCTTCCCGTGCTCCCCAGGTTGCACAGGGGCTGTCCCAAAAGAGCGTTTTTGTGATGTGCCTTATCAAAATCACGCAGTAAGGGCGCCCGGCCCTCCGGGAGGGAATTTTTAGCGGCCGAGGTTGGGAACTTGGCCTACGGAATTGAAGGCATCATCCCCATCAGCCCGGCCGGATAGAAGTGCTCGAACCAATCGAAGACGTTTGAGGAACCTCAGGGGCATACATACAAGTGAGCCCCGCGGGGCTCATATCTTGTAATTGAAATGGACCAGGGCGAGATTAGCCGAGCAGATAGTCCTCTAGTTCACGTTTTAATTGGGGTTTTCTTAATCTGCGAAGTGCCTGGGCCTCGATTTGTCGAACACGTTCGCGTGTGACCCCCAATTTCTTTCCAACTTCTCCAAGGGTATGGCTTTTGCCATCAGTTAGGCCATACCTTAATTGTAAGATCATTACTTCGCGCGGCGGCAGTTCCTCGAGCACATCTTTCAAGTGCTCGCGCATGATACGCTCGGTTACCTTATCTACGGGTGTGGGGAGAATCCTGTCGGCGGTGTATTCTCCGAGTTCATGTTCTTCATCGTCGTCGGCCGGGAGCTCAAGCGAAAGAGGTCGCTGGGCGACACGCATCAGTTCTTCGACTTTTTTAGGGGAAATATTAAGAGACTCGGCCAATTCTTCAAGGCTTGGATCGCGCCCCAGGCTCTGCGTGAGCTTATGCGAAAATCGGCGGAGTCGGTTTATTTGATCTCCCATATGAACCGGTACACGAATGGTGCGTCCTTGATCGGCCACGCAGCGCGAAACTGCTTGACGAATCCACCAGGTGGCATAGGTCGAAAACCGGAAGCCACGCCGATGGTCAAATTTCTTGGTTGCCCTAATCAATCCGATGTTGCCTTCTTGAATGAGGTCCAGAAATGGTACACCGCGGCGGACATATTTTTTCGCGACACTGATCACCAAGCGAAAGTTAGCCGTGATGATGTGCTCGCGCGCCGCCCATCCATCTTCAACGGTGCGCCGTAGATCGTCGTGCTGTCTTTTGGCAACGGATCCTTCCGCAAGCAAGTGGCGGGCTTTGCGGCCCGCTTCAATTCGTTTTGAAAGGGATATTTCTTCTTCATGCGTGAGCAGTGGTACTTTGCTCACCTCTCGTAGATAGAAGGCGACGGCATCATTAGGGTCCGGATCTTCTGCAAAATACTCTGGAGGTAAATCATCTGCATCTGTTCCGTCGCCCGCATTGTCCATTCGGGAAGCTTCATCCATCGGGGGCCGAAAAATCCCATCGTCCCCTTCATCGTTGATCTCCGTGTTGCTCGGGCTCTCTACAAGAGAATATTTCTCCTTAGCCCTATCGACCAAACGCTCGAGAGGGACGATCTCTTGCTCATTCTCACCCCATTGCTCATCGCCAACTTGGAGATTTTCTTCGTGGATTTCCAGGAGGTCGAGTTTCGGCGAGTGCCTCTTCTTGCCTTTGAATCCCATAATAACACCTCATTTTGTATGCGTGGGACCTAGACTCAGATAACTGAACAATAACCATCTAAATTGTCTTGTTACGTTCGATAATAATCAAGGCAATGAACGTTGTATCATTCTACAATTCTGTTAAAGTGGCGTCAAGAAAGCAAAATCGATTCTCATGAAATGCTCATGATTTGCGTGCCATCCTCTGGCCGTTTTTGCTTTTGAATATCCTATAGAACTCCATTCGTTTTTGCCGTAAGATTGCGTACCTGTTTTAGAGGATACATGAAAGGAAAAGTAACACGTCCCTACGGTTCATGGCGTTCAATAAATTCGGCGGCCAATGTTGCGAAATCCGGGATGGGTTCCAACCTTCTCTTGAGTGAATTTAAGCTGGACGGCGGAAACGTCTACTGGCTTGAACGAGATTCAGAACACGATGGGACCAGAAACCTCTTACGCAGGTCGTCGGATGGAGCGATTACGACTCTTGGTTCAGCTCCCTTTAATGTAAGAACCAGGATGCATGAATATGGTGGGGGAAGCTATTGCATTTGGAAGGACGTCGTCTTCTTCAGTAATGTTAAAGATCAGCGTCTTTACCGCGTCGAGAATGAAAAACCATATCCAATAACACCACTATCAAATGATGGGCGTTATGCAGATGTCATGGCGACTCAGGATGGAAGCCAGATTATTGCCATGCAAGAACGTCATACAGCGCATTGTGGGATCAGAAACGAGCTTGTTGCCGTTCTCGCGGATGGAAGCGCCCCGCCACGGATTCTTGCTACGGGGCGATAATTTTAATCTTGATCTGCCGTCAGCCGACATAGGCTTAATAAACCATCGTCGCTAGCGCATTGGGTGAAAAAATTCAGGACACACCGTAGCTCGGTGTGGGCCATCTTGTGCAAGAATAATTGATAAGTGACGGATTAAGGGCTGGCTTCCCGTAAATCGATTTTTCCACGAATGCTCAATATTCGTCGGAAATACCCACAGTTTGTGTCCGGTATGTTGTTCTTTGAGCCAATTATTTTCCCATGCGCTTGCCGCTCAATTATGCGTATGGTAGACTGTGCCAGGTTTCCCGAATGCATAAATCTCGAATTGATTTAATGGTCGATAGATTGAGAGACCTGCAGGCGAACACGCCTGATATCGAGTCATCCGCCGTGGTTAGTGTTGATGGCTTGATCATTGCCTCTTCCCTTCCATCGGGCATTGAGGAAGATAGGGTCTCTGCCATGTCGGCGGCCATGCTCAGCTTAGGAGAACGCATCGCCGGAGAACTTGGGCGAGGATTGCTCGACGAAGTATACATTCATGGGGATAGAGGTTATGTCCTGCTTGTTTCTGTTGGCGCCGATGCGGTGTTAACAATTTTGGCCCGTGAAAAAGCCAAATTGGGACTTGTATTTCTCGAGATGCGCAGAGCAGCGGAGGACCTAAAGAACCTGGTTGATTTATGAACATTAGAAATGCAATAAGCTCGAATAACATTTCAAATGTGGGGAGGAGCCGGGAAACCGCCCTCCCCACTTCCCTATAAGGTATATCGGGAGATTACGAATGACCAAATATGTATTCCTAACCGGCGGTGTCGTCAGTTCAGTAGGAAAGGGCGTGGCCGCGGCCGCAATCGGTAAGCTTTTTAAGGAGCGCGGATTTAGCGTTTCCATCCAAAAACTCGATCCTTATCTCAATGTTGATCCAGGAACCATGAGCCCTTATCAACACGGCGAAGTTTATGTGCTCGACGATGGCGCAGAAACAGATCTCGACTTGGGGCATTACGAAAGGTTTATCGACACAAGCCTTAGTCAAGTTTGCAATGTCACCAGCGGACAAATTTATTCGCATGTTATCGCCCAGGAGAGGCATGGCGATTTCTTGGGGGGAACAATTCAGGTTATTCCGCATATCACAAATGAGATCAAGCGGCGAATTCGATTGGTCGCTCGATCAACGGGGGCTGAAATTGTGCTGGTTGAAATTGGGGGCACAGTAGGAGACATCGAATCACTGCCCTTTTTGGAAGCCTTGCGGCAGATGCGTTCCGACATTGGTCGTGAAAATACATTGTTTATCCACGTCACATGGCTTCCCTATATCGGGGCGACGCAAGAAATAAAGACGAAACCTACGCAGCACTCCGTGCGTGAATTAAGGTCCATTGGTGTTTCCGCCGATGTTATCATTGCGCGCTCTGATCATGCCATCGGTGAAGAGCTGAGGCAGAAAATAGCTCTTTTCTGCGATGTGGAAAAGAAGGCCGTAATCCCATTACCAACAGCATCCCTGCTTTATGAAGTTCCACTGCTGCTGGAGCGCGAAGGTTTGGGAGACCTGTTGCTCCAACGTATGGGACTGCGAGCAAGGATGAAGCCGGATTGGTCGGCATGGGAAAAAATGATCGCTACCGACCGAGAATCCCAGGCGAAAGTTAAAATAGCTTTGGTTGGAAAATACGTTGAGCTTCTCGATGCTTATATGAGTGTCCGCGAGGCTGTGCGCCATGCTGCGCTTGATTTGAAGGTAGATGTGGAGATGGTCTGGATCCATTCCGCGGATCTCGAAAAAGGAAAAGCCTGGGATGAACTCGAGGCAAGTCAAGGGATTATTGTTCCCGGCGGATTTGGGGGGCGCGGAATTGAAGGAAAGATTGCCGCTGCGCGATTTGCCAGGGAGAATAAAGTGCCTTATCTGGGGCTGTGCCTGGGAATGCAAGTCATGGTGATCGAATTTGGGCGCCATGTGCTCGGTTCGGAGGATGTAAATTCTACCGAGTTCAACCGTAATACACCGCATCCCGTAATTGATTTGCTCCCGGAACAACGTGGCGTGGATGATAAAGGCGGAACTATGCGCTTGGGTCTCTATCCATGCAAGCTTGTTCCGGGCACCAGGGCAGCGGCCTCGTATGCAGTAGATATGGTTGAAGAACGGCACCGTCACCGCTTTGAATTTAATAACACCTATCGCGAAATATTGAACGAGCACGGACTGCTATTTTCCGGACTTTCACCTGATGAAAGCCTGGTGGAAATTGCTGAGTTCAAGGATCATCCCTTTATGCTCGGCAGCCAGTTTCATCCTGAATTTCTTTCTCGCCCAAACCGACCGCATCCTTTATTCAAAGGATTTATCAAAGCGGTAATGGCTCATGCGGGGCTTGAGATCGAAACCCCAGTTGAGGAGGCGGAAGAAGGTTTCTAGAGTTTCGCAGACACGTGGATCAATAAAAGAGGCTGCTAAGAACACAGCCTCTCTTTAACAATTCCTTGATCTATTGTTGGATGGCTATTTCGCTAAGGGCCGATTATTTATCTAATTCATCCTCAGCGGATTTAAGCACGACCTGCTTAACGTCCCTATCCCTCTCAGCGTTTAACTTCGCAATCCCGTTTCTTGCCTGATTTAACATACTGGTCAGCTCCGATTCCAATGCTTCTAGGGTTTCGATAACGTATTCATCTGCCTCTTGGCGTATCACTTCGACATCTGCGCGCCCCTGGTCCATGATCTGTTCGGCTCGCGATTGGCCCGCCATAACAATGGAATCCCTCGTGACAAGATCCTCTCCTTTTTGTTGAGCAAGCGAAATTGTCCTGTTCGCTTCCTCTTGCGCTTGGGCTAGGATACGATCTTTTTGTGAAGCTACATTTTGTGCTTTTTTCACTTCCTCGGGAACAGAGATCCGCATTTGATCGATGATCTCTAAGAAGCGATCTTCATCGACGAGCACACTACGCGTAAGTGGAATAGGACGGCTCTGGTTAAAGAGTTCCTCAAGACGATCAACTAGGTGGAGAATATCCATTCGTACCTCCGGTTAGCTGCTCCGGGTGGACGGCCTGGCGGTTTTGGATGCAAGGTTCAGGCCGAAGGTTACACCGTTAACAGCCCTAAGGCAACCCAACTTAATCCCGCAGTGATGTCATCATAAAGTTTCCTTCATCGTCAGCGGAAAGATCGGTAAAGCGGAGTTGCAGGGCTTCCGCGACGTGTACTGGCACCAAACTAGAAACGTCGCCATCCAGAGATGCGATTTCTCGCAGGGTTGTGCCGGTTAGAAAAGTATGTTCCTCACTGGTAATTAAGGCAATCACCTCAATTCCAGGGTCAAGGCGGTGATTGGCCAAGGCCATGCGAAATTCGTGCTCGAAATCGGAAAAAACGCGCAAACCGCGCACGATAACCTGGGCATCGATCGCCCGGCAATAGTTAACAATCAATCCACTAAACGTCGTTATCTGGATTCTGCTTTCACCTTCAAAACACTTCTTCACCAATGCAAAACGCTGTTCGGGAGAAAAAAGCATAGATTTAAGCGGCCTGTCATACACGGCAATAATGAGCTCGTCGAAAATGCGCGCAGCTCGCCTGGCGATATCAATATGTCCGTTGTGGATGGGATCGAAAGTTCCGGGGAAAACGGCACGCACCATTAGCTGATATCTCCTCTCCCGCCAGACCAGAAGTGATTCATCGCCTCGGCCAGTGCATGGTGTTCTTCGCGGCTAAATTCAGGATCACTGGCGAATAATTTCTTGGCTTGGTCGCGCGCCTTTTCGATCAGGGGCACATCTGTCAATTTCGCCATCTTTAGTTCGGCAAAGCCAGATTGCCTGGTTCCGAGAAAATCACCCGGTCCGCGATGATCCAGATCAAGTTCTGCCAGTATAAATCCATCGGTCGTTGATTCCATGGCTTTTAAACGAGCATTATCACTTTCCTCATTCGAATCGGGAATTAAAAAGCAGTAGGAGGGCTGATCGTCTCTACCCACGCGACCTCGGAATTGATGGAGCTGAGCGAGGCCAAAACGGTTTGCTCCTTCAATGAGCATGACGGTCGTATTGGGAACATCCACACCTACTTCAACAACAGATGTCGACACCAACACCTGATATTCTCCGTCGCGGAATTTTTGCATTACCTCTGTTTTCTCCTCGGCGTTCAAACGGCCATGCAAGAGACCCACCTGGTATTTCACGAACACCTCATTCTGAAGTCGAGCGTATTCCTCAACAGCTGCTTTCGCTTCTACCTTCTCCGATTCTTCGACCAAAGGATAGATAATAAAAGCTTGATGACCTGCTCTCAATTGGCCGCGGATAAATTGATAAGCTCTGAGACGTTCCGCCGCCGACAAGACGCGCGTCTTGGTTGGCGTTCGGCCGGGCGGCATCTCATCAATCACCGAAAGATCGAGGTCACCA
Source organism: Chloroflexota bacterium (assembly GCA_022561215.1). Classification (GTDB taxonomy): domain Bacteria; phylum Chloroflexota; class Anaerolineae; order Anaerolineales; family E44-bin32; genus JADFRQ01. The sequence goes on along the minus strand of JADFRQ010000002.1, from coordinate 917 downwards.
TACAGAGTCAAGGCCAAAGATCTTGGAATAGGGGTCGCCGTCATAACAAGCAAGTTCGGATTATTGCCCTTTGCCCTCAGGAGAGCTCTCTGACTCACTCCAAAGCGATGTTGTTCATCTATTATGGCGAGGCCAAGTTGCTTAAATTGTATTGGGCCTTCGATCAGGGCATGTGTTCCGATAACGACCTGGATCGACCCATCCTCAAGCCCCTTGCGAATTTCTTCTTTCTCTGAAGTAGAGGTCGAACCAATGAGCAAAGCTATTTTTTCCGCAGGTATTCCTGCTCCATCAGGCAGTAATTTTCGGAGCGTTAAAAAATGTTGATCGGCAAGAATGCTCGTGGGCGCCATAAAAGCGCTCTGGGCTCCATTTGCTGCCGCGATCGCAATCGCAGCAGCAGCGACGACTGTTTTTCCGGAGCCGACGTCGCCCTGAAGTAAGCGGTTCATTGGGTGATTAGTCTCAAGATCTGCACGAATGCCGCCAAGTGCCCTTTGTTGAGCTCCTGTAAGCTCAAAGGGAAGATGATGAAGAAATTGATCAATGAGTTCTTGGCTGCTTGGCAGCGGCATCGTTTCCAGCTCCTGCCATTCCTTTTTTTGACCCAGGACCCCCAACTGCAGGAGAAACATTTCATCAAATGCAAGTCGATGCTGAGCTTCTTCGAGCGTTTCCCAACTATCTGGAAAATGGATTTGTTGAAGCGCTTTCCCCAGAGGATTTAATTTAATCGCGGCAATGACATAAGCGGGAATTGGATCAGGAATCAAAGATGCATAACGTGTTACAACGGAATTGATTACACGTCGCAACCATTTTCCGGTTACACCTGCAGTAAGCGGATAGACGGGAACAATTCGATTGGTGTGCAGTTGAATGCGCTCCAGGGGCTCCCATTCAGGGCTGCTCATACT
>JADFRQ010000059.1 GCA_022561215.1 Chloroflexota bacterium | reverse complement strand
GGGCGACTGGCCAGTCGCCCTTTGCCTCACGTTGCGCGCGCGGGAATAAGTTTGCAGAGGCTGTCCCAAGAGGGCGGGTTAGTGATGTGCCTTATCAAAAACCAGCAGTAAGGGCGACTGGCCAGTCGCCCCTTGCCTCACGTTGCGCGCGCGGGAATAAGTCTGTAGGGGCTATCCCAAAAGTGCGGTTTTGTGATGTGCCTTATCAAAAACCAGCAGTAAAGGCGACTGGCCAGTCGCCCCTTGCCTCACGGAGGTTCTCTATGGGTCAAAGATCTTTCTCCACGATAACCCGTAGTAGGCCGCCATCAGCTTTCAGGAGTATCGTTCAGGCTTAATTGCTGACCGCTGACGAGTTTTCGCTTACGCCGCTCGCCGCAATTATTGCGGAGAAATGTAAAATCCTGAGGATTATTCGAAGAAAAGGAGGCTGGGGGTCGAGGATTCGAACCTCGGCTGACGGATTCAGAGTCCGCTGTCCTACCACTAGACCAACCCCCAGTGATTTCGGGATTCTACCATGCTGAATGCCTGGAGTCTATTTTGAATGATCCAATTGCTTCAGTTTTTGGATCGCCTCGGAGATTCGCGATAATACGAGGGATTTACCGACAATAGCCATCGTTGCAATCAGTGGCGGACTTACCTTCTGTCCCGTAATGGCCAGTCGCAGGATGCCAAACAGCTGACCAGCTTTCAGGGACAACTCTTCGGCTAACTTCCGCAGATCAGTTTCGACAGCGTCGTGCTCTGCCAAATCCAGCAGGCCAATCCTTTTGTGCGCCATCTCAGCTGCAAGTGCAGATTCAACTGCCGTCATACCCTTGCCAATGAGATCAACAGGAGGCGGATTGATTGACTCTTCAAAGAAGAAACCTGCAATTTCGACAGCATCCGCAAGTGTGCGGATGCGCTTTTGGACCAGCGCGGCAATGGGTAGGAGCGATTCTGAATCAGCGTTGTAGCCGGCTTTCTCAAAGTAGGGTTGAATTCTTTCGGTTAGTTCTAGAATAGACAAATTGCGAAGATAAAGGCCGTTGAAGTGGTCCAATTTACTGAAATTAACTGCTGCCGGGCTGGGATGTAATTTTTCAAGCGAGAAGGCCTTTATCAATTCGGGCATGGCGAAAAGCTCACTATGGTCATCGTACGACCATCCCATCAATGCCATCCAGTTGTTGACGGCCTGGGGCAAATACCCCATTTCTTGTAGATCAAGAACGTAGACGGACTTGGCACCTTTTTTCGGATCAGCAGCATAACGCTTGCTTAATTTTCCCTTGCCTGTGGGGTTGAGTAAAACAGACAAATGTGCCCAAACCGGCTGTTGCCATTCAAATGCCTGGTAAATAAGGACATGGAGTGGAAAAGTGGGCAGCCATTCCGAACCTCGAAATACATGTGTAATTTGCATCAAGTGATCATCGGCGATTGCGGCAAAATGATAGACCGGCATGCCATCCGATTTGATCAGAATGAAGTCATCCAAAGTATTATTCTGGACCTGAATTGGATCGCGGAGGAGATCAATCGCCGTCGTTGTGCCTTCTTTTGGGGTTTTAAAGCGAACGACGTGCGATTCGCCTCCCTGTACCCAGGATTCGGCCTCTTCATTGGGCAGCTTGCGGCACAAGCCATCATAATGGGGAGGTTCTTTTCGTTTCTTCTGCTCCTGGCGAAGCTTAACCAATCTTTCCTGGCTGCAGAAACAATAATATGCGTGCCCGCGCTCGATGAGCTCCTGGATCAATTCGTTGTAAATTTGTTTTCGCTCGGATTGGCGGTACGGTCCATATTCTCCGCCGATCATAGGACCTTCGTCCCACGTTAGCCCGAGCCATTTTAGACTATCATAAATCTCACCTTCGGCCGCAGGATCAAGACGTTTGCTATCGGTATCCTCCAGGCGCAAGATGAATTGACCGCCCGTTTGTTTGGCCAATAAATAATTGTAGAGCGCAGTACGTGCACCGCCAATGTGCAAGCGACCCGTTGGGGATGGTGCAAATCGAACACGTGCGGGATGAATTGCATTGGTCATTTGCGCGCCTTAAAGCTCAATTCGTTTATGACGAAGGATTACGCTCTCCACCAATCCGATGCCCAAAAGACTGGAAATTAGAGAAGAACCCCCGTAGGAGAAAAAGGGCAAAGGAATCCCCGATACTGGAAAAACGTTGAGGTTCATCCCCACATTAAATGCACTTTGGAAAAAGATGAGAAATGCTACGCCATAACAAATCAATGCCCCAAATAGGTCGCGTGCGATTCGCGCTGCTCGCAGGCAGCGATGAACGACCAGCATGAGGATGACCAAAAAACCTAATGCGCCAATAAACCCAAATTCCGCCGCCATCGCCGAAAAAATAAAGTCGGTGTGACGCACCTTTAAAAAGCGCAGCTGAACTTGGGTTCCATGTCCGTATCCCTGGCCTAGCCAGCCGCCGGAGCCGATGGATATTAATGCTTGTTGGATATTATAGGATGCGCCGAATCTCTCTTGTGGATCAGGAAAAAGAAAATTGGCTACGCGTTGCATTTGATAATGCTGGAGAAAGAAGAAGTCCTCTTCTTGCGGATAATCGACGGTGAAGTAATTTGCCAGAAATGGTGCTAGAACGAGCAAGGCCACAAGACCTATTAACACGAATATACCAATCGTCTTCAAGGAGAGCCCAACTGCCCAAACCATGGCCAGCCAGAGCACGACCAGTACGATCGCCGTGCTGAGATCGGGCTGGATTAAGACAAGGCTCGCTGGCAGAAACACCAACAACAGGCTGCGCGGGAGGATTTTCGTCGATTGAACCTCATATTTCTGGCGCGCAAAATAAGCGGCCAAAACAAGAATCGTAATAATTTTCGCCAATTCGGATGGCTGAATATTTAGAATCCCGACCGTGAACCAGCGTGCCGACCCAAAACCGACCCGTCCCGCTATCGGAATTAATGCAAGGAAAATGAGAATGATAATGTACATTGGCCTGCTTAACGCTGCCCAAATACGGTAATCGACCGCGGCGGTAAGCACAACAATTGCCAGACCGACCACACCAAAAATTGCCTGGCGCGGCACATTTTGAGCAAGGGTTTCATTGCCGGCGATAGCAGAGCGGATCATCGCCACTCCGGCGATCGTTAGCAGGGCAACACTTGCCAAGAGCCACACATCAAAATGGCGCCACATCCTGGAACGTGCGTGCATACGATTCGGCGATCTCTCCTAGTCTGGCAAAATTACGATTATTCTAGGTCAATGATTATTCGGTATCTCGTTTGGCAAGCATTTAGGGGCGGTTGGCGGCATCGATAGACTTGAACGCAAAATAGGCTTCCAACACCTGGCGCACGATAGGTCCTGAAGTAACCGCGCCCTCGCCCCCATTATAGACAAATGCGACGACTACAATTTCAGGATTTTCATATGGGGCATAAGCGGCGTACCAACTATGCGTGGGCCAATTCCCGGGTTCGCATAAATTCTTCTCTTGGGAAACCTCATCACAGAACTCGCCTGTGCCGGTCTTTCCAGCGCTTGAAATCGCTTCCAATTGAGCGTATTCCGAAGCTGTGCCTTCGGCAACCACGAGCTGCATACCGATCTGCGTCTGCTCGATCACCCAGGGCTCGACAATGAGATCGGGCGTGACATCATATTGCGGCCTTAAAGATTCAGGCATTGAGTTACAGTTCGAACCAATTTCGCTGGCGGGAGTAAGGATGTTGTCGCTGATGTCCCACAACACGCAGCGCTCTATGGCCTCGATTACATTGCCCTCGCCATCGAGGATTTCTTTTACAAGATGAGGCCACATTACCTTTCCACCGTTTGCCAACGTGGACAAAGATGTAAGCACTTGCAGTGGTGTTGCCAGAACATAGCCCTGTCCCGTCGTCGCATTGTATGTATCACCGGTGGACCAGCTTTCGCCTTGCGTTCTTCGTTTCCAATCCTGGGTAGGTATGAGTCCATCTTCTTCGCCGGGTAAATCAATTCCGAGTTGATTTCCATATCCGAGCGCGTGGGCGTACCAGCCAATGCGATCAATACCCAATCCGCCGCTATCTATTTCGCCCTTGAAACCACCGCCGATTTTGTAAAAATAGACGTTGCAGGAAAATGCGATCCCGTGCACAAAATCAACATCCCCGTGCCCGTCACGTTTCCAACAAACAAAATCCTTTGCTTTCCCCGGGTCATTGGGGAAATATTTATTTTCAATGGTTATTTTTCCAGGATCAAACAGCTCGCGGGTGGGTGTGATTACGCCTTCATTGAGCGCACCGATTGCGGTTACAAGCTTAAAAATCGAACCGGGAGGGTAGCGATCGCTGATCGCATGGTTGATGAGTGGTTTGCCACGTTCGTCAGCCGCGAGCTGCTGATAATAAAGTTGAGGAATGAAACGGGCGAGACGATTATTTTCGTATGTCGGAAGAGACACCATCGCCAGAATTTCTCCCGTCTGAGGATTCATCGCGATTACGACTCCGATCGGACTGGCATTCTCACCCTTTGATCGATTGATAAATTCCATTCTTTTTGCAAGGGCAGTTTCCGCGGCGGCTTGCAACCTTGTATCGATCGTCAGGCGAAGATTATTGCCAGGCGTAGGCTGCAGGACCGTGCCCACCTCGCGCAGAAGCTGGCCGGCTACATCCTCCTCGATCAGTTTTTGTCCGTTGCGTCCAGCGAGAATATCCTGGAACACCCCTTCTAGGCCGGCATAGCCAACCTTGTCGCGGCCTGCCTGGAAGCCAAGATCCTCGTAAAATTCACGGTTTAATTCGGAAATAGGCCCCATGTAGCCAATGAAGGAAGCACTTAACTTACCCGTTGTGTAATCTCGCACCGGCAGAATTTCCAATCCCACTCCCGGCATATCAATCATTGCCTCGCGAATAATGCGCGCCGTCGTTTCATCGATATCGCATGCAATAGGCCATGCGTCAAAAGGACCTATGGAATCTCCTTCCAATACATACTGCAGAATACCCCGTCCCGGCGTACATCGCGTGGCCGGTTCGCCTTCTTGATCGATGGGAACCCCCGTGAGGGAGGAAAGAACTCGATATATTTCTTCTATTTCAGCCAGACTATCGGGGAGCAACGCAGGCGTAATGACGACATTGAAGATGGGGATATTCTGCACAAGCAAAAAATTATTTCGGTCGGAGATTACCCCGCGCGGCGCCGGAACGGATAACGCGCTAAAACGATTCTCATCAGCTCTTGCAGCGAAATCCTCGCCCTGGGTAATCTGGAGATCGTAGAGACGAATAGCAAAGCCTCCAAGGAGAATAATCATTACCGCATAGGTCATGTCGATACGCCATGCGATGAGCTTTTTTCCACCTTGATCATTATGCATAACAAGAGTCCAGTGGCGGCATTGAAAAAGCTAGATACGTACCGCGGGGGGCCGCATCCAGCGATCGAGTGCGTTGGCCAATTGTATGGTTGGAAGAATCATGAGCAAGTTCAGAAATGTTCCCGGAAGAACGATCCGAATAAACATGAGGCCTGGGTCGAACGAAGGGCCGATGATGAATACGGTCGTCATTTGAAGGACATAAAAAAGCAATGATGAAATTAATCCTACCCCCAGCGGCATTAAAAAATGAGATTCCCAAAACCTACCCTCAGAGAAGGATACCAGATATGTGATTAGGATGAGATTAGCAGCGCTGACGCCTAACGGAAGCCCTGAAAGTAAATCCAAAAACATTCCGCCAAAAAAACCCAACACCATGGATTCTTTATGGCGTCCGATAATCGCCCAGGAAATCACGGCCAGAAGCACCAAATCAGGCCTTCCATCAATAAAAGCTATATCACTGATGATGACAGATTGTAGTATCGAAAGAAAGGCAAGTAGGGGAATACCAACAATATAGGCCATGATTTGTGTTCACTCAGACCCGTCGAGAAGGAAAGGCCGGAAATTGGTGATAATAAGGATGATATCAAGATTGGTGATATCAACTGTAGGTTGAATTACTGCCTGTTGGAACAATTCAAAATCACGTTTTCTTACGCTAATCACTTCACCTACGGGGATATCAGGCGGGAAGCGGCCGCCAAGCCCGGAAGTTATCACGATCTCGCCAGGTGAAATCTGAGCATCTTGATTAATAAGGTCGATCCATAGTTCACCGGTTCTTTGCGGTGCTAGGACGCCATCCGCGCGCGAATTCTGCAGGAGCACATTAACCGCGATAGCCGGATCGGAGATCAGCTGGATGCGCGCACTCGTGGCATTAACCTCTACAATCCGACCGGCAAGCCCACGCTCCGTGATCGCCGGCATCCCGGCAAGTATTCCGTCGTCTGATCCCCTGCCTATCCATACGGATCGGATAAAGGGGCTTGTATCCACGCCGATTACATCGGCAGCCATATACCGATTTTCTGGTTTCGAGCGCGCATAATTTAACAGAGCTGCCAATATTTCTGTTTCAGCGATCTCCTCCCGTAAGCCAATGATTTCCTGTTGCAGTTGAGCAACTTCGACTTCCAATTCAGTATTCCTCGCTTGCAGGGATTGCAAATCACCAGGGGAGCTCAGCAAGTCACTTAAAGCCGTATAACGCACCGAAATCCATGATTGGATGGCTGAAATGGGTCGAAGAATTAAATCTTGTGCCGAATCAAGCATACCGCCCAGGCTGAGGACTAAAATTCCCGATGCTATCAGGATCAGGGTGATCGCTAGTAGGAGAAGTGTGGATGATCTATTCATCTTCCATTGGATGGGGCGATGAGCGTTGTTCTACAAACCACGGCGCTGCAGTCCCACGAGGAAGCGGTGATTAATATCGAGGTTTTCTAAGATTATTCCTGCACCCCGAGCAACGCAGGTCATCGGGTCTTCAGCAATCCAGACTCGAGTCCGTAATTCGTTTGTCAGTCGATCAGGTAGGCCTTGTAATTGCGATCCGCCTCCTGCCAAACAAATGCCCACCTCCATGAGATCGGCGATTAACTCTGGCGGGGTTTCGTCAATGGCATCTTTGATTGTTTCAACAATCACGGCAACGGAACTGCTTAATGCTTCGCGAATTTCAACCGATGAAATTTCAACAGCTTCGGGCAGCCCGCTGACCAAATTTCGCCCCCGAACGGTGATCGTTTTTTCCTCTTTTAATGGGTACGCGGAGCCGATTGTCACTTTGGCACGCTCCGCCATTCGTTCCCCGATGAGCAAGTTGTACTTGTTGCGGACGTAATTGACGATATCTTGATCGAGTTCATCGCCGGCGACGCGCAGCGAGCGCGAAACGACAACTCCGCCCATGGCGAAAACGGCGACCTCCGTCGTGCCACCACCAATATCGACTACCATCGAGCCGCGAATCTCTCCTATTGGCAGACTGGCCCCCAGCGCAGCCGCGGTTGGCTCCTCAATCAGAAATGCCTCCCGCGCTCCTGCTGCCATCGTGGCATCGTAGACGGCCCGTTTCTCGACGTCGGTCGCTCCGCTCGGGATACCCACCACTACTCTCGGCCTGGGCACTGGCACAATACTCTGCTCATGCGCTTTGCCAATAAAATACTCGAGCATTGCCTCCGTTATTTCGAAGTCTGAAATGACGCCATCTCGCAGCGGACGGATGGCGATGATGTTGGCTGGAGTGCGGCCAACCATCTGGCGCGCCTCTGTACCTATCGCCAAAGGTCGCCTGGACTTCTTTTCGATCGCTACCCAGGAGGGTTCATTAATGACAATACCCTTGCCAAGCACATTTACGAGGGTATTTGCTGTTCCAAGGTCGATGCCGATATCGAGGGAGAAGAGGCCTAGAAGCCAATTCAGGGGGTTGAAGGCCAAAGTGGACCCTCCATCAGGTCGTTGGAGACCAAGCCGGATTGTACCATGGGGCGATTTTACCCCATTTCGGCCACTCACGAAGCATAGGACAACATTTTTTCGCAGGTTCGCGATGCTATAATCATGCGTCATGGATTTGCTGGGAGAAGTTGCAGAAACAATCGAGGAATATGCGCTTCTTGCGCCTGGCGAACGGGTGCTTGTCGGCGTGTCCGGGGGCCCGGATAGTCTCTGCCTTATGCACACCCTCGATAAATTGGAATACGAGGTAATTGTTGCCCATCTGGATCACCAAATCCGGGCCGAGAGCAGCCAGGACGCCGACTATGTGCAGAAAATAGCGGCGAACTATGGATTACGGATGGTGACGGAGCGCGTGCAGGGCAGCATTGGCTCGCGATCGATAGAAGAGGCCGGTCGCAATCATCGTTACCGCTATTTTCTGCGCATAGCCATTGAAATGCGCCTTAAGTGCATTGCGGTGGGGCACACCGCCGATGACCAAAGTGAGACCATTCTCATGCATTTCTTGAGAGGATCAGGGCCTGAAGGCCTGCGCGGCATGCTTCCAAAGCGCTCAATGGCTCAATGGGGTCGTGGGCCGCGCGCGCGTGCGATCAAGCTTATCCGGCCTTTATTGAAATCGCCTCGGTCGTTGATTGAAAAATACCTGGAGGCCGTTGGCTTAATCGCGTTGCGAGATCCAAGCAATCGTGATCTTTCTTTCACACGCAACCGTATAAGACACGAGGTCCTTCCATTGCTCAAAGAGTTTAACCCTGGACTGGATAAGACACTCCAGCGCATGGCCGGCATCATGCATGCCGAAGTTGAACTCGTAGATGAACTATTGGATGATGCGGTGAAGCAGCTGGGAGTACAAGAAGATGAAAATAAAATTACCTTCCATCGACAACTCTTCTTGCAATTGCATCCTGCGATTCAGCGTGCTTTTTTGCGTAGGTTTATTGGTTTCTCCAGCCGTGAAGAGGGAGCGATCGATTTCCAGGCAACGGATAATGCACTGCGGTTTTTAAGAAAATCTAACGCATGGGGTGTAATGGATCTCGGAGCTGAATTAGCATTGGAAAGGTTTTCAGAGCAAGCCGTAATTCGAAAAGGCTCTGCCAGGCCGCTTCGATCAGATTATCCGCAGTTAACCACGGCGTTTACTCTTGCGCCCGATGCCGCAGTCATGCCATTAGGGGAAGGCTGGGAAATTACGGCCAGCGAAGAAAAATTGACCCCAGAAATGGAAAAGATTATTGTTGGAAATCAAGACCAATCAAGAGCATTCCTGGATGCAGCGGTATTATCCAAATCTCCATTTTTGCGAACGCCAAGAGCGGGAGACCGATTTCAGGCACTTGGAATGAGGGGCTCAACCAAACTATCCGATTTTTTTATCAATCAAAAAATCCCCCGGCCCGCTCGAAAAAAATGGCCGCTATTTGCGAGCGATGAAGAGATATACTGGGTGGTTGGTTTACAAATTTCTGAGCGTTTTCGCATTCGAACCAATTCCAGGCGCTTCTTGCGATTGGAGCTTCTGCCAAGGCATAGAAAGGATCCATAATTATTCAATATTTTGGCGAACAATGTAAAAAAATTAACTACGTTAAACTGAATAACAATTTAAGTGCCCGAAGAGGGCTGCTGCAAAACATTGCTGATCATCGTGGTGGAATGTATTGCTGTGCTCCATATTTGCATCGCGCACGGATTTCGGAGGATTATGGCGATCACCCCAATTGAGTTGCAACTTGCAACGAAGCGGTGCATGGCCTGTTCAACCGAACGAAGGCTTCATTTTCTTTGAGGGTTTGCGATTTGAGAAATATTGCAAAGTGGAATACATCCAATAGCATTCGCGCATCAAAATAAATACGTGAGGAAGGGATTTGATTATGGATAAGGAACTTCTGCAGAGAGTAGAGGAGGATGGGATTAAATTTGTCTCTCTTCAATTTTCGGATGTCAGCGGAGCTGTTAAGAGTGTGGATATTCCAACCGGGAGATTAAGCGGTGTCTTGAAGAACGGAATTTGGTTTGACGGATCATCGGTTGAGGGATTTGCGCGAATTCAGGAGAGTGATATGCGCTTAAAACCCGACCTTAATACTTACGCGGTATTGCCCTGGGGAGACGAACATAACCGCAAGGCGAGATTATTTTGTGATATTTATGGAATAGATGGCAAACCATTTCCGGGAGATCCGCGTGGGGTTCTCAGACGAGTGCTTGAGAGGATCGAGGAGCGAGGGTGGAAATTTAATATCGGCCCCGAACCTGAGTTTTTCCTCTTCCGTAAGGACAAAGGCGAAACTATGCATCCATTACCCTATGATATTGGAGGGTATTTCGATTTTTCTACCAGCAATGAAGCAGAACACGTACTCTCCGAGTTGATGCTTGCGTTGGAGGCGATGGGGCTCGAAGTCGAGATGGGACACCATGAGGTGGCTTTGGGGCAGCATGAAATCGATTTTCGGTTTGCGGATGCATTAACCGCCGCCGATAACGTGGTCACGATGAAATACACGGTTAAAGCACTGGCGGCGCGCAATAATCTTCTGGCATCCTTCATGCCCAAGCCTATCTTCGGAATTAATGGATCGGGGATGCACACGCATCAATCCATCTTCGATAGCAATGGAGTAAATCTTTTTTACGATGCGAATGACGAATTCAGCCTTTCCACGCTGGCCTATCAATTTATCGCAGGTCAAATGAAACATGCCCGCGCTCTGACAGCGATTGCGGCGCCAACGGTGAACTCCTACAAGCGAATTGTTCCTGGTTATGAAGCCCCCGTTTATATTTGTTGGGCGCAAATAAATCGATCAGCGATGATCAGAATCCCGCAGCCCGGGGTTGGTCGTGAAGTGTCAACGCGCGCCGAGCTACGATTTCCCGACCCATCATGCAATCCCTATCTTGCGTTTGCAGGAATGTTAGCCGCTGGTCTGGATGGCATTGAAAGTGAGCTGGAGTGTCCGCCTCCGCTCAACAACCTCAATATTTATGAGCTCACCGAGGCAGAGCTAAAAGAACGAAATATTGATCAACTTCCTGGCTCTCTTGAAGAGGCATTAATCGATCTCGAAAACGACCAAGTTATAAGGGATGCTCTGGGAAGTGAAGCTTATGCAGCGTTTGCGCGGGTAAAAAATGCGGAATGGAATAATTATCGTACCCATGTAGTAGATTGGGAGATTGAAACCTATTTGGAATCGGCCTAAGTATTAACAGCTAGGGCGGTGTATGGTTGTTCACGAGGGACGGTCTATTTACTTCTTCAAGATAATGCAGGAGTATCTTGAGCGCTCGGGCTACCATTTTCGTGTGGCAATCTCTGCCCGGATCCATAGGCGAACGAAAATCTAGTTCTATCGATTCGCTCGCCAAAATATTAATTATGCAATAATTTGGCGCTCACCTTGCAAAACCTGATTGAACGCAGCTATGGCTATTTCCAACATATCTTCATCAGGCTCCCGGGTGGTTAAATTCTGAAGCGCAAGATTAGCTGCGACCAATGGTTTAATCCAGGGTGACTTAATGTGGCGCGCAGTAAAGCGAATGTATTCGTAAGCGAGCATTGCCAGAAATGGAATCAACAGAATTCGGCTAAGCAAACGGAGTGCTATTGGTAAGGGGCCGATTAATGCAAAGAGGACAATCGATAGAATGACAACTGTGAGAAGAAATGCCGTGCCGCAGCGCGGATGCAACCGTGAAAATGTTGCGACGGCCTTAACTTCAAGTTGGGCGCCGGCTTCATAGGCGTTTATTGTTTTGTGTTCCGCTCCATGATAACCATACACCCTGCGGATATCAGGAATATTCCCGATTCCCCAAATATAACCAATTAGCAGAGCCAAGCGAACGCCGCCTTCAATAATGTAAAGCGCTATCCCACTAAATCCAAGCGCGACCTCGGTGAGATATGCGATCCCTGCAGGTAAGAGGAAGAAGAGGCCAACGCCCATGCTCAAAGATAGAACCAGCGTAAGGATCATCGGAGCGCCCTCAATTTTCTCATCCTCACCCGCTTGAATATTAACCGAAAATGTGAGCGCCTCTACTCCAAGGACCAGCGCATCCCAGAGAATGAGTAATCCGCGCAAGAATGGGATCTTCGCCATTTTACTTTGGTAGAGCTTATTGAGCTGATTACTTTTAATGACGATTGACTGATCTGGCGCACGGACGGCAATCGCCCATATTCGTTGGCCGCGCATCATAACACCCTCGATGATGGCCTGTCCTCCATAGGAAGGAAGCGATTTTTGTGTGTGAAGAATCATGTTAGTTCGCGAAGTTGTTCATAAAATGAATGTACGATTGAATTCCCCGATGGAAGTTCTTGACATGGAATTTTTCGTTTGGCGCGTGTAAATTGTCATCCGGCAAGCCAAAACCAAGCATCAGGCTATCAACCCCGAGAATTTCTTTTATCAAGCCCACGACGGGAACCGTTCCGCCCTCACGTTTATAAAGGACACTTTTCCCCCAGACGCTTTCCAGGGCCCTAACCGCAGATTTAGCCATAGTCGAATCCAAATCAATGCTCCCCGGCAGAGCCATTGAAAGATCGCTAAGCTCCCAGGTAATGCCGGCTGGAATATGCTCATTCAAAAAAATCTCCAGTGATTGATGAATTTTTTCCGGGTCTTGGTTGGGGACCAAGCGCATGGAGATCTTGGCCATTGCCCTAGCTGGCAACACCGTTTTTGACCCTTTTCCAATATACCCGCTAAATAGTCCATTTACATCAAGAGTAGGACGACTTGTGGCTCTTTCGGTTGCGGAGTAGCCCGTCTCGCCTCCCAAAGCGTTTGTTCTCGACTGTTCTTTCCACCATTCTTCGGTTTGAGGTAGTTGGGCGAGATTCTCCCTCTCTACCGTCGATAGCTCGACGACATCGTCGTAAAATCCCGGTAGCATAACCCTTCCGCTTTCATCTTTCATGGCGGCGATAACTTGCGCAATTACGTTCGCCGGATTGATGACTGGGCCGCCGAAAGTCCCTGAATGAAGATCGGATCTCGGACCAAATAGATTAATTTCAAAATAAGCGATCCCGCGCAGCGCGTAGGTGAGTGAAGGTGTGTCGACTCCCAGGATACCTGAATCGGCGTTCAGGCAAAAATCACATTGTAATAGGTCTTCATGCTGTTTCATAAAATTTTCCAGGCTTGGAGAACCAATTTCTTCCTCGCCCTCAATCAAGTATTTGATATTTACGGGCAGATCCGATGAATCAAGATACGACTCTACCGCTTTAAGATGGGCGACGATTTGGCCCTTCATATCCGAAGCCCCTCTGGCATAAAGGTTTCCATTTCGAATCTGCGGCATAAACGGATCGCTATCCCACTCATCGATGGGGTCGACAGGCTGCACATCGTAATGGCCATAAACCAATATCGTCGGCGCATTCTTGCCTGCCTTGTCATAGGAACCATACACAATGGGATGACCATCGGTTGAAATCACAGCGACATCATTGAACCTAAATTTTTCTATTTGGGAAGCTAGCCACTCGGCTGCCATGCGTATATCAGGATCGTGTTCCGCCAGCATTGAAATCGAAGGAATTTTAAGAAAAAGGATAAGATCTTCGAGGAAATCCTCCATGCTTTTGTGAGCAAACTCTAGCGCAGCTTGGCGGCTTGACATCCAGAACTCCTATCTTATGATTCTCCACGTCTAATGTTGTTTCCGCAATTATAACCGCCTAAGCAGAAGTTACCCAAAAATATTTGATAACTTCCTCCCAGAAAAAATGTGAGCCTGCTTTGCCCTACTGGCGCGATTTGAACGGACGCCTGGCGTCCGTAAATGACGAAAATTTGTGTATCGGGCAAATGACGATTCACGAGCCTAGAATACGCAAATGGAGTAGGATTAGCGATGGGTAGTCTGCGGAGAGGGTGGTTGATACCACATCCAGCACAGGAAGAAATATGAATATGGATATAAAACTGTCGCGCGAGAAGGCTGTTTTCGATGACATCCGCGGAACAATAGGCTGGACTCCTCTCGTACGTCTCAATCAAGTTACACGGGGGCTAAATTGCCACGTGTATGCAAAGCTGGAAATGTTTAACCCCGGGGGTTCGGTCAAGGATCGAATCGCTTTTCAAATCCTCGACGCGTACGAAGAATCCGGCGATCTAAAATCGGGAGGAACAGTAGTCGAGGCAACTTCCGGCAATACGGGTATTGGCCTAGCGATCGCTTGTGCGCTAAAAGGATACAAATCAATCTTTGTAATTCCGGATAAGATGAGCCAGGAAAAGGTACAGCTGTTGCGAGCGTACGGCGCCCGCGTGGTGATCACACCAACAGCTGTCGCCCCGGATGATCCGCGATCGTATTACTCCGTCGCCCAGCGTATTGTTGATGACACGCCCAATGCAGTGCTTGCCAACCAATATCATAACCCTGTAAATCCGCAGGCCCATTTCCTAACCACCGGGCCGGAAATATGGGAGCAGACGGGAGGCCAGGTGACAGATATTGTCATTGGAATGGGTACCGGCGGGACGATTACGGGGATTTCGCAGTTCATCCGTGAAAATGAATACAATGTTAATATTGTTGGCGTCGATCCAGAGGGATCGCTACTGTACGATGCGTGGAAACAAGGCGGTTCGACGGAGGGATTGGAAGCCTACACATACAAAGTAGAAGGAATTGGCGAAGATTTTATTCCCTCCACGTTAGATCTCAATAGTATTGATGAGGTTATCCGCGTGGATGACGCCGAATCATTTCTATGGACGCGGCGACTGGTGCGGGAGGAAGGAATATTTTGTGGAGGATCTTCCGGCTCTGCGCTCGCCGGTGCAATTAAGTATATGCAGCATTTTGGCCCAGATCGACTCGTTGTGATCATCTTCCCTGATTCGGGATCACGTTATTTATCTAAAATCTTCAATGATGACTGGCTGCGTGAGCACGGGCTTCTTATACCCGATCCCGATCGAGCGACCGCTGGACAAGTCGCCGCCATTCGTGGCCTTCCGCGCCTCATTCTTGGATCAGAAGAAGAGCAAGTAGTTGATATCATTGCTAAGATGAGGCAGCATGGGATCTCCCAAATTCCTATCGTGGATCGCAATAAAGAGTTGATGGGGCTTGTTTCTGAGGTCGATCTGCTTGATCGTCTGCTCTCAACTGACAAAGATGTCGGCCTGGAGGATAAAATCGGCCCAGTAGTTAATACGAATATTCATTCGGTCCGCTATGATTCACCCTTTAAAATTGTGCTCTCTGATTTGATAACCAAGAAAGTTGTTGTGCTTGTGAACGAGAAGAATGAACCCGTGGACGTATTGACGATTATTGATGCGTTGGATTACATGGCAATGCCGGGCGAAGAATGAATTTCCGACCTGGGCTTCCTGAACTTTCCATCCTCAACCTTGAGCAGATTATCCCTCACGAGCATGTGGATGATCGCCGTATTGTGCGGCTGACGGAGGTCATTGAGGGGGATGGCGTGCTCAAGAATCCTCCCGTAGTACTTTCTCCCTCCGCAGCATTTAATAAATATATCGTATTGGACGGAGCAAGCCGTACAGCAGCATTTCGGGCACTGGGGATCAAGCATATTTTGGTCCAGGTCGTCGACCCTGCGCGGGAAAGCATCCAGGTCGAGGCGTGGAATCATGCGGTATTGGGCTCCAAAGTCGAGGATCTTTTCGCAAGGCTTGAACAAGATCCTGCGATAAGCCTTTCACCTGTGAGCGAGCACAATCTACATTCTTCCTGGGATGGGGGAAATCCGGCGGTTTTGATTGTGACGCATGATCAGCGAACCTTTCAGGCGACGTCTAAAGTGAAGGGCTACGAATCCCAGATAGAATTTTTGAATTGGATTGTCAGTACGTACCATGAAGCAGGCGACGTTGAGCGCACGGTGACAAGTAATGCTGCACAACTCCCGCAACTCTATCCAGATTTCGGATACCTCGTTATTTTGCCCAGATTTGAACTTGGTGATGTACTGAATGTCACGCAGAGGAACTTGTTGTTTCCGGCGGGACTAACGCGCTTTATTATCCTTCCTCGAGCACTACGAGTAAATTATCCTCTATCCAGCCTGATGCTTGATTTACCCGTCGAAGAAAAAAGGCACAAATTGAACAAGTGGTTAAAGGAAAAAACCAGCCAGCGAGGGATCCGCTTCTATGGTGAATCTGTTTTCCTTTATGATGAGTAACCAAGTTTGTCGAGAGCTTGGGCGAGATCATCAATCAGGTCGTTAACATGCTCCAAACCTACCGAAAGCCGTACGAGAGCCGAGTCTACTGCCAGCGGAGAATCCGCCGTCGACATATGCGTCATTGCCGCTGGAATTTCGATCAAGGATTCCACGGCGCCGAGCGATTCGGCGAGCGTGAAATACCTCGTTGATTCGGCGAATAGCTTCCCTGCGGCACCGCCGCCTTTAAAGATTACCGAGACAATCCCGCCTGCGTTGCGCATTTGCCGCTGAGCAAGCTCATACTGTGGATGCGTTTCGAGATCAGGATAGATGACTTTTGAAATTTCGGGTCTATCGGCGAGATAGAGGGCAACTTTTTTGGCATTCTGCGCATGTTGGTCCATGCGCAAAGCGAGTGTTTTTAGACCGCGTTGCACCAGGAAACAATCCATTGGCCCCGGGACCGCGCCGACGGCATTTTGAACAAATGCCAGCTTTTCTGCGATCTTGCTGTTATTGGTGATTGCAGCCCCACCAACGAGATCGGAATGTCCACCTAAATACTTTGTGGTCGAGTGCACGACGATATCGGCTCCCAGCGCAAGCGGTCGCTGGAGGTAGGGCGTCGCAAAAGTGTTGTCAACACATACAAGCGGGCGTTGCTTCAGCGAAGATACGTAGGAAGCGACCATGGCGATATCGCTAATATTTAAATACGGATTGGTGGGCGTTTCCAGCCATATCATCGCTGTATTGGGCTTGACTTCCTTCAGAAACTCTTGGTTATTGGAGGCGGGGTAGTAGCTAAATTCGATGTCGTATGCGGAATAAATGCCCTCGAAAAGACGATACGTGCCTCCGTATAAGTCATTCATCGCCAAGACATGGTCGCCCGGTTTTAAAAGCCGGAGCACAGAATCAATCGCCGCCATGCCCGACGAAAACGCAAATCCGTGATTGCCCATTTCAAGCGCTGCAAGAGTTCGTTCAAGCGCCTGACGTGTAGGATTATGTGTTCTAGCGTACTCGAAACCCTTATGCTCACCGATCTTGCTTTGCTTAAATGTAGAAGTTTGGTAGATCGGGGTTACCACGGCGCCGGTAGCCGGATCCATTGGGCCCCCACCATGAATGGCGATAGTCTCGAATCGAATGTTTTTTTTCATATACAGCTCCTAAAATCAATTTTATGGTGATTTGTACAAAGAGTAAATGCACATAATCACCACAAGGGATATAATGCCCAAAAGGTTAAATCTCAGATGGACATCGAATTTGTAGACTCGTCGGAGGTGCCGCGCCAGCCAGATAAAGTTCAGATTCTATCGGTCCAGGCCAATTTGCTCTCCGATCAGAGAAGAATCGAACTTACCATCGAGATCACACCTTTTATGGAGCAACCAGATCTCGAGATTCAAGCGCTTGCAGAAGATGGAAGGGTTGCCGCAAGTACGGCAATCATAGGAGTTCCCAATCAACGCGTTTCACTAACGCTCCATCTGCGAGGTGAAATAAGGGAGGGACGTTATCGTGTGCAATGTACGCTTAAGTATGATGAATTGGAACTTCGGAACTCTGCCGAAGCGTTTGTAATCGTCATGCGATCTTCCACGAATGCCGCATAGCAAGGGTGCGCCTTGAAAATCGATTCGCTCATTCGCCACGCAATTACCCCGCCATCCTTTGATCGCACCAAGCTGCACCGCGAGCGACTGGTAGACGTGATTCATGCCAATGTTCCCAAAAAGCTAATTGCGATTGCCTCGCCGCCCGGTTACGGGAAAACAATCTTGCTTGCTGATTTTACAGAGAATACCGACCTTCCGGTTTGCTGGGTACGGCTAACCGATGCCGATCGTGATGTGATGCGCCTTGCCACTGTGATGGCTGCCTCGCTGCAAAAACGTTTTCGCAGATTGCGCGGCGAGCCAAATCTTGAAAGGATGGCCAATGCCTCACCTGAGGCGTTGGCTCGGGCGTTTACGACCGTGATCGATGAAAAGGTGTCGGAGACATTCGTGATCGCGCTGGATGATGTGCACCTCATCAATCGTTCGCAACCTGTTTTGCAATTCCTCGATGCCTGGCTGGAATATCAACCGGAGCAAGTCACGCTGATTGCCGCGGGTAGGGAGGTGCTGGAAGTTTCGTTAGCGAAGCTGATGGCGGATGGCGCACTTGCGGGGCTGGGCCCACATGATCTGGCCCTCACGCGAGACGAGCTCGTCTCCTTGGCCAAATTACAGTCGAATGTTGAGCTCGATGAGCTTGGCGCGGAGCGCCTGCTGGAAGAAACGCGCGGGTGGGTTACGGGTGTACTCCTTTCCGGAATGCTCTCGCGTAATGTGATGAGTGCGTTGTCGCGAACTGCTGGACCGATGGTTTATGAATACCTGGCTTCCGTGGTCCTCAACCGCCAGCCGGACGATGTGCGCAGGTTTATGCTCGATTCTGCGGTGTTGCCCATCATGACCGCGCAATCGGCCGATTATGTTTTGCAGAGTGATTCGAGCAAGCGTTATCTTGATCGGCTGGTGCGTGAGGGTATCTTCGTTACTGCGACGGGGGAAACCCCCAGGATGTTCGAGTACCATCCCCAATTTCGTGAATTTTTATTGGAAATCCACGCCGATATCGACGCCAAAAACCTGCGTGAAATGCGCTTGCGAGCGGCCAAGTATTATACGCAGGAGGGGGGTTCAGAACATGCGGTCGAACTGCTTTTCGAGGCAGGAGCCGTTCAGAAAGCAGCGCAGCTCGCCGAAAAGCAAGCCGGCGCGATGTTCCGCAGCGGCCGCGTACAGACCCTCATCGAATGGTCGGAAAAGTTGAAAGATTCTGGCACATCGGTGCCACGCCTATTCCTTTACTTGGCACGAGCATTTACCGATCGCGGTGATCTCGCTAGAGTGAAGGAATCACTTTCTCAAGCCCAGGAAATGCTGCGCGCCGATTCGGCCAAATCTCTAGCGGTTGAAATCGTTTGTCAGGAAGCGCTGATTGCATTGAATCGGGAAGATTTCGATGCGCTTGCGGCGGCGGCTGAGAAATCGGCGAAAGTTCTGCCCAAACGTGCAACACGCACCATAAAATCCCTTAGTCTTCGAGTGCAGGCTCTGGCTGCCAGTCATGCAGAAAAGGATAATCGCAAGGCGGAAAAACTTGCATCCGAAGCGGTTTCATTACTGGAAGGAACGAATGACCAATACCGCTTGGCTACGACTTTAGTCGACCAATCGAACTTCCAGGCGGCATTGGGGGAGAATCTCCAGGCTCACGCATCCACTGTGAGAGCGCATAAGATCATTGAAGAAATCGGGGCGCCACTTCCCCTGGCAGTTTCCTTCAATAACCTTGCTGTGGATGCACATATGCAGGGGCGTTACGAGGAAGCCCTGAAGTTTTACAACGAAGCGATTAAGTTTGCCAGGCAGGCGGCCAGCCCATTGAGAGAGACGATCATCCTGCTTGGACAGGCGGATTTATTTAACGATTTAGGGCTTGTGCTGCAGCCTGCTGAGCTTTACGGACAAGCGCTGCGCATGGCGACGCAATTCGATAACCCACGATGGATACGTTATGGCTGCATTCAAACCAGCGTGCTGCATCGCAGACGCGGCGGCGGCGATCTCCCGCATCAGTGGCTGAAACGCGCGCTGAGCCTTGGTGAAGGTGAGATGGAGAATCCAGATCTGCGCATTCAGCTCGCTGCGCTTGAAATTGGAGCATCATCCGCGCGCGCGGAGGAGGATTTGCAGGAACTGCTGAAAAATAGGGAAACGGCAATAGACGCCGAGCAAAAAACGCTCGCGCTTTATTTCCTGGCAAAAGCGCTGTACATCACGGATGAGCGCGAAGATGCAAACAAGGTACTGGTGGAGTTGATGTCTTGGGCGGGAGGCAATGGGACGGAGCAGTTGGTAGCCGCTGAGCTGGCTGCCGATGATGAATTTCGAAATTTTTCCAGAGGCCAAATGCTAGGCAGCACCGTGATGACCACCATCCTTCATCGAATTGATACGATGCACTCGCTGGCGGCACAATATGAAGATGAAGATGAAAAGGCCGTAATCACACCGCGCATTGTGATTACGACTTTAGGGACATTTTCCATGGAAAGAGGAACTACAAAATTGACCGATATTAAACCTTTGGCGAGGGAAGTGTTCGTTTATCTCCTCGACAATGAGCGCGTCGATCGCGAGGTCCTTATGGAGACTTTTTGGCCGCAGCATCCACCAGGGCGCCAAGTTGCCAACTTGTATACTGCCATCTATAGCCTCAGGAGGGCGCTCGGCAAAGATACGGTTACGCTAGAAGGATCCGTCTATGGGATCGATCCTGATCTGCAGATTGAATATGACGCCGCGCGATTTGAACGCGCGGCATCTGTCGCCGAAGGATTGCCTCCCGGCGACCCGCGCAGATTTTTTGCGCTGACGGAAGCCATAAACTCCTATGCGGGCGCCTTTTTGCCCGAAGTGAGCACCGAATGGGTGATCGAAAAACGCAGAGAGTTGGAATTTCGATTCCTTGAGATGCTGATTGCACATGCAGAAGAGGCGCTCACGCGCAATCAACCATTGATAGGCCTAAACAGCCTGCGTCAGGCCCTGGCCCTTGACCCCTATCGCGACGATATCAACCTGCATTACCTGGAAACACTGGGATTGCTCGAACGCCGCAGCGAGATCGTCGCCCATTATCAATCGTATGTTCAGCTGCTATCGAATGAACTTGGTTTGGACCCACCCGAATCGGTGCGCATGCTTTATTCCCGTTTGATCGAGTAGTGGGGTGCTTGGGATTATTCGGGATGCATGATAATTTGTTTTTGTTCGTTTTTTATTCGATGGTTCATTTTTCATCCCCGTAAAAGCAACCAATGATATGCATGAGGGTTGTAAACTACTAGACAAGCGATAAGAATAC
>JADFRQ010000112.1 GCA_022561215.1 Chloroflexota bacterium | reverse complement strand
GAACGCAGCCAATGTTTGTGCAGGTGCCGCCCATTTGATCGCGTTCAACCAACAGCGTAGAAGCACCCAATTCACTTGCACGCAATGCAGCGGTAACCCCTGCCGGGCCGCCACCGATAACAATCACATTAATCATCCTCTTGCTCCACTCTCCCCACCCCATCCCCGACATCCACACGATATGTTTTCAACGGTTTAGTAGCCGGGCCACGTACCACCGCGCCGCTGACGACATTAAAACTCGAACCATGCCATGGACAGATGATCGTTTCGCCCTCAAGCCTGCCCTCGTCCAGGGGTCCTGCTTCATGTGTACATCTGCTTTGCACGGCATAGGCCTTCTCACCGATGGCGAAGACTGCCACACCCTCTCCGTTAACGCTGAGGAGTTTGATCTGGCCTGGGACAAGCTCGCTGATATTAAATTCATTCCCATTCTCAGTTGGCTCCTGAAGATCCTGCTCGGCATCCTCGTCCCAGGTTATTATGGGAACCTGGATATGGACTTGCGAGTCTTTTATCTCCACGGGATACATCTCAAGCGAAGCACTGGGATCGAGGCGAAGATGGCCGTCCGTTATGTCATAGCGATAACCGTGCCAGGGGCAGATCAACGTGTCGCCCTCGAGCCTTCCGGTTGCAATCGGCCCTCCCACGTGCAAGCAGTGATTGGAAATGGCAACCCATTTTTTATTGTGGTGAAAAATTCCAATCGACCTGTTGTCAATCTGCACAATTTTGCGCTCGCCGTCGGGTATTTCATCGACCTCGGCGACGATAAGGTCTTTGTATTCAATCGAGCGATACATTCCCAAACCACGTTCGTAGGCCTCGACCGCCATCTTGTGTACAGCCCCCGAGTCGACGGAGATATCTCCACTCACAACTTCAATTTCATGTTCGTCGCTGTAGGCTCTCGAAAGCATCTCCAGGATCACCATCATCAGCAGGTTCCAGACTTTTGGCCCACGAACCTCCATATGTGGGATCGATCTCATGCAGCTCCGTTGAAAGCGCCTCGCTGATGGCATGCTGCATAAAGCCTACTTGCCCGATCACATAACGCTCAGGAATGTAGATTTTGGGATCGGCGCCCTGGGAGGTGTGCGCGCGGCCGACATATTCGACGAACTGTGCGTAGTCATCATCGAATTCCCCGGATGCCGTTCGCCGCCAAAAATTGGTGAGATGTGTCATCCGCAGCTGCAGATTCTCTCGGTCGAGCGAACCATCTATTTTTAAGAAATATTTCCGCGTTGGAGGGTAGCGCAGCAGATGATCGTAGAATTTAGCAACGATCTTGGGAATGTGTTTTTCGATGATAAAACGTGTCTCTCTGATCGCGGCGATGTCTTCTTTTCGAAAGCCAACGAACTCCGCCATGGCGCGGAAATAGCTGCCCGCATCTGTCCAACCCTTGAAGGTTGCCTTTTTAGTTGATGAAGAATTACTCATGTTTGTTGTTCGCCCCAACGATGTGATTCGAATTGTATCGGCTCTTAACGCGTTAAAGTTTGCTCACCATCCAATCCTAAGGATCGGATCGATTTTTCTTATCCACCGCGATTTGCGCCATGCGGAGGCGGTCTCTGACTGTATCGTTCCATCCACGATCGGACAGCAGCGCAGGCAGCGCCGACCTCATCCATTTGGCGACAGATTGCCAACGCTGCCCCCCATATTTATTCCGATCGCGTGCACTGCTGAGCCCTAGCGAATCGGTCCTTGGGTGCATGGTTTCCTCAACTGAGCACATGAGCGCCTGGCTAAGATCCTCTATCTTGACCTAATCACCCGTCGGTAAACATGAGACCATTCGCCGGCGCGTAGCTTGGCGATCGAAAAATTTTGCTCGTGGACCTATGAAATGATCGATCGTCGTCCATCATGATAGCCTATCAGGAAAACCGAGATCGTCGCGTGCACGGCTCTATTCTGTTGCCGGAATTCGCCTGATCGACCATCAAGCAGCGCAGGTTAATTTTGGATCAACGATGATCATATTAAAGCGATAACGTTTTATAATCGTTACGGTAAACGTTACGATAAGGATACCGTTTCGAACACGACCGAATTGCTCCCGCGTATGGTTTTATGAAGGATAAAAAGCTTTGTCAAAACTAGCCCTCTCACTTTTGGGCCCTCCGGTCATTGTTTTGGATGACAAACCGATCGCCGTCGACACGCGCAAAGCCATCGCGCTGCTCGCCTATTTGGCGGTGCGCGGCAAGCCAAGCCGGCGGGAATCCTTGACCACGATATTTTGGCCAGAAAGCGACCCCACCCATGCAAAAGCCGCTTTGCGGCGCACGATCTCGGCGCTCAATAAGGGGCTCAAACGCAAGTGGCTGGCGATTGATCGCGAGACTGTGGGACTGGTGCGGGAAAATGGATTTTGGATGGATATTACGGAATTCGTGGGGCTTATCGATGGATCCAATAATCATCACCACAGTACAAATGAAATATGTGCGAAGTGCATTCAGGATCTGATCAAGGCCGTCGATCTTTACCGGGACGATTTTCTGGCGGGATTTACCTTACGCGATAGCCCAAGTTTCGATGAATGGCAGTTTTTCCAGACCGAGGAATTTCGCCACACCTTTGGGCTCGCTTTAGACAGACTGGTCGCACTGCTGAGCGCTGATAGGGATTATGCACGCGCAATTCCCTTCGCCAAACGCCGTTTGGTCCTGGATTCGCTGCACGAAGCCGCCCATCGTCAACTCATGAAGCTCTATGCGTGGTCGGATCAACGATCCGCGGCATTGCGCCAATATCATGCCTGCGTGCGCTTACTCGATCAGGAGTTAAAAGTCCCGCCGCTCGAGGAGACCACCGCCCTGTACGGAAAAATATTGGGCGATAGCCTAGAGCCCCCTGGTAAAGAAGGTTCTGCACGTAGTAGCGAAGGAAAGTCGCGCTCCACTACTGCTCTGGAAGAAACACCCCGGCCATTGATCGGCCGGGTAAAGGAATGGCAGACCCTGGTGGATCGTTATCAGGCCGCAAATACGAAGGGACAGTTTGTTGTTATCGAGGGGGAAATGGGGATCGGGAAAACGCATTTGGCCAATGCATTTCTCAAACATGCTGGGGGCTTGGGAGCAAGGATCATTCGGGCGGCGAGCTACCCCGGTGAGACGAATTTATCCTACGGTCCCTTCATCGAGGCCCTGCGAACATTGCAGAAAGAGCGCAAATTTTCCGCCGACTTAGCCCGGGTCTCAGGCAATTTCATCAGCGAAGCCGCGCGTTTGCTTCCGGATTTGAGAGCCACTTTTTCAGACCTGCCCGAATTGCCTGCGCTCGATAGTCCCGGGGCACAGATACGTTTTTTTGAAGGAATCAAGGCCGTTATTCTAGGTGTAATACAGGATGATCATCCCGGCATCTTTTTCCTCGATGATCTGCATTATGCCGATGATGCCACGCTCGATCTATTGGCTTATTTCGTGAGGCGCATAGGGCATCACCGCATCCTCGTCTTGACAACCTGGCGACCGGAAGAATCGCTTGAGCACCGACTGCGCTACCTGGCTGCGGAAGCACACCGTCAGGGGACGGGTCACGTAATTTCGCTCGCCCGCATGACTGCCGCGGAAACAGTTGAGCTGATCCAATCCTTGCCGTCGACCGAGGGTGTAAGTGAAGGGTTGCTGGGCGAACGCTTGTATGCCGAAAGCGAAGGTCTGCCATTTTTCCTCGTGGAATATGTGGCCGCTGTACAGCGCATGCTTGGCGAAGGAAAAGCGATCGATTGGGCATTGCCCCGCAATGTGCGCACAATTTTGCGCCAGAGGATAGCGTCAATAAGTGAAGCGGCACTACAACTGGTGACTGCAGCCGCGGTGATTGGGCCCCCTTTTGACTACCGCACGCTTCTCAAGGTAAGCGGCCGAGGCGATGAAGAAGCGGTTGCGGCTCTCGAGGAGTTGACCTCAAAATGGATCCTTCAAGAGCTGAAATCACAGGGACGACGCTCAGAAGGACCTGTCTATGGCTTTCGCCATGAAAAATTGCGCGACTTAATCTATGAGGATGCAAGCCAAGCGCGGCGTCGAATGTTGCATAAAAGGACCGCAAAGACACTGCTTGAACAAACGATTGGGGCGCAAGAATTAGAGGGCAAAATTGCTCACCATTTCCGCGAAGCTGGACAGGAACAAGCTGCGCTTGAACACTACATTTCCGCAGCTGACCACGCACGATCCCTGTACGCCAATCAGGATGCGCTTGCGCACTATCAATCCGCTCTGGCGCTTGATCCACCGGAGCCCGTGCCACTGCTAGAAGCCACCGGAGATCTCCATACACGTATAGGCGAGTACAACAGGGCAATTGCCAACTATGAAGCGGCCGCAGCGTACGAAGAGAATCACGATAAGATGCGCATGCATCGCAAATTGGGTGCCGTATACCATCGCAAGGGTCAGTGGCAGTTGGCCGAAAATCACTTCAAGGCTGCCAGCGAGGCACATCAGGACGCTGAAAACGAACGCGAGAAGGCGCTGCTTTTAGCGGACTGGGCGCACACGGCCTACCGTTCCGGTGATCTGGAGTTCGCGCGGTTGGCACATAGCCAGTTTGGCGCGCTCCCCACCTCCGCTCGCTATGGCAAGCTCGCTTTCCTAGAAGAACACCTCAGCGATGACGGCGAACCACCCAAGCTTAACGCTTGCCGCCAACAAGGGCTGTTGGCCCTCTACAAGCAGGAGTGCACACAGGGAGGATGCGGGAGCTGTCCGTTCTCTTGACGCCGGACTACGGGCAGGTTGCGCTAGGTCACCGGCAGGCTGCATTTAGGCGACTGGCAGGTTGGGGGAAACGTCCAAGTCCCAGCCGGCATGGCGGGTGCGATAGAAGCCACAGGCAGCAACCATGACGCCGTTGTCCGTGCAGAGAATTGGTGGCGGAACGTGCAGCGGCACGGACGCACGCTCCGCAAGCACGCGTCGCAATACTCCGTTCGCCG
>JADFRQ010000058.1 GCA_022561215.1 Chloroflexota bacterium | reverse complement strand
TCATACTCAAGTGACCAAGATATTGATCAACTTTTCCCGATAAGACTACCCCTCGCCCCGGCTTGAGTTTATCGGCAATCCAGGGTTGGTTAAACCAGGTCACTCTCATGGTACCTGTACCATCACCAACCACTCCCTCAACAAGTTTCATCCGACCGCTTCTCACCGAACGCACTTGCATGGATTCTACGGTTCCAATGATGGTTACCTCTTCACCATACCAGAGGCGATTAATTGGTTTTAACCTAGAGTAATCATCATAGCGACGGGGAAGGTGCCAGAGCAAATCCTCCAAGGTTTCCAACCCCAGCTTGGTTAAAGTTTTTGCAGTTTTTGGACCAACTCCTGGAAACGTTGTCAGCGCAGCACTTAATGCGACGCGAGTTTGTTTTGCAGCAATTTCAACAGGAGCGGCACCAGATGACTTTTTGACAATTTCTGGAGAGGCAGCTTCATCCTGTGTATGCCCATTTTGAGCCCCCTGCTGTGGTTCTGCTCGGGGCGCGCTTGGGGGATCCATTTTCACAATCTCGGATGCTTTTAGATCGGGTGCCTGCACCTTGGGCTCGTCTTCCTGCGATGGGAATTCCTCACGCAATCGATTCAACAAACCATGCAGTGTTTCCTTACGTGAATGAATGGTCAGTTTAGGATAATCCCGAAGTCGTGAGACGACGATCTCGACAATTTTCGCAGGGATTTCTGCTTCAATTGCTTCAGCTTCCCAAGGTTCAAGCATGCTTTCCAATCCCCCAAAAACCGCGCGATTGTCATACCCACGTTCAACTTCCAGTTGCAAAAACTTCACCAGCTTGTTTATGATTGTCATTGGTAGTCCGGTGTCTCTCTCGACTTTCCGAGGAAAATCGTCGGATCAATCCTTTTCCAAAAGTCCGATAATGCCAATTGCTCCCGTTCCAATATGTGCTCCGATAGCCGTAGTGACGTCCATAACTATGGTCGGTGTTTGGCAAAGGTGATTGAGTTTTTCAGCGTATGCCTGCGCCAGTTCTGGTATCGATGAATGAGGGATGGCCAAGCGGCTTAACGGCCCCCATTCCTTGGCAATTAATTCTAACTGGCCCATTGCTTTTGTGCGCGTACGCACTTGTCCAATTCGACTTACGACGCCATCACTAATTTCAACAAGCAATTTCAGTTGCAACAGATCACCGACTCCAGCGCTGAGCCAATTGATCCGGCCGCTGCGCTTCAATGCTGCCAGATTATTGACCAGAGCGATCAAGCGCACATTTTCCTTCGCCCGGCTCGCGATCTGCAGGATTTCTTGCATCGAGGCACCCGAATGAGCAGCTTTTGCAGCCTCCATCACCTGAAATCCCGTCCCCAGAGAAAGTTGGCCACTCGAAATTACATGAACTTTGTCGCCAAATTTCATAGCCGCCTGCCTGGAGACATCGATCATACTGCTCAATGTCTCCGGCAGATGGATGGATACGATCTCTTCTGCTCCGCTGTCAAATCCCTTTTCGTATACTTCTTCGAAGAAAAGTGGAGATGGAGCTCCCGTGCTCGCAGGGGTTTTTAAGTTCGGGAGGCGTTCATAGAAATCGGAGCGCGAAATATCCAAGCCATCGCGATAGGATATTCCATCCATAATCACAATCGCAGGAACCACCTCAATTTCTAGCTCATCCTGTTTGTCTTTTGGAATGTCGGAGGTGCTGTCGGTGACAATCGCGACCTTGCTTGAGCGCATGAATTTTATTCTTCTTCCGCTTCGAGGATGACAACACCCAGGCTCATGGGCCCAACGTAAGTTGCCACGGAGGGGCCGTATTCCGTGATCGTTATCGGAGTGTTTCGATAGAGCGCACGCAAACGGTCTTTTAATGTCCGCGCTTCATCTGCTGTTCGCAGGCTGTTCTGCAAGATGGCGATATGTTCCACAGAAGAGAACTCAGAAGAAAACTCGACCATTTTTTCGATTGCCCGTGATCGCGTTCGAACTTTTTCCATGGGGATGATCTTACCCTCTTCAATGGTAAGCAATGCGATCACTCCGAGCATGCTTCCGAGAATTGCTTGCGAGCGGGTTATCATCTGGTTATGTTCAAGGTAGGCTAGATTGTCGACCGAAAAAATTGTGTAGAGGCGAGGAATCATCCCACGAACAATACGAATGATTTCTTCAAATTTTTCCCCCTGGGCGACAGCTTCAGCAGCGGCTTGGACCAACAGCCCTAAGCCAACCGAAAAGGATTGAGAATCAATGACTTGAATATTACAGCGCCCCAAGTATTGCTGACTGGCGGCATGTGCATTTGCCGCCACGGGATTGATAAGGGAGGAGGTATGAATTGAAAGAATTTGATCGGTATTTTTGCGTAACCTGTCGTAAAGTGCTGCGAATTTTTCCCGGCTAGCGGGCTCCGCAATCGGCAATGTATCGTCGCCGGTGAAGAGTAAGTCAATATCGCGAGGATTATTCTTCTCCCCCTCAACGAATGAATTTTGGCCGCGCCGAATGGTCATTGGAGCAATAGATACGGGGTGGTTCTCCAAAAATCCTCGAATTGAGAAACGGGCGGTGCTATCGGTAACGATGCTGGGAATTGACATCTTACTCGACCGATAGGATCAATTGATAGTAGGGTTGTCCACCTTCTACCAATTCAACTTCCTGATCCGGCCATTGTTTGCGTACAGAGTCTGCAATCTGGTTTGCTTGAAACGCGCTCAAATCCTCTCCATAGTAAAGTGTGATTAATTCCGTTTCATTGGCACTGCAGAGATCGAGAATCTCGAACAATACATCCACAAGCTCATCTCCCGAAACAACAAGTTTTCCTTCAAGCAATCCAATAACTTGACCCTCGCGAACATCAACGCCATCAATTTTAACAGATCGTGTTGCAATGGTTATCTCCGCAGAGACAACATCATCCAAGGCCTTCGTCATTGCTTCGACGGAGTTTTCAAAATTCCCGTCGGCACGATGCGCAATCATCGCTGACACACCTTGGGGAATTGAAACAGAAGGCACAACAACAATAGATTTTACACTTAATTTTGCAGCTTGATTGGCAGCCAGAAGAATATTTTTATTGTTGGGTAAGATGGCAATTTTATCTGTCGGGAGACGATCGATTGATTCCAAGATGTCCTGGAGGCTTGGGTTCATCGTCTGCCCGCCTTCCACCATGCCAGCTGCACCCAGACTCGAGAAAATGCGCGCAATTCCCATGCCGGGTACGACGGTGACGACAGCCGTCTCGCCAGGATCTACGGGCGTCAGCTTGATGTTTTGCACGTTGTCGCGGGCCTGTTGATCGGCCATCTGTACCATAAGATTTTCAATCGATATATTTGTTACTGTCCCCAATGATTTTGCATATTCTATCGGTTCATATTCAGACTTGTCGGCTACGTGGATATGCAATCGATAGAGTCCATCCCCTTCACCCACCTGAATGGATGTGCCCATTTCCTCTAAATGGCCGTAAAACTTCGGCACATCGAGTTGTTTCTCTGGACGGAAGTCGATTACCACTTCCCAATCTTGCCCGGGCTCGATTGCATCAATTACCGATTTAAATGCGCGTAAGGGCTGTTCGCTTAGCGTTGGCTCATCCAAGGGCTGCCCCGTTACGGAACGCAGCATACCTTCAAGCATAAAATAGAGTCCAATTCCTCCTGCATCCACGACACCTGCTTCTTTTAGGACTGGCAGCAGGTCGGGAGTCCTTTGCACGGCTTCGTCAGCGGCCAGAACGACGCGCTCAAGGATTTCGAGAGTCGAATTTACGCCATCATCTAACGCAAGCTGGGCTGCCTTTGCGATCTCCGCAGAAACGGTCAGGATGGTGCCTTCAACTGGGCGGACAACGCCGCGATATGCCGCTTCCTTGGCCTCGACGAATGCTTTTGTTAACAAGGCCGCGTCCATGCGATCTTTCTTATCCAGCACAAGCGAAAAACCTCTCCACAGTTGGGATAGGATAACACCAGAATTGCCGCGTGCCCCCATAAGGGCCCCGTACGCGATAGCATGTGCGATAGCGCCAATGGAACGATCGGCTGACGATTCGATTTCATTGCAAGCGGATTGCATTGTGAGGGCCATGTTGGTTCCTGTGTCACCATCCGGTACAGGAAAAACATTGAGCGAATTTATGATTTGTTGATTTGTTTGCAGCCACTGCAGACCGGCTGCACTTAATCTTCCCAAAGCCCTGCCGTCGATACTTATATAACGGCTTCTTCCTTGCGGGGGCTTTTTAGAGGCTGGTGATTTTGATGATTCTGACATTGTTATTTCCTTGTCTGTAAATCTGTGTTGCTGATGCACGAATTGTGAATCCCATACTTCCGGAGGATAGAATCTGCCCTGGGGCAGATTCGAGTCGGTACTGTACTGCATGAACAGCACTTGTCGCTGCTGGGACTCGTGTAGCGTAGTCAAACGTGAAAGCAAAATCAATCAAGATATTGTCAAAGAGCGTTTCTCAATACGCGTCATGCCCCGGTTCACGAATGGGTAGGACCGCGAATCATTCGTCAAATTACTCGATGCCCTCCCAACAAGGTCCTGCGAGCTAATCATCGCCCCGGCGATGGTTGAAATTTCAATCCGCTCCAGAGAAGTAAGTTCATGTGTCAATCGTGTGGAGCTCCTGGACTTGCTCCCTCTGGATTGAAGGCCCAGGTCAGATGTGGTATCATTTCGACCGTTTGATTTACCTCGAAAGGAAGTTCTGACCATGGCTAAGTGCGGCAATTGTGGAAAAACTACAACGTTTGGCCAAAGCCGAAGTTTTTCGATGAAGGCTACGAAACGAAAGTTTCGTGCCAATTTGCAAAAAGTCAGGGTGTTGGAAAATGGTCGCCTGGTACAAAAAACACTTTGCACCAAGTGTATAAAAAGGCTTGCCCGCGCCTAATTTGCGTCGATAATCATCGCTCCCTCATTCGACCGCTGCAATGGCGGTCGCTTTTTTATTCCCGAACTGGCATGAGTGCATCTTGCAGATCCCTTATTCCGGCACGAATTCCCTGAACGTGGCTAAAAATTGATGACCCAGCAACAAAAACGTTTGCTCCAACATTGGCAAATTGGGCGATATTTTCCGAATCGATGCCCCCATCGACTTCAATTAATGGCTGCTTTCGCGTGCCTTGATTGAGGATTTCATGCAATTTCTTGACCTTCTGAATTGTAGATTTTATCAATTCCTGTCCGCCGAAACCAGGGTTAACCGTCATAATCAGGATCATGTCCAATTCATCACGCACCTCGAGCACAGTATTCAGCGCAGTGCCAGGGTTGAGGGCGACTGCCGCGCGAAGGCCAAGATTCTTTATTAATCGAATGGTTTGATGGAGGTGCGGGCTGGTTTCGACATGAATGGTTAGGCTCGATGCGCCTGCTGCAGCGAAATTCGCGAGATATTTCTCAGGTTCTTCGATCATCAAGTGTACATCAAGCGGCAGCGTAGTAGACCTGTGAATCGCTTCAACGATCATAGGTCCCATAGTGATATTGGGCACGAAATGGCCATCCATAACATCAACATGAATCCAATCCGCACCGCTAGCGTTTTCGATATCCTTGCCTAACTTGCTAAAATCCGCCGCAAGAACGGAGGCTGCTATGATGTACTTATTCTGCATCGAGCCAATGATACCTTTCCCACCAATAAATAACAAGGAACGTCAATTTGGGCACGCGAATCGGGCTTTTTGGATATTTTATTCCGTTCAAAGACGCATAGCGCAGTCGACAAGAACGGACAGTTTTTGCCCGTTTGGATCGGATTGACATTGATTTGTGTCCAATCCTGCGAGCGGACCCGCCGAAAAATGGCACTAAAGGTCCAATTGAGTTGCTGCGCTTCCTAAATTACAATGATTATCAATCATGCACCTTCACATTCGATTCATAGTTTTGGCGTGATGTTGCGAGGAGATGAGAGGGAATGAAGATAAAAATTGCGTTTGTATGCGCATTAAGTGCTTTCATCCTTATTGGCTGTTCCGCAGGTGGAAATTCCGATGGAGCCAATGGCTCAAACGACAGTATTCGGCTGCCACCCGCCTGGACCCCCACGGCCGTTGCGCTTCCCGACGCGGGTGTAGAGCAAGGCACCTGGCGGCCGTGTGATGATGGCCCTGCCTCGCAGCTTCAATTGGGTGATCGAGCGAAGATTGAGGACAACGCCGCATTTGCGGTTCGTTTGCGCCGGGAACCCGGATTAAATGGGACCATCAGCGGAACCATCGTTGTTGGCGATATCCTCGAAGTTACCAATGGCCCGGCATGTTTGGATCAATTGGTATGGTGGGAACTTACTTCGTTGGGCACTGGGAGTTCTGGGTGGACGGCAGAGGGAAATTCCTATGGAGCCTGGATTTTGCGCATCGAGTGATCAGCGTAGTTTTTCGCTCCACCAATGCTAATTGCAAGTTATCTGGCCGTGCCTTTCCCCTCAGGTTGGGGAACACATCCGACCTCTTCTCATTTTACCCATTTGGTTGATTTGCAGCAGCAAGTTGTCCGCAACCCGCCTGGATATCAATACCGCGCCGGATGCGCAGCGTGCTCGAAAGTCCCTTTGAGATCAGGTAATCGCGAAATTCTTTGGCCTTAATTTGGGGTGACCCCAGCATCCCATAGCCTGCCGTTGGGTTAAGTGGGATGAGATTGATGTGGCATAACATCCCTTCGACAAGCTTCACGAGCGCTTGGGCTTGATCCATTCCGTCATTGAGATCGTTTATCAGTGCCCACTCGAAAGTGATACGTCGGCCGGATTGCTCGATATAGTTTCGGCATGCTTCCATCAAGGGGATGAGCGGATAGCGGGCGCTTATCGGGACGATCTTCTCCCTCAGGTCCTGCGTGGCAGCATGCAGCGAGACGGCAAGCATATTTCTCCTGCGCTCGCGCGTAAAACGCTCGATCATGGGAATAAGGCCCACCGTCGAGATTGTAATGCGCCGCGCACCAAAATTAAATCCTTGGCGGTGAATAAGGATATCCATCGCCTTCATCGTTGCATCGTAGTTATGGAATGGCTCACCCATCCCCATAACAACTATATTGGTCAGCTTATTCCCGGCTTGCTTGAGCTGCCGCGCAAGCGTGATCACTTGCTCAACAATCTCGCCTGAAGTCAGATTTTGGACAAACCCCATCTGACCCGTAGCACAAAAGACACAGCCCATAGCGCAACCGGATTGCGTGGAAATACACGCTGTTTTTCGTTTGTCATAATGCATCAGGACAGTTTCGAATCGCTCGCCGCTTTCGGTAACGAATAGGTACTTCGTGGTCTCTTTATTTTTGGAGGATAAAGTGTCTGTGGAACGAAGGGATGATAGTTGAAAGTTTTCTTGCAATTGTCTTCTGAGACGAAAGGAAAGAGTGGTTAGCTCCTCGAAGGACGCGCATTGATCCCGGTACAAGCCATGCCACAATTGAAGCACGCGATATTGTCGCTCCCCCCAATCAGCGAGGGTATCGCCGAGTTCCGCGAAGGACGCATTATAGATGTGGCGCGAGATATTGGTGCCCCTCAATGCCATAGCGCGGCCTTAAGTTTATCCATGGAGTCGTACACAAAATCTGGCTTGGAGGAATATTGATCGACGTCTGCAAGAGAAGAAATACCTGTTAACAGGAGCGCGGTTGCCATTCGTGCTCTTTTGCCACCCTCGATATCGGTTTCAAGACGATCGCCTACCACAAGGATAGATTCCGGTTCTAAGCCCAGCATTTGTGCTCCCTTGAGATAAAGGTAGGGCTCTGGTTTGCCAAGCACAACAGGTGCAACACCGGTAACATGTTCGATTGCGCCCAGAATCGCACCATTTCCAGGGGCAATGCCACGTTCGGTGGGCAGTGAGGGATCCATGTTTGTGCCGATAAATTTGGCCCCTTTTGCGATCGCGTAACAGGCCTCGGACAACTTATCCCAATTCACTTTGCGGTCCAATCCAACGATCACGGCTTCAACATCCTCAGCGTTGGAGTGAATCTCATAACCGGCCTCCTCAATTGCCGTAATAAGCCCGCTTTCACCAAGCACAAAAACCCGCGATCCTTCGCTCAATATGGATTGCATGTAGGATACCGCTGCCAATGAAGAAGTAAGAATCTGTTTTGGATCGAAATGCAGGCCAAATTGCAGGGCATGCGCTGCGATCTCCTCCGCTGTGGATGTGGAATTATTCGTGGCGAAAATGTACGCCATCGCGTGGACATGCATAGCGTGAAGGAATGCCTGCACCCCGGGAAGCAGGCGTTTTCCGCGCCAGATGACCCCGTCCATATCAAGGATCATGCCTTCTAGGTGAACGCCATTATGATTCATTGCTCAATTTTTCTTTTCGCGCATATATTTCTATGAAGATGCATTGTTAATCTTGGGCGCGAATGGTATTCAATTTTACCCCGAGGCGAAATTTGGCGTCAGTTAATTCACGCGTATAGCGCTGCGAAATTTCTCAACCATTTGTTATTCTCCGCGCGGGTGTGTGAAGGTAACTCACGTTGAATCCCGCCCTGCGTTAACAAGGTTCCAAGTGGAAGCCAGGTTTCCATTCCGGCCTGCAATTGGAAGGATCGAACGGATCCTATGCAATGTAAACAGAGATTTGCTGGCGGTTACGATAATGATCCCGATACCCTGCTTCCAAATGCTAAATTATTGTTCGCCTGATCTAATTCGACTGCTGGGCAGAGGGTAAGTATCGTGGATCGAACAATCTATTTAAAGAATTTGTTGCGCAAGAACTCAAAAACGGGTTTATCGATCAAGCCTTTGTCGAAATCTATACGATCTTCGAAATTTTCATTGCCTATGAATATTCGTAGCGCGGCGCGAGTTGCGTCATCGTAAATCCCGGTTAATGCACCATCGTAGTAATGCAAACGCTGCATCATCCCCTGTAAATCATGGGCAATGCTTCCGACAATCGTCAGTTTTTCCACATCGGATTTGCCCCCGAAGTGCAACTCCTGCAGCTCAATTAGTTCGCCGAGGCGTGGAACGGGATCGTCGTGATCATCGATTCGGCAGTCAAACCATCGGTCGTTATAGCCGCCATAACCGCCCCCGTTCTTGACAACATAGATGGCAGCACTTTGACGACCGCGCTTGTCGCCGCCTGCACGATCTCCGGCAAGCAGGGCTGCAAACAATCGATTGGGGAGGTTCCCTTCACTGCTTTCAAATGTTTCCGCCATCGCCGTGATGGTTTCCTCGCCCGTGAGAATGTTACCCTGGACCGCATAATTAGGTCCTACTCTACCTCCTGCCCAGGGAAGACATTTTGATCCCGTAAAACTGGCCGATTTTCCATTCGCATCGACGAGACCCACCTGACGCAATTCCTTATCTTCATCATCAGCCAACAAAAGATCCAATGTTTCTTGCGCGCCGAGACCTGATCGCATGTGCGTTAAACCTTGGGGGCCATAGGAGGTGTTTGCGTAAGACTGGGTTGCGACCACTCCAGCACCGGCCTCAGCCCAGGGGACGACGGCACCGATGCCTGGAAACTTGGAAGCTACTGCAATCCCCCATGCCATTTCTTCAAGGGAAAAGGCGACGATGGAAAAAGTCGCAATGGGTTTCATCGTTGAGGCAGATTTAAAAAGGGAGAAATGTTCATGCTGCGTCGGGCAATTCGTCTTCGAATTGCAGCGGGGTATCGTTTGCATCCAACAACGTGGGACGAATGTCATTGCCAATGGCTTCCTTATGGACAATGACCTTGCGAATTTCGGGCCGCGAGGGAATCTCAAACATCACATCAAGGAGAGTACCTTCGATAATAGATCGTAAACCACGTGCGCCCGTTTCATGATTAAGGGCCATATCTGCGGTGGCATCGAGCGCTTCATCGGTGAATACCAATTCAACTTGGTCCAATTCAAAGAGTAGTTTATACTGCCGAACAAGTGCATTTTTTGGTGCTGTTAAGATCTCCCTTAATGATTGAAAATCAAGTGGATCAACAATTGCGGCAACGGGTAATCGCCCGACAATTTCCGGTATCATTCCGAAATGCATGAGGTCATCTGGCGTAAGCCGCCTCAACAATTCTGAATCTTTAATTTGCAGGTTATTAATATCCTCAATGGTTCCAGGAAATCCCAAGCGGCCGCGTCGGCCCAATCGCTCCGAAATTATCTCGGAGAGGCCGTCGTAGGTTCCGCCACAAATAAAGAGAATGTCTCGAGTCCGAACTTGAATAAATTCTTGCTGTGGGTGTTTTCTCCCGCCTTGGGGTGGCACATTTACAATCGCGCCTTCAATGATCTTCAAGAGCGCCTGCTGCACTCCTTCGCCAGACACATCGCGAGTGATGCTGGGATTGTCACCAGATTTTCTTGCCGTTTTATCAATTTCATCGATGTATACAATTCCACGCTCGGCCTTGGAAACATTAAAATCTGCAGCTTGTAGCAGCCGCAGCAATATGTTCTCGACATCTTCACCTACATAGCCTGCTTCCGTTAACGCCGTAGCATCGGCGATGCAAAAGGGGACGTCCAGGCTGCGCGCAAGGGTGTGCGCCAGCAGGGTTTTTCCGCAACCCGTTGGCCCGATGAGAATAATATTGCTTTTCTCCAACTCGACTTTGGTATTTCCCCGGTTGGCGATGCGTTTGTAGTGGTTGTATACCGCCACGGACAAGACTCGTTTGGCATGTTCTTGCCCGACGACATATTCGTCTAATTTTGAGTAAATATCTTGTGGGGAAAGTGTAGGGCGGCCTGAGCTTGCCAGACCTGGATACGACGCGCGCGGGGCTTCACCTTCGAGAATATCTCCACAAAGGTCAACACATTCATTGCAGATAAAAACACCCTCCGGACCAGCAATTAAGCGCCGAATATCATCTTCGGTCCGATTACAGAACGAACAACGTCTGCTCTCGGGAGGGTCCGCTTCCTTACGTGCCATGTACGATTAATCCTCCTTTACAGCCTCTTTTAGTTCGGGTTTCTCATTTTCTTTCTTTTTGGCCTTATCGGTCACTTTCTTATCGGGTTTCTCAGATTCTTTCTTATCGGATTTCTCATCCGCAGCTAAGATGTGGTCGATGAGGCCGTATGCTTTGGCGGCTACGGCATCCATGTAGAAATCGCGCTCGGTATCTACTTCGATCTTTTTGATATCTTTCCCCGTATGCTTCTGCAATATGGTATTGAGTTTTTCCCTCAGGCGCAAGATCTCCTTGGCCTGGATTTCGATATCGGTCGCTTGGCCCTGTGCGCCGCCGATGGGTTGATGGAGATGGATGGTCGCGTGCGGAAGTGCAAAGCGCATATCCTTGTTGCCTGCCGTGAGCAAAACGGTTCCAAAGGACGCGGTGACGCCGACGGCGACGGTGGAAATCGGGTTGGAAATTTGCTGCATCGTATCGTAGATCGCAAGACCTGCATAAATCCCGCCCCCAGGACAATTAATATACATTTGGATATTCTTATCCGGATCCTCTTGGTTAAGGTAAAGCAATTGCGCAACCATCAAGTTCGAAACTTGATCCGTAATTGGCGTTCCAAGAAAAACAATCCTATTCTTAAGCAATAGTGAGTAAATATCGTATGCTCGCTCCCCACGGCCGGTTGTCTCGATTACCATCGGAATAAGTGAGCTTGGGTAAAATGGTGACATGTTATTCATTCTGCTCCTCAGGGCTTTCAGATTCTACATCCACGCGCTCTTCTGCGCTTTCAGCGCTGGAGGTAGGCTCCTTCTTTGGCTTATCTACGTTGTCCGATTCCCCCTTGGCGATGGCAACCAGCAGTTCGACAGCCTTGTCAGAAACCAGGTCGAGTCTTATGCGACGACGTCCCACGGAGTTATCGAACAACGTGCGGGCATCATCTTGATTCTCCTTATAACCTTCCAGGATGTGTTCTAGCTCCGCCTCCACTTCAGGGTCATCGACTTCGATATTTTCCAACTCTACAATTTTTCCTAAAACGAGCGCTCGGGTGAGACGTTCTTCGGCTTGAGGGTTAAGCCCTTCGATCAATTCTTCCTCAGACTTGTTCTCAATCTTAAGGTAGTCTCCGAGGCTTAGATTTTGATAACGCAGCCTAAGCTGGAGGTCATTGAGCATATCGTTGAGCTCCTCGCGCAGGAGAATTGGCGGGAATTTTACTTCTGATTCGTCCACGATTGCGTCGATTACTTCCCGCGCATAGCTCGCTTTTGCCTGGCGTTGGGCTTCCTCTATTAGATCCTCACGAACTTTGATGCGCAAGGATAGAAGATCATCAAACTCCCCCATATTTTTCGCCAGATCATCCGTCCATTCCGGAACGATACGAGATTTCACCTCGAGGATCTTTAAGCGGAAATCGGCAGATTTTCCTTGCATGCTTTCGTCGGCATAGTCGTCGGCAAAGGTGTACTCGAAACTTTTTTCTTCGCCGGCTTGCATCCCGATCAGTACATTTGCAATTCCGGGCATCGGCCAATCAACATCCTCGGCCACCAACACAGAAACACTCTTTTCGTCGAGTAGGTTTGAATCTTCGCCATCATCATGCAGCGCGGCATAAACTTCCAGAACCACCACGTCACTAAGTTCTGCCGGCCGATCGGCAGGCTCAATTAAGGCCTGGCGTTCTCTCAAATCATCCATCACACGTTTTACAGCCTCATCATCCACTTGAGGTTCATCGTACGATAACCTTAAATCGCGATATGCGCCAAGTTGGACATCCGGGGCCAAGGGGATTGTGTAGCGCAGAACCAGGGGCTCACGGCTGACGACTTCCTCGAGCGATCCTTGAGCAAAGGCTTCGATTTCGGTCTCCTCGAGCGCTTCTTTATATATTTCCTGGCCTAATTGCTCGAGCGCTTCCTCAAAAATGAGATCTTCACCCAGTTGATTGAGCAGGACGGTATAGGGCGCCTTGCCCGGTCGAAAACCATGCACCTTGGCCTTCCGTCCCAGGCGCTTTGCCGCCGCGCGCATCGCTGAATTCAAACGATCATCCGGCAGTTCGATCGTGAGCTGCGTTTGGCGATCTTCAAGATTTTCGCTCTCGATTTTCAAGTTATTGCCCTTCCTGCACATTGCTGCAGTCGTTAAATGACGATTTTACCAATGGATTGTATTGCTAAAAGTTAATGTTTTGTTTGAATTCGAAAATTTACGGCGTCAAGGTCGAATTTTGCAGTGGGGAAGGAGGGATTTGAACCCTCACGCCCTAGGGGCACGTGATCCTAAGTCACGCCTGTCTGCCAATTCCAGCACTTCCCCCGCGGGTTATTATAACGTAGGCTCTACGTCACACGTATGCCTCGCTCGCCCTTAGACTGAAACAATTATCCTCGGTTCAAATAACCTGAGCAGTAGTACATCGCAGAGGCGCGGGTGGGGGTGGAGGTATGCGATTAATGCTCTTGTACCTTAATTGAGCACATGGATTTTGGATCATGGGCGTACAATCAAGGTTATCAGTATGGGGTATTAAGGTCCGATATTCTGAGTTACGAACGAATTCCAGCACTTCTCCCGATTGCGCTGCTTCGCGTGCGCGCTGGCGGCCTGCTTACAGTGACGTTGTGGCATCCGAATTGAGTATGCCGTGACAGCAACCAGCCCGGCGGTTATCCTAGTCGATGTCACGGGCGGTGAAGGAGCGATATGTTGGATCAGTGTACAGCTAGTGGCCGGGGCCTCGAAGTGAGAGTGATAAGCTAGTCACGCGTTGTACCTTTAAACCTAACCTTCGAGCTCCGGCCGATCCGCGAATTGGATCTCGGCTCTAACCTGGCTGATCCCAGTTAACAACCATGCTCGGTCAATTAGATAACAAGGAGGAGAGGATGTCACCCAGTGCAAACTGAAGAAGGACCCGGAAAACACGGATCATTGAAAATTTTGCAATGTCTAGTTTTCTACCCGCGCGGAGGCAGCGCTCAGGTTGTTCGCTACCTATCGCGGGCGCTAATTGACTTGGGCCATGAGGTACATGTGGCGACCGGATCCCTACGCGACGGAGATCCGCAACATGAGGCGAGGAAGTTTTACGGCGATCTCCAGCTCACGATCGCGGACTACACGGAGGCCTGGGAGGGATTTGAGAATGGCAAGAATGCCATTTCGCCGGAATGGACCGTGCCCTTTCATCCGAGTTACGAAGACAAACCCAACGTACCTGACCGAGCATTCTACAAAATCAGCTCCGATGAAACTGAGGCGCTCCGCCGGTCTTGGGAGGTTCTGTTTCAGGAATTGAGCCAGCGCTTCCAGCCGCAGCTGATCCATCTACATCACCTGAATTACATGCACTTAGCAGCGGCTGAAGTCTTTCAAAATGTGGCAAGGGCGAGCCAGCTTCACGGGACGGAGATTAAGATGTTGGAGAATCTGGCGCTCATGAATGAACAAGCGCGTGAGCATGCTCAGCTCCAAGACCTCTGGCGAGGAATTTTTACCAGGGCTGCCCGATCGGTGAACCACTTCTTTGCGATCAGCCCCGACGTCCGCCAGCGAGGAATGGCCGAATTCGGAATTGAGGAACGGGATATTACCTTCATATCCAACGGGGTGGATATTTCCCTCTTCAAGCCACAAGACTGGGAGGAAGACCGGAAAATGGCCTTCTTGCGCCAAGTGCTCGTAGAAGAACCGCAGGGCTGGGATGAGAGTGGCGTGCCTGGCAGCGTGCGCTATGCGGAGGATGATTTGGAGGGATTTACGACCGCATCCGGTCGACTCAAACCACTGCTTATGTTTGTCGGTCGTTTTCTGGATTTCAAGCGCGTTCCTCTTTTGCTGGAAGCGGTGGTTGAAGTTAACAGCCGGTTTGAACAAGGTCCTTCCTTCAACCTGCTCATATGGGGCGGGATGCCGGGAGAGTGGGAAGGCCGGCATCCGTACACAGTTGCACGCCAATTGGGTCTGACGAACGTCTTCTTTTCTGGCTGGTTGCCCCATGATCTTCTGTCGAAAGGGCTCAATCTCGCCGACTTGTTCGTCGCCCCCTCGTACTATGAGCCGTTTGGCCAGGTATTCCTCGAGGCGATGGCGACTGGGGTACCTGTGATCGCCACTCGGAGCGGAGGGCCGTTAAGCTTTGTGGTTGATGCCGGGCCCGCTGCTAATGGCTGGTTCGCAGAGGTTGACGACGTTCAATCTCTGGCCCAAACCATTTATCAAGCGCTCACAGATCGTGCGGAGAGAATGCGGCGCGGAGAAAACGCCCTCGAGCTCGTTCGGAAGAGTTATAGCTGGGCGGGAATTGCAAAGCACTATGTTGCCGCTTATCGCCAACTGATCGATTGACCAGCCTTTAACAAAAACCCTTGTACAGCCCGATCCTGTTCAGCTCTGGCAATCTAGACAGAAGCGCATGGAGGTGCTCAGCCGCGAGGGTGCGAAAAGTGTATTATTCGTGTGCGTGGACGATGGCCGACGACGCGCTGCGCGACGGTCGAAAAAACTCTGGTACCAATCGATTAGAAACAAGCCTCCCACCAACGAGTCCCAAGAAGTGTCCGAGATTCCGCCGGCATAAGTCGATGGTGTGTGGGATGCAGAATGCCGCCTCGCGGCTCAACATGAAATCTTCAGAAGCTACGAATAACGTGCTAATTTTCGTACGTTCGAGGTCGCGGTTGTCGCCCCAAGTTCAACCAAAGATCTAACGCGCCCTTTCTTTTCACTGTGGGAGCGGGCCAGCTATATTCCCCCGCCGCCATAATAACGTAGGATCTATGCCCTAGGCATTCCCTTCAATTGAAATTCTAATCCTGTGCTTAAGCAACCTGATCAGCGATAAGTCGCAAAGCCCCTGAGCACCCAACGCGTCGATTTTCAGGACCGTGATCTTAATCTGCGACTAAATTCCGGCACTTCCCGATTATGCTGATCGGCGAGAGAAAGCCATAAATGCGGTCCCTAATCTTGCTCTTCGGTCCGGACTTCAGGGTTGAGTGGAAGATGACACAGTCCGCAGCCGATCTCCGGCACTTTGACGGTTTCCAGGGAACGCGTACATCTGGCGGAGACATCTACTCTTTTAACTAAGCCCAGTAGCCCAGAGCGCGCCTTTGCCTCGAGCACCAGGTTGGGGCAGGCATTGGCCATCGCGATGCGCGGAATGCGGCATCGCGAACAGTGATCCGGAGTCCATTTACCGCCATCGGGGGTCCTATCAATCAGCCGGCATTCCTGTTTGTTCCGCCCGCGATGATAATCGGCAAAATAGTAGGGACATTCTGCCCCGGCAGGGGTGATCATAACTCCTGAGCCTTGGATTTCTTCATACGCGAGTTAAATAAGCGCCGTTGCGCGAGTCCACGCGGATGGTATCCCCTTGGTTGATGAAAAGAGGGACTTGAACTTTGAGACCAGTTTCAACGGTGACCAACTTATTTGCCCCGGTGGCTGTATCCCCCTTGACGCCAGCCTGGGCCTCAACAACTGTGAGCTCTACCGCGGTGGGCAGATCGATATCCAAGGGGTCATTTTCATAGGAGGTCAGCTTAACAACCAACCCCTCTTTAAGGTATTGAATGGCGTCGCCAAGCATGGAGGCATTAAGGATAGGCTGTTCGTACGTCTCGGTGTCCATGAAGTAATACAGGTCGCCGTCATTGTACAAATATTGGACCTCGCGATAGTCCAGGTGCACATCCTGAACTTTATCGCCAGAGGTAAAGGTTTTATCGGTAATGACCCCATTTCTCATATTGCGTATCTTTGTGCGAATGCTTGCCTTTCCCCGCCCGATTTTGTGGTGCGAGTATTCGATCACCTTGAAAAGATTATCATCCAGCTCAA
This sequence comes from Chloroflexota bacterium, assembly GCA_022561215.1. GTDB lineage: Bacteria > Chloroflexota > Anaerolineae > Anaerolineales > E44-bin32 > JADFRQ01. The sequence goes on along the minus strand of JADFRQ010000058.1, from coordinate 5,839 downwards.
ATGTCACCCCCGAGCGCAGTTCGTTTACATCGATCATGCAATCTTCCTCGTGCCTAGATTATTGAGCTCAGGAGATTATAGTTTGTGGTTGCAAATTGCGTCAATTGGCAATTGTAGTTCGAGCATGAGTTTTCTAACTTTTGGCCTCATCAAATGGAAGGATATTTGGATAGTGGGAGATCAGGAACCTGGGGGCAGGGATCTGGAATAACTTAATAGTTATCTCTTTGGGCCAACGCGAGTTCCAGCTGCGAACTAAAATTTGATCCCGTCGCGATTTGATATCCTCGCAATAGAACACCTCGGGCGATTCACGAATCGCCCCTACAACGTCAGCAGCTGCAGATTGTCGATTTCGCGTTCGAAAATAATAGTCGACCTAAGCTCAACACATTTTGGAAGTGCAATGCACATTATTGATGTGATGAGCGATTCATGAATCGTTCCTCCGGCAGTGGAGCGGATTAATAACCTAATCTCCCAACCAACGCATCGTTTCCTCCGGAAGGTCGGCCATGGGTGAAGTGCGCGTAGTGCAGTGAGGAAGTGAATCGATAAATGCGCGGCCATATCTTTTCGACAGGATCCTCCTGTCAAAAATTGCAACGACGCCACGATCAGAACGGGTGCGGATCAGGCGGCCGAAACCCTGCCGAAAGCGTAGGATCGCTTCCGGTACCGTGTATTGATCAAATGGCATTTCGTAGGTTTCCGCGCGGGCAGCGATGATCGGATCATTCGGTACATCAAAGGGCAAGCGCACGATGACGAGCACTGAAAGTGCTTTTCCTGGTATATCGATGCCTTCCCAATACGAACGTGTGCCCAGAAGTATGGCTTGGTCTGAATTCTTGAATGTCTCCAATAAGGCGTGGCGTGACGCGCCTTCACCTTGCTCAAAAACAAGGATTCCCTCGTTTACCAATCGATCGGAGATCGCACGTGATGTTCGACGCAGTTGTGCAAAAGAGGTAAACAGGATTAATGCCCGTCCACGGCTTGCGCGTACCAATTGCAAAATGCCGCCTTCAACGGCGCGCTGATAGGCGCGCCCGTCAGCCGGCTCAGGGATATCATTTACCAGATAAAGCAGGGTCGAATTTTCGAAGTCAAAAGGAGATCCCAGCAGAAGTTCCTCGGCATCAAAAGCACCCAGGCGCTGACGAATATAATCAAACTCTCCGGCGGTGGTGAGAGTCGCGGAAGTCATGATGATGGCATCCTTTTCGTTCCAGAGGTGTTTCTCAACCAAATGACCGATTTCGAGAGGCGCGGCGTGGAGCGTAATACGTTCGAGATTTTCGGTCAATTGCAGCCAATAGATAATTTTTGAATCGGGCTCGAAGATCATTTCTTCAAGGTTTTGAAAAATTTCCTCCAGGCTCCTGCCCGTCGTGCGCAGCGCGATGAGCAAATCATCTTCACTTCCCTCTTCGCCGGAGGAAAGCTCGAGCAACCCCTCACTGACTTGGGAAATTGAATCGATGATCTTCACCAACGGCTGACGAAGATTTTCCCAAGCGACTTCGATCGTCGTCCAATCCGGGATGGTTCGAATTGCAGGCACGATGCGCTCCTGCTGGCCATAAAGGCCTATGGGTCTGTCTTCTCTCTGGCTGGAGAGGAAACGGCTCAATGCCCCAAATAAATCGGCAAGCAGGATTGAGGCGTCTCTGGAGCGCTTGGTAATTCTTTGTACGAGTTTTTCAAGCTCGGCCACATGCGTTGGCTGCAACCTTTTTCTGCCAAAAACCAACAGGCCGTGAAGTAGACCCGGCGAATCCTGGGTCAGGTTGCCCAAGAGCCGGGCGAACTCCGCCTGGGAAACACGGAAGCTAAGCCCGTTGGTGGTCGCCGATTCGAGATGGTGAGCCTCATCGACGATGAGATAGTTGTAGTCAGGGATCACGCGATTTCCGGTACTTATATCCGCCAGTAATAATGCGTGGTTCACGATGACAACATGGGCACTCTCGGCCTTTTGGCGGGCAATAAAGTAAGGACATCCCGCGCTTCCAAATTGAGAGCATTTTTCCGCGGTGCAATCTTCGCTATCCGAAGATAACTTCAGCCACGTTCCAAATTCCTCAAACCCATTGAGATTGATTTCATTGCGATCACCGGATCCTCCCTGGTGAAGCCATACCATGATTTTGGCTAACACCCGTATCTCGGCGACAGAGCGTGGCCCCAATCGTCGGAGCGCTGTGAATCTGCGCGGACAAAGGTAGTTGCTTCTCCCCTTGAGGATTGCGCTGCGGTATTGTGTGCCCATAACCCGATTGATGGCAGGGATATCGTCTTTAAATAATTGATCCTGCAGATTAAGTGTGTTGGTTGAAATTACAACGCGCTCGTTGTTTTTTTCTGCCCAGGCGAAAGCCGGTATCAAGTAGGCCAGCGACTTGCCCGTTCCCGTGCCGGCTTCAACTATAAGATGCCTGGATTCGTCCAGAGCTTGGGCAACCGCGCGCAGCATCGTTATTTGCTGCGAACGATGTTCATACCCGGAAAATGCCTTGGAAAAAAGGCCTCCCGGTTCGAGAACGGCGGCAATTTCTTCAACATCGATTGTTTGGCGATCACCATTGGGGACAAGTTGCTCAGCACGCTCTTCCTTTTCAGGCCTGAAGAACTCAAGTTCTTGCGATAATAACTCGTTTGTTTCTCGCCTGTCGAGCACCTCTTCGAATGCCGATCCTGCGCCCCATTCAATATCGGATCCCATGCGGACGATCTCTTCCAGGAGAGCGAGTGGTAGTTGCTCAACCATATCCAGCAGGCGCAAATACACCTGGTGGACAGTTTTTGCGTCTTCAAATGCTCTATGGGAGGTGCCTGGAATAACGCCTAAATTGCTCGCCAACGACCGAAGGCTGTACCTGCCCGCCGTCGGCATAAGAACCGCAGCTAGATCGTATGTATCGAGTGCGAGATTTTCAAGGAATAAGCCCTTCTTTCTCAAAAATGAGAGATCGAAGCCAATGTTTTGGCCTAAAATTGGCCGATCGCCCACGAATTCACTGAGGCTGGCGATGATGGATGAAAATCTTGGAGCCTCCGCAAGCATGGCATCATTAATCCCGGTTAATTGGGTGATAAAGGAAGGAAGGGGACGGCCGGGGTTGATTAATTCCTGCCATGTCGCTTCGATGCGTTTGCCTTGAAATCGAACGGCGCCGATTTCGATGACGGCATCGCGTTCCGGGTTAAGCCCGGTAGTTTCGAGGTCGAGGGCAACGATGGTCTGCATGGAAAGCGGATTATAACATTTGCCCGGTGCACGCACGCTTGATCACGTTTCAAGCTGGGGCTGTCCCAAAAGGTTTATCAGATCTAACAATGTTGACTGCTTAAAGACGCTCGACAACTACCCCAGGTGTAAGGGCGATGCGAGCTAGAGCTCGGGCCCGTCGACCTAATTGGGGCCGATTCTCGAAGAAGGAAAATCACAAGATAGTGTTATTGGGACAGCCCCACTAAAAGACAGGGTGCGCATGCTATACTGGCCGACGAAAGGCTTGAATTGTATGATCGAAGAAATTGTCCTCCGTCTGCGAGAAAACATTCAGAAAGTTATCGTGGGCAAGATGGAAGTGATTAATATGGCTCTTGCCGCGATATTGTGTGAAGGCCATATCTTGTTCGATGACGTGCCCGGAATAGGGAAAACAACACTTGCAAGGGCGCTTTCGATCTCGCTTGGAGCGACATTCCGGCGGATTCAATTTACACCTGATTTGTTACCTTCCGATGTGACAGGAATTAATTGGTTCAATCAAAAGAAGCAATCATTCGAGTTCCGACCCGGACCGATCATGAGCCAAGTGGTCCTGGCGGATGAAATCAATCGCGCGACACCGCGCACGCAATCGGCACTCCTCGAGGCGATGCAGGAACGGCAGGTGACGGTCGATGGTGTGTCACGGCCTACCCCGCGGCCATTTCTTGTGCTCGCGACACAGAATCCCATCGAATTGGAGGGAACTTTCCCATTACCCGAAGCGCAACTGGATCGTTTTCTCATCTCGCTTAAAATTGGATATCCAGAAAAAAAAGAGGAAGATCAGATCCTTCTCCGTTTTGGGGAACAGGACCCTTTGGCGCAGCTCGAAGCCGTCACCACACCGGAAGAAGTACTTGCGATGCAGGAGCAGCGCAAGACGATTCGCGTGGAGCAAACTGTTCGCGGATACATTCTTGATATAACGCGCAGCACTCGAGAAAATACGGAAATTGAATTGGGCGCCAGCCCGAGGGCAACGCTCGCGCTATTCCAAACCTCGCAAGCCTGGGCGGCTTTGCAAGGCAGAGACTATGTGCTCCCGGATGATGTGAAAAAAATGGCCCCGCAAGTGCTTACCCACCGGCTCATCCTTGCGCCCCAAGCGCAACTTCGAGGGCGCGACTCTGGCGTTCTCCTGCAAGACATCATTGATGCAATTCCTGTTCCCGTTGAGGATTAATCGTGCGTAGACCGCAACCGTGGAGCAGATTGATTTTCCTCTTTCTTTCCTTCGGGTTCCTCTTTAGTCGAAGCGGATTACTTGTTCTCGCTGGCGTATTGATCGTCACGATCGCTATTGCATGGCTGTGGAACAAAACCATTTTTAATCAGGTTCATTACGATAGAAAATTGCACTATACGCGCGGATTTCCCGGTGAAAATATTGCATGTTCCTTGTTGATCGAAAATCGTAAGATCTTGCCGTTGGGGTGGCTCGACATCCGAGATAAATGGCCATGGGCCGTGGGGCCAGATCACAATGTCGAACTTAATGGATCAGATACGGCTGAAGCGGGTTTTCTGCGAATGCTCTTCACGATGCGTTCTTTCCATAAAATCCGCAGAGATCTTGAAATCTCACTCAGGAAACGCGGCATTTACCTCCTGGGTCCCGCGGAGGCGATTTCAGGAGATCCATTCGGTTTTTTCGAAAATCGCCAGGAGTTGGGTGTGCGCCAACAAATAACAGTCTTTCCCACGGTCAGGAAAATCCAGGAAATTGGATTTAATCCTGATGATCCCTTTGGACTATCGACAACCAGGAGAAGGCTTTATTACGATGCAACCCGGCCAGCCGGTGTACGGGATTATCAGCCACAAGACGGCTTTCGACATATTCATTGGCCCGCAACCGCAAGGGTGGGCGAGCTGCAGACCAGAGTTTTCCAACCGATATCAGGGCTTGACTTGATTATTTGCCTGAATGTGGCGACATTTGAGCCGCATTGGCGCGGCGTTTGGCCCGCGCTGCTCGAGACATTGCTGCAAACGGCTGCATCGATTGCACACGAGTCATTTGGCCAAGGATTTCGAGTGGGCTTAATCTCCAACGGCGGTGTGGCGCATGCCGGGCGCACATTTCGCATCCCACCTGGCCGATCTCCGCGCCATTTGCCCCATTTGCTGGAGGCATTGGCGGGCCTCCAGCCGATTGTCAGCGGACCCTTCGATCGATTTCTACTAAGGGAAGCACCCAGACTGGAATACGGGTCTACCTTGATCATCGTGACGGGCGTGATGCCCGCATCGCTGCGTGAAGCGATCGCTCGCTTAGGGGCGCGTAACAGGAAAATAATTCTCATCTCGCTGGCAAAACAAATACCCCAATTTATTCCACAGGTGGAAATTATTCATCAGCCCTTTGTTGAAAAGGAGAACCCCGCTTGATTTCTGCCTTGCAATCGCTCGAGCAAGCTGATGTCCGAAGCCATGTTCGTCAAATTCTTTGGAGTGAGATCGGATTGCTGAGCACATTGAGCATGGAAATTGCCTGGCTCATCCCCTGGATTCAAGTCAATATCCCGGGGGTACGTGCTGCGAAAACCCTGCACC
>JADFRQ010000111.1 GCA_022561215.1 Chloroflexota bacterium | reverse complement strand
GGAGTCTCTAGCATCGAATGGTCTTACCGTCCAGCCGGCGGCGGATTCCGTTTGCTACCTGGAAAAGGCGCCCAGTGACCCCAATGTCGACTCGCTCCCTGACGAGATCGAGGAGCTTTTCGAGGGCATCGCCGAGGACATCTACACGCGCTCTGGCAGTGTCCACGAACTCACGTTAGCGAGGATTTATTACCAATACCAGGAAGTGATCGAGGGGTGGATTGACCAGGGTCGCTATAGCGATGTCGATGTCATCAGTGAGATAGAAAAACTCTTCAAGCAGAACGCCTCGAAAGACAGCTACATGTACTTCCGGCGATGGAATCAATCTACACAGCCCATCTACACGCCGATCGCTTTTCTCTGGACGCAGCTGCGCGATCGCAACGCCGAGGTGGAGTTTCGCGGCAACAACAACGCGGATGTGAGCTTTACGTCGAGTTACAGTGGAAAATACTACCAGGCCGGCGATGGCTCGGGGCCTGAAACGGGAGGGAATTACAACACCTACGAACTCTCCCGTGATTGGCTTTTCGAAGCCTATGATATTTGGGCCAATAAGGGGAGCTGGGAGATGGATGGCAACTACACCGAACACATCATTACCGCGGGAGTCCTTTTGTATGACTTTGCAGAGCGGCCAGATGTCCTGGCACAGGGCGGCTCTCTGGTTGCAGATGCCGCTGAAATGAGAACGCGCACGAAGATGATCATGGAGCTGACTCAGCTCGATATGGGGTTGGATTTCTCCGCTCGACAGCTCGGCGGCAACATGGGGCGCAACAAAGGCGGCCATGTTGTGGAGGGAAGCCTTCGTTGGCCCTATGGTGTTTATTACGATCTTCCAGAGACATTGCCCCCGAGTGGCGGCTATTATCGGGACGGACACTATTATGCCAGTGACTATCGCTTACCCGAACTCATTCAAGATGCTGTTGAGCTGCATGATGAACCGGCCAATTACTGGCACATCCACAAGGAAAATAACGGGACCGGTGGTGACGGTAATTGGACCTTTGTGACGCCTTTTTTCAACCTTGGTGGGTATTATGACGAAGGTGGTGTCGTGGGTAATGATTGGGTGCTCAACATCTTGTCTGACGACGGTAGTGGGGTTAATCAAGGGCAACCATTCAAACTTTGGATCGATGCCGACCCCGATTTTTTCGAGACGGCCCAAAACGAGAACCGCAAAAAACTTGTCACGCGGGGGAAGAATAATATGTACCAGTACAACAACGCGGCTTTTTTCCGGATTGCTAGCGGCGACAGCTTGCATGTCATCAAGGGAAATTTCAAGTTCGATGAGGGCGAAAACAACCTCATCGACAATGCTCGCGGGTACCAAAACGATTTCACCATTTCCTCTGGATGGAACTTCTTCCGTGAGGGGAAAACCGCCATCGCCATGCGCTATCTTGGTGGGACGACGCCAGCCGTATGGGCTATGGAAATCGTTGTCATCGACGATGTCGTCACCGGCGAACATGTTTACCGCTCTTTCCAGGCATTCAAAGACGCCGTTATAGTAAATGCAGAATTAACCGGCAGCTATTTCGTCACAAGCCGGGGCCACCGCATCGAGGCCGGTGGTGTCGCGGGTCTGGTGGATGGGAAGGAAATTTGGGAGACGCCCTTCCCGCGAATGGAGACGATTGATTATCGAGGAAACTACATTATCTCCTGGCAGGATGCCCCAAACATCGGGGTGATGACGGTCTCGAAGCATGGTCTTTCCTGCACATATGACTTCAGCAACCCTAAATCCTGGACAACATCTGGAAACGGATGTGAATCAGGCGATCTGCCTGCTGCGACTACTTTTATCGATGTGCCCATTGACCATTGGGCGTATGACGAGATCGAGATGCTCTATCAACAAGGCTATATCGCCGGATGCAGTGCGGATCCAATGATGTACTGCCCCGAAGCAGGAATGACGCGCGCCGAGAGTGCAGTTTTTGTGGAGCGTGGCGTTCGGGGAAGCGGCTATGTTCCTCCGGACCCAACACAGCAGGTCTTCTCTGATGTGCCGCTGGCGGAATGGTATGCCAAGTGGGCGGGTCAACTGTGGAAGGACGGCTATACCGCCGGATGCGGGACCAATCCGCTCGTCTATTGCCCGCTGCAAGGGCACACGCGCACAGAGGGTACGGTCTTTTTCCTGCGCATGCTCCAGGGGCCAGGCTTTGTGCCTCCCGATCCCACCGGAATTTTCGCCGACGTAGACGTCAGTTTCTGGGGAGCACGCTGGATCGAAGCCGCTTATGACGCGGGGCTGATTCCCGCCTGTGAAACAACAGCAGATCTTCTTTTCTGCCCGGATGATCCCCTGGATCGTGCCATGGCGGCGTACATGATGGTGCAGGCGAAGGGGTTGAGTATTCCGTAAGTTCCCCCGGGGGGAGGCTGATTACCCTCCTGGAGTTTGCAAATAACGATATGTGATTCGGGTGCCCATCGAAAGGAGATTGGTATTCCAACGGAACGCTGGCCTAATTCCTCCCAAGCTATCGAGCAGTGGCCTGATAGCGGCATGCCATGCCCAAGAAGGTGAAAATTGTGATTAAGATCATTCGGGCGCTTTATATCTTTGCAGTGGGGCTGCTGCTCACGGCATCTATAAGTTTCGCGGGTGGACCACGCACGTCTGAGGCCAGCGAAGCGCAGGCCCTTAACCTCGGCCGCGATTACCCGTTAATTGGCTGGCAAGCCTTCACCGGCGCCGTCGATGACTTTTACGCGCGCTACAGCCTGTTGGTGTACCGGGATTCCAGCGAGCAGCGCGTGGAAAGACTGAAAGCACTTAATCCGGAGATGAAAGTGGTTTGGACCTTTGACTGGAACGCCTGTGAGATCGGCAGTGAGGTAGATTGTGCAGATGAATGGCAGTTACGTGATTCACAAGGAAACCGACTAGCAGCCTATGGCATCAACCCCAACCAAAGTCCGATGATGAATATGTCTACTTTCGCTCCCGTGGGCAGTGGTGGAAGTTATCCGGGGCTTACCTACTTGGAGGCGATTCCTGAAATCTTCGAGGATATGGCGAATCTTTATTGCACCAACGGGAAAAATGACTGTTTTGATGGTTGGGGAACCAACGGAGTGTGGGGAGATACACCTGGCGCAAATTACGAATGGCTATACGACAGCAGGTACAAGGATGTGGATATTGATCTGAATTGCCCTGCAAATGGTGGAAGCGGCACCTGGCCTGCGTGCGAGGATCACAATCAATTTACACGCGCGCAGTGGATAGACCACTGGCAGGGCGGGATAGACTCATTCATGCTCGAGCTCAGAAAACGGCTTGACGCCGCCGAAACTGCCACTGGTTCACCGAAATTGCTGATCGTAAATTCAGGTACAACTCACACCTGGGCTTGGCCTCAGACGAACGGCATTGTCGATGAAAAACTGATCCATTATTTCGATGACAATTTTGACAATGATTATTGGTTCAAATTCAACGCCAATGGGCACCAACCACTTTACTCGGTCGCGGATGGGATGCCGCCCAATTACGCACCAGACATTTCCGATGATGAGAGCGGCAAAGAAGCCTACCGCTACATGCGTTTTGGGCTGGTCACATCCATGTTCAACGATATTTATTACAGCTTCCAAGATAAGAATACGAACAATCCATTCTCGCGCTGGTCGAATGGAAATGACGTCGCCCAGGAGCACTACTGGTCCTTCTGGTATGACGAATTTGATGCCAATCTGGGAAAGCCAACCTCCGATGCGCTCAAAATCGAGGATGGTTTATGGGTGCGTTTCTTTGAGAGGGGGGCGGCAATTGCCTCCACCAATGGAGTCACCCAAACGGCGACAGATGCGCAGTTACGATCTTTTGCTGCCTATGACGGACCTTACTATCGCCTCCAGGGTGGTCAAGATGCTCAATTCAATAATGGATCTCAATTTAACAGTGTCGTTTTGGAGGGCTACTTGGATGAGTCCAAGAAACCAGTTCGTCGCTATGGAGACGGGATCTTGCTCTACAAGCAGTCCACCGTGCTCGTCGCCGACATCATCATTGACAATGCCTACCAGGGAACCTCGCCGGGGTCGGCCGCGGCCGTTCTGAGTTCCGATTTTACCCAACATGGGGCAAAGAGCGGATGCACCGACGTGGGGACGAACTACTACACCTTACGATGTTCTTGGAATCCTGGTTCTTATGCGTTTGCTACGGGCCCTGCAGGAACCGCAAGTACAGCTACATTCGCACCTGCCATCGGCTTTGGCGGGAATTACGAGGTTTTCGAATGGCATCCCTCGCTCAATGCTGGTGGGGAAGCGAACGAAGTCCTGCATACAATCGAGCATGGCGATGGGACGACTAAGGTCCTGGTTGACCAGACAATCAATTCGGGACACTGGAATTCCTTGGGTGTTTTCCGTTTTGAAACAGGCAAGTCCGGGGCAGTTATTCTTACGGCTGAGAAGAGCAGCGGGACGGTTCTTGCGGATGCGATTAAATTTGTTTACGTAGAGGAAGGAGAACCCCCCACCTTTAAGGATGTACCTCTCAGCCATTGGGCGTATGACGAGATTGAGATGCTCTATCAACAAGGCTATATCGCCGGCTGCAGTAGCAATCCGCTCATGTACTGCCCGGAGGCAGGCATGACGCGCGCGGAAAGTGCCGTGTTTGTGGAGCGGGGAATCAATGGTTCGGGCTACTTGCCTCCGGATCCGGCAACGGCGATTTTCAACGATGTCCCTCTCGCGGAATGGTTTGCTAAATGGGCCAGCGGTCTGTGGGAGGATGGCTATACGGCTGGCTGCGGCATCGATCCGCTGGTCTACTGCCCACTGCAAGAACACACACGCACGGAAGGCACGGTCTTTTTCCTGCGTATGCTGCATGGCGCGAGCTATGTGCCGCCCACGCCAGTGGGCCTCTTCGCCGATGTGCCGCTTGAATTCTGGGGGGCGAAATGGGTTGAGGCGGGCTACAGCGAGGGTCTTATCCCGGCCTGCGAGACCTCGCCCGAATTAAAATTCTGCCCCGATGCCGCGCTTGACCGGGCGATGGGGGCAACCATGATGGTGCAGGCAAAGGGGTTGAGTGTTCCGTAAGGGCGGTTCGCGATGTTTGACCCGAAGACATGGGTTACAGTTCGACCTCAGGACATAGGTAACACTTTCCTGATGTCCAGGAACCTAATTATGTCATATCAAACATAATACCAAACCTATGAATCCACCGGCTGCACGA
>JADFRQ010000110.1 GCA_022561215.1 Chloroflexota bacterium | reverse complement strand
TGGTAGCTTCCGCTAACGGCTAGGGTCCCACTCGTCGTGTACTGCGCTTCCCCTTCGAAGTAAGTGCAGCCTTTGTAGACCTGGACGGCGTTTTCAAAGCTAACCTCCCCAATAAACGGAAGATCAACGGGCAACTCGGTCATCTCCATGTACCCGCTTATGGGACAGTCCACGCGATAGGTGCTCTGCGCCGCGGGTGGCCGTAAGCTAACCAACGTCGTGGATGCTAGCGCGAGAGGAGGCGCCCCGACCGCTTTGCGCAACGCTTGCATCGTTAGCGATGAAACCTGGCTGGCCAGCGCCCTCAAAGACGGAGGCGCGTCGGCGCCTCCGGATCGTTCAATTTCGCGAATTAAAACGTTGTCGAAGGCCCACTTGGCTCCTCCCTCTTCATACGTTCCAGCGAAGAGAGATGGACAGCCTGGCGGAAGGTCCCCGTAGGAGAATGTGGTAACGAGCTCATCGTTGATGAACACAGTGACCTGCTTGTCATCGTCAACCAGGCGGATGTGGTTAGTGGATTGTCCAACCCTTAATGCGGGCACGAGAGTATATGGCATGATATCTGTAAATTCCAGCTGCTCTTCGTCGGAGGTGACGCTGGAGACTGAAAAGAAACCGTCAGCATTGAAGCCGAATTCTACCCAGGCTTGGTCGTCAACGTCGCAACGAAATGCTATGCCAGCTTCCGAATCTAAGGGGCCAGAAAGGTACGAAATGTCAACATCCAGAGTGTAGGTATCCAGCAGCGGGAATTGAGATTGCTCCGAATAAGCATTCCACAGCGGCTCGCGGACTTCGATAATGTATTGCTCGTCACTTATATAGAAAGAGTGTTCGAGGACCTGTTCTATGAGCCAGTCACCCTCTCCCGAGGCAAAATCTTCCTGGAAAATAAGAGAGGTTTGAGGGCTGCTTGTTGAAGTTGGCAAGGCCGGTGTATTAGGAACGACTTCCTGCGTGGCTTCTGGCTCTGAGGTGGCGGTCGTCGCCCCCGTGATGAACCGACAGGATAAGATCATCAATATGGAGGCAATAAGAAATATCACCTGCATCTTCCGCATTGGAAATCTCCGCCAGCCGAAAGACTTTTCCTCATCACCCATATTGGAACCTCCAACACACCAGCTCGATCACCGATTTTTGCTCTATCGCACCTGTTATCGGGAGGACTGATTTATGCGTGCCCAATTTATCCCTTTCAGCTCAACCGCGCAAGTACTCCCACTGGGCTTCTGGCTTTACTATCCGCAGCCAAGTCATTCCGATTGACGAATCACAGGATGATGGCGAGGATAAAAACGATGGCTAAACCATTCACGGTGCTAATCGTCGACGACCACGAGGTCGTGTATCAAGGACCGCCCGCCTACCTGGGAGCACAGGCGGAGTTCGAGGTTTAAGGGGAGGCCGACACATGGGCGGCCGCTGTCGTAATGACTGCAATGCTGGTGAGTGAAGATCGCGCGTCCGCACGGAGTACTCCAATAGTGGCGTTACTTTTCAATTCGAGCTTAGCTAATCGAATACTTTAAATCTGCTGGGATCTGATTGATGGTGATTGCCGTTCGCAGTCAATGGAAAAACTTCGGTATGAAAATTACGATAATTGTCCTCCCCAAATCTGAACTCCAAAATAGAGGAGACGCCCATCGAGGATGGGTCAATCCAATAACAGAGAAAATCTCGGACAATTTTAAGCGCGGTGCTGCAAGATAAAATGAATAGCGCGGTGAACAATATCGCGAGAAATACGCACAATTAAATTTTTCTTCGCTTAAGCAGCATAATCATTTAAATACTTTGATGGCCATATGCCTTCGCTGACTGCCGGCTCAGGGGCGGAAGCCCGGGAATCTCACCAAATTCCCATCAGGAATTACGCCTTTTGGCTGGCGTAGCTAATAACTACCCAGCATCCCGGCGCGGCCGCACAGGGCATGGGCTGAGTGAATTAAGGCGAAGCTATTAACTATCTCATTATCATAATAGCGAAGGCGGCAATGTCGGTGACGATAGGAGACTAAGAGCCTGCGGGGTGCGGCGCCGGTGTGTCCCCAGGTTTTAGAAATGACGAAATTGGCCTGCTGCACATGCCGCGAACCATTGGAACAAGATTACGAGTAGGCATTTGTTGATAAATTCGGTTTAAGAATAAGAAAAGCACTTCGTTCACCCCTGCTTCTTGCCATTCGCATGAGTGCAGAGGCGTACCATCGGTTATTTTTTTGGAATTGCGCAAAATTCTTTAGGATTGAATACAACCTTTGATAAAGGCAGATTCCCCCAGATCGAAGAATCGGTCGTCCCAGCATGTGGCAAAATTTCTTCTGATCTCGTGGCAACTTTTTCAGGGTAAATACTGTATTAAGTGTTAAAGCATGTCAGATTTGTCTGATGGAATGTTGATCGATAAGGTTCGCAGGGATGACCTGCAGATATACGGCATGCTTGTCCAGCGCTACCAGCAGTCGGTCATCGGAGTTTGTTATCGCTTGATGGGAAATATGGAAGGTGCGGAAGACATGGCCCAGGAAGCATTTATTCGCGGCTAGAAGAGCCTTCATACATTCGATAAATCGCGACCCTTTGGCCCGTGGATCCGAAAAGTCGCCGCTAATTTATGTATCTGCGAATTGAAAAAACGAAGAATCGAGGCCGAGCTGAGTGAAGAAAACATTGCACACCTGCAACTCGATTGGCGAGGCAATCCCGAACAGGCTGCTCAGGATTGCGACCAGTCAGAGATCATTCAAGCGGCGTTGCTCTCACTTCCGGCGGAAAATCGGATCATGATTGAATTACGCCATTTTCATGAGATGAACTACGACGAAATCGCACATTTTCTCAAAGTGCCGCTCAGCACGGTCAAGAGCCGGCTTTTCCGCGGGCGAAAAATGATGGCGGCGCTGTTGAGAGGGATTGAATGACGATGACTCATCCCGAAGAGCACACTTTCCACGAGTATCTGGATCACGCCTTGTCGGATTCGGAAATGGCATCGTTCGAGATGCATCTGGAAAGCTGTGCGCCCTGTCGTCGTGAACTGGAAGAACTCAAAACGCTTTTTGTACAAATCGAATCCATCGCGGATGGCTACGTCGCCAGCGATCGTGGAGAGTCTCTCAACAGCAATCTTCAAGAATGAACTTTTCTGGAAGGGAATACGTGTGCCGCTATTATTATGCGCGCTGATTGTGTTTGTGGCACGCGCCGAGATCCTGGCGAGCATCGAAGGCATTTCCTTTCCGGAATACGTATTTCGGCCAGGGGATTGGATCCTTGAAAATATAGCAAGATTCACATCCGCCTTCGAACAGTTTCTCGTTAGCCTCGCCGACGACCCCAATGTTTTTGAATTGCCAACACTGACGAACGAACTAGCCATCCCGTACGTGGCCGCAATAGCATTAGGGGTAGCAGGATTGGCCATGTTGCTCGACCTGCTCTATTTGCGATCCTTGAGTACTCAAAAGGAGATTTGAACATGTTTCAACAAGGTATCGGTTTCGCTCTGATGATCATCATGGCATTGTTTGCCGCGGCGGCATTTTCGAATGTGATCAGCGTCATTTTTCCCAGGAAAATTGAGGCGGTCGCACAGGGTTGGTCGGACATCAATGCGCGCACCTTTTGGCTGGGGGTAGTGAACACGATTTTGCTCGCCGTTCCGGCTATCGTGCTGCTCATCCTGGGCGCTAATATCGGGGAGTGGTTTGCTGTGCCCAGCGTGTTGCTGGTCACCTTTTATGTGGGCGTAGGCCTCTTTAGCCTGATTGGCCTGGTGCATTTCTTGGGGAGGCGGCTGTTCCCGGATGCCTCTTCTTTCAGGCAGAATACTTATGCAGCGATTCTGCTGATCCTGGCCGTTTTGACCCCCTTCGTTGGTTGGTACCTGCTGCTGCCGTTTTTGCTTATCTACGGTTTTGGCGGTTCCGTTGAACGTTTCTTTCAACGTCGGAGGACCAAGAGAAATGCGCGGGAAGGAGGGATTTAACTTGGGGTCGAAATTGTTATGCGTAGAACCATCCATTGTACCGGCCGATTGGCTGCTATTCCGAAGGAATGAACGCGGGCAACCTGATGGTTGCGGCAAATAAAGTTGCTTAAGCGTTCTCCTAAGCCCAAAAGCGATGACTTTGAGCCGCAAATCTGGCATTTCGCCGTCTTGGGATTGCGCTCCACAAGTGCGACTTGCCCAGAACTTGAGGAAGCAAAGTCGCCAGCATACTGCTGCGAGCCGATAGCAGGCAATCTCCAGGATTAATGAGGCTTTGATATATCGATCCTTTTAGGAGGCGTAATTATTTTTCTTATTAAATCTTTCGTCGTTTCGCGCCTACCATTACGAATATGACTAATCGATATACTTTCATCGAGTATTGATAAGACCCCAACCGAATTCGACAACGCATCGATCGCTTGGTGTCTTTGCCAGCCGACCAAATCATCCGGAAGCTCATCAACGGAATAGAAAGCAGCATCAACGGTCTCGTCTGTATTTCGAATTAATTTTCCGCTTGAAGGTCGAGCACTAAAAATGATCTCGAATGATCCAAATTCGCCTTTATTTGGCAATGAATACAATCCGACTAAGCCGGTAAGTTCTACGTCGAGCCCGGTTTCTTCCTTAGCTTCCCGAATTGCAGCCTCGAAGATAAATTCTGCTGGATCGAGATGGCCGCCTGGAATACACCAGACTGGAACATCTTGCCTTTTGGTTAGCAAGATTCTGCCATTTTCTATGATTGCAATGCCAATGCCAAGTATCGACAATTTTCTACATCCAATAAATCTATGCTGCCTGCAAACGTCCTTGAGATCATCTTCAGCGGAGCTCAAATTCCCCTTACGCGTGCAGGAATTACGGCAGCTAAAGATGCTTAGCAACTTTTAGTTGCCGCAACCTATGGGTGCCCGAGTTTTAGTCGCCGGCATTACTGCTAAGCTACCAGGCTCCGCCTGTTAGCCGTCCGCTGCAACGAGTTATTCCACTCAAAGAGAAATTCTCTAAAATGCCCTACGCCATTGACTTCGGGGCTGTAAGATTCAATTTCTTCATCATTCCCATAGCGAACTCATCGCAGATGGGTCGCCTCTGGAGTGCACAAGCCAACCTGAGCAAAGCTCAGTCCTTGTGCCCAGCGGCCTACCGCTGGACTCCATATACTTTCACAACTCAACTCCCATTAAACCGCAAACATTCCTCATAGAACTCACCCAATTCTGTGCCAAACTCCGGATCCGTCTTCCCCAAGAGTCCAACCTCAAATTCGCTGATCGAATCATCGGCTCCGCCACTAAT
>JADFRQ010000057.1 GCA_022561215.1 Chloroflexota bacterium | reverse complement strand
CGGGTCGTTTTTGCACGTTAAGGCTGCGTTCGGCCCAGGCGTGGGTGCGCTGCAAAGCCTCCTCGTTGTAGGCACGGTCATACGGCTCAGTGCACTCATCCAACACCATGATGATATCGGCACCCAGCTTCTCCTGAATCGCAATAACTTTCTCTGGCGTGAAGCGATGCGATGAGCCATCAATGTGCGATCGAAAGGTGACCCCGTCCCTATCAATTTCACGTCGGTTGGCGAGAGAAAATATTTGAAACCCCCCGGAATCGGTGAGGATCGGGCCATGCCAATTCATAAAGCGATGCAGACCACCCAATTGCTCAATAGTCGCTTCCCCGGGCCGTAGATGGAGATGGTAACTATTCGCCAGCACCAGTGTGGCGCCAATATCCTGCAATTGAACAGGCGTCAACGCTTTTACGGTCGCCTGGGTTCCTACAGGGGCAAAGACTGGGGTCTGCAGAGGACCATGTGCAGTTTGGAATGTCCCTGCTCGAGCACGTCCATCCTGGGAATCAAGTGAAAACGCAAACGTTTTCATCGTCAACCCACGATGAATTTTGGGGTGTGCAGCCGATCTTGAAGATGGCCTTTTGAGAATGGGTAAACCGTATTTTGAATCAAGGTGGCAATCATCTTACCACGTACGTCAGACTGCTCTCATTTGTTCTAGGAAAAGCCTATGCTGAGCATAAAATTTTCAAAATTCCATTACAAGCGCACATTTAAGATACATTTCGGCGATTATGTGCCTGCATTGCCATTTGTTCTTCCGCCGCCTATACTCGCGAGAATGACTTCTCAGCATGCTAATTCGACCTGGTTGGAAATTGACCAGGGCGCCATCACCAACAACTTGCTCAAATTTCAAGAATTTACTTCAACGGCCGTAATGGCTGTTGTAAAGGCCAATGGTTATGGGCACGGGATGATTCAGGTCGCTAAGGCCGCGGAGAGTGTGGGGGCCAGGTACTGCGGCGTGGCGCGTGTTGAAGAAGCACTGGAACTTCGAAAAAAGGGGCTTGCGATTCCTGTTCTCGTTCTTGGTTACACTCCTGATGAGCGCTTCCAGGAAGCCATTATGGAGGATATTTCGCTGACCGTATTCCAGCCCGAGCAAATCGAAACGCTGGCGATGGCTTTCGACAAAACCCACAGACAAAGTACGGTTCACGTCAAGGTCGATAGCGGCATGAGCCGTCTTGGTGCTACTCCGACCGAGGCTTATACACTGGTCCAAGAACTATCCAAAATGGAGAGTGTTTTTCTCGAGGGAATATTTACTCACTATGCCTGTGCGGACGATCCAAGCCTCCCTGCAACCGACAAGCAGGAAAAAGAATTCTTCGAATTGTTGTCCGAGCTCGATGCTTCCGCCAGTAAACCGCCTATTATCCACGCGGCAAACTCAGCCGCCGCCCTCACACGTCCTTCTTCTTATCTCGACATGGTGCGCATCGGGATTGCCCTTTATGGCATGGCGCCTTCCAAATGGGTCCCGCTTCCCGATGGAATCCGACCCTCCTTAGAATGGAAAGCTCAGTTAACTGCTGTTTATTCCTTGCCGCCTGGCAGAGGGATTAGTTATGGGCATGAATACGTCACGACGCGCAATGAACGGATCGGAGTTATTCCCGTTGGCTATGGAGACGGCTATCGTCGGATCAGTGGCAACGAGGTTCTACTCCATGGAAGGCGCGCAGCGCTCGTCGGTCGAGTTTGTATGGACCAGGTCATTGTGCAGCTGGACGAATTCCCTGAAGCGCAAGTGGGTGATGAAGTTGTGTTACTTGGAAGGCAAGGCAGTGAACAAATTTTGGCCGATCAGCTCGCCGATACTTGGGGCACGATCAATTACGAAGTTACTTGTGGAGTGAGTGCCAGGGTGCCGCGTTTCTATCACGGCGAAGCGTAACGCAGCTCTGTTTAGGGGACGATCTTTAGAAAAACATACTTCTACTGAGTCAAGATGATAGTGGTGGAACGATGCTATTCTGAGGAGCAAAGGTGCTTCATGATCCGAAGCGATAAAGAATCTCGTTTTCCAATGAAAAAAGTCCTTGTCCATGGGCAGCGAGATCCTTTCGTTCGTTGAAAGGCATTTGCATCCCCTGCGCTTTGGCTCAGAATGACAACCCATCATATCCACGATGACTTAGCACTACCTTGCAGCATATTCTGCTGATGTGGCCTTTCGATCGAGATCGCGGCATGCGCAGCGGATATTAAACGACTTGTTGATAGCGCTTGGTTATCGTCGGGATTAGGTAATCTTCGAATGCTCTTTTCAGGTCATACTCCGGTGACCACCCCCAGTCATCCCGGGCGGCGCGATCATCCAATTCGCCGGGCCAGCTATCCACGATTTTTTGCCTGCGCTCGTCGGGGGTGAACGTAATTCGTGCGTTGGGAAACGAGCGGGCAACAATCTCTGAAATCTCCTGCGCAGTTAAGCTAAAGCTGGTGACGTTATAAATCAACTTCTTTAAATTTTCTCTAGGGGACGACCACAGATCAATCAAAGCTTTTACTGCATCAGACATTGCCATAAAGGGCAGCATTGTGTCGCCTCGTACAAAGCAATCGTACGCTAAAGATTGTGCGGCCTGGTGCAACATTTCAGGGCCGTAGTCACTTGTTCCCCCGGCGGGAATTGTTTGTGCACTGATCAATCCCGGTAAACGGATACAACGGAAATCGATCTTGTGAATATTTTCATCGGCCCCTAGCTGACGGTAATGACTCGCATAATAACGCCCTAAATGTTCACAGTAGAGCTTATTGCAGCCGTACATCGTCCGCGGTGTGAGCCATTCGTATTCCTTGATCTTTCCTGAACGCATTTTTGTATCAAGATCAGGCAGACCATAAACTGCGATCGAGCTCGGGTAAATAAATTTTATTGATCTTCCCTGCCATTCTGCTTGCTGTACGGCTAGCCGAAGAAGATTTAGGCTCCCTTCGACGTTGATTCGATGAGCACCCTCCGGATTGTATTCGGCGCGCGTTGATAAAACCGAAGCCAGATGATAAATGGTTCGTATTTCATATTCGGTAACGAGCCGATCAAGCAAATTCCGATCCAAGATATCACCCTGGATGAATCGCGAGCAATACTTTTCTAATTCAGGGTCCAATTCCCGGATATCCAATGCAACGATAAAAACATCGTCTCGCTGACCGAAATATTCCAACAGGCCATGGCCAATCTCCCCATTGGCACCGGTGATGAAGACAACTTCATTTCGCATCTTTCAATCCTAACGCATCCCCAGCGAATCTTTTATAAGGTTTGGTCAATCTCATGGGGTAGGCATTTCCCGATGTTTGCAATGCCGTTCACCATAGTAGCACAGGATACTTCCTTTGAAAGCGAAGCTCCGTGAACAATTTAAAACCCAATTCTTTCCCACGTTAAAATCAGTGGGGTCTTCGCCTTATCAGCATGGTATTGAGCTGAGGCTTGATTTTCGTCTCTGGGGCATGTAAGATCGGTGTATTAGAATTACGGGTAATTTCTTCCCACTGTGCCTTTAAAAGCACTAGGTCGCCGAATTGCGACCTAGGCTGAGTGGAAACTACGGGTAGAGGTTGCCCGTAATTTGTAACGCCATTATGGCATGCACTCTTTCATTTGCGCGGGAATGCAAGGCACTTGTAAGGGGGTTGAAATACTCCAGTATCGCCACGATTCTTTCTGGGCTAGGATGTCTCAATTTCGCGATTCGCCCTGCTTTTGAACCATTTCATTTTTCCTGCGCTCTTGGCCCAGACTGTGAGAGTTCAGCACACGGAACGATCGCCAGGCAACTCTTCCCCACCCGTACAAATGGACTGCTTTGCCCGAAATCGTGCGTTGTGCTAGAGTAAGGGTGCAGAGAGAACTTGCGGTTGTTTCCGAGGTGATTCGATGGCCCTCAGACCACGAAATTCGGTTGATGACGCCTATATTGATGGTTTAAAGTGCGCAGTTTGCACAAGTACCGACCTTACCGTCAATCACATTTCTGATTATCCTGACTTTATAACTTGCGCTAATTGTGGTTCTGCTTTCATCGTAGAACATGAGGGAAGCTGGATCATGTATGGCAAAATCTCTCCAGACTATCCCGAAACGAGTGACTTCGCCGTGCGACAATGGACCTGGCTAGATGCAGTAAGGCAACGCGCCGAAGAAGAACGCCAAACAAGCCAGATGGGAACTCCCCCGGTCGAGGCGGAAGAAGAGCCTGCTCTGGATTCTCAAGGAGCATCACAAGCCGAGGAAGCGATCGAATTGCCCAGTTCCTCCTCTAGCGCAGAGGCAATTCCCGAGTTTGAAGCTCCACAGCCACCTGTAGAGCCCATACAAGAAAAACCCGAAGTTCGTCCCACAATCACCGAAGCTGAAACGACCGAAGAAAACGATTCGGTGTCTGAATCAATGGAACTCGATGAATCGCTCGCCGCTAGTCCAATTGCGGAAAGCCCCATATTCCCACCAGAACAACCAACGCCAGATTTATCAGACTTCCCCGCTCTCCCTCAAATTGAAGAGCAGCCGCCGGAGATCAAAAACGCTGTTCAAGATGAACAGATGCCTTTTGCTGAAGAACATCTACGCCAGGTACAGGATGAAATGGCGCTATCGGAAATAGATCCGAAAAGCGAAAATGCGGATTTTATGGATTCCCCTTCTCCCGAAGACCACTCGCTGGATAGACTATCCACATTGATGCCTGACCCCGTTCCTCCTGTTGAGGATCTGCCCGAAGAAGAATCCCTGCAGCCACTAAAGGATGAAGATCCAATCGCGTTGGAGACCAAAATTGAAATCCACATTCCTGTGGGCGAGCCCGCGAAGGATCAACGTTTTAAAGTCATTGTCAAAGGCAGCGAACTGAATTTCCCTAAAAATGTTTGCGCCCATTGTTTGCGTACACCGGTTGTTCTGGGCGTAACTGTGAATGGCACTTTGCCTGATTTCAAACGACCTGGAGAGCGCACCAGCGTGGCCTTCCGGCTCCCTCTTTGTGAGCAAGATATGAAACGTGCGGAAGCGAGCAGCGAAGCTGAAAAAAGTGCAGTTCTTCAGGCGCATTTGATTTCCGGAGTTGTTGCCATATTCGTAGTGATATTATTTTTATTCTCTGGTGTTGTAAATCCCAGGGAAGACCTTCTTATCAGTGTGATAAGCATGCTTTTGATTGCCATTTTAGGTTATGCAATTCCTGCCATTTTCCTCGTCGGAAGAGCAAACCGCTATCCGCCGACACATGATGCAGCTTATGTGCTGACCACATTGCGCGTCCTTGATGATTTGGGGGATCTGGAGACGGTTTTTGAATGGCGCAATGAGGGATATGCAGAGTTATTTCGCAAAGTTAATCATCAGCGCGCCGTTGGATCAGTCGAACGCGTTACCGACCGAGTGATTATCCCCGATCCCGAGCCTTCCGAAGTGCCTGAATCCGGGGCGAAACCTTCTGCAAAAGATAACGCCCCTTCTCTTGCTACTGATGACGTCCAACTGCCTGAAGAATAGAATATCTGTTACGTCACCAGCCCACATTCCCGGTGCGATGCGCGCACAGACCCCTATTCTGAAAAATCCTTGCCCGAGGGTATAGGCCAATATAAGCATACGTCCTCGCTGGCTTCCCAGCCCACCACTTTCCTTTCCAAGAGTGCTTCGAGTAGGCGCATTGGGGTCGCAAACTCAGCATCTTATCTCCGTGTAGCTTACAGTCAACCATCAGTTTTCCGAGTTCCCATTTTCGCGTGCTAGACTGCAAGCAACATGCAGGAATACTACACACCTATTAAAAGGGATTGACATGCCAAGTCTATGTCCTTCATGTGGAAAAAATATTTCTCGGAATGATGCACTGGAACGATGTCCGCATTGCGCCGCAGCATTCCCGCGTGAGGCACAATCCCGCTCGACTTCCGATTCACACGACTCACACATAGAGAACCGTCGGTCGAGTCAGACCTCAACCGGCGTCGAATTAGCTCCTGATCATTGGATGGCATATGTTCCCAAGGAAGTCCTGGAGCATACGCCGCTCGAGGGTGCCGCCTATTTCCGACGTCTCGATCAATCCCCTTCTACTGCAACCACGATCACGGAAGAACAGACCAATACCGAATTGGAATTTTCCGACAGAGAACGTGAAGAAGCCCACAGAAAGTTATTGCGCAGCAAGGGACTGGTTTTGGATGTCGATTCCAGCGGCTTTCGCCTTCGGAGTATGGCCACCGGTAGCAACGCCGCTCAAAGCGATCATTCACCTTACGATATAGTTCGCCTGGCTTCAGAATTCGAAGGGGGTGTTGTTCCAGTGGAAGAACGCATTATCTGTCCCCAATGCGAAGCTGTCGTTTCCCCGTATGACAAAACCTGCCAATGGTGCCGCGCACTGCTTAAATAGCCCACAACTGCTTTAGATTTGATAACCATTTATCAAATGTTGTGAATATGGCGTCTGATATAATGTTCGGTTGGCTCCTCCAAAATAATTCTTAGGATTCTTGTCAAATGTCGCAAGACAAAATCATCGTTGTCGGCGCTCGCGAACATAATTTAAAGAACATAAATGTAGAAATCCCGCGCAACAAGTTGGTTGTGATCTCCGGCATTTCTGGATCTGGAAAATCTTCGCTTGCATTCGACACCATTTTCGCTGAAGGTCAACGACGCTACGTCGAGTCACTCTCCGCCTATGCGCGTCAATTCCTTGGCAAATTAAACAAACCTGACGTTGACAATATTGAAGGGCTTTCACCTGCCGTTTCGATCGACCAAAAAGGTGTATCACACAACCCGCGATCTACGGTTGGCACCGTCACCGAGATCTATGACTATTTGCGCCTTCTGTTTGCAAGAGTTGGCACCCCATATTGTCCGATTTGCGGGAGGGAAGTCCTTCAGCAGTCGGCTCAGGAGATCGTAGAAGCTGTAGAAGCCTTTGACGATCAGACGCGCATTCTCATTTTAGCTCCCATTGTCCGGGGTCGAAAGGGAAACCACCTTGCGGTACTCGAAGAAATCCGGCGATCAGGATTTGTGCGTGGTCGCATCGACGGGACTGTTCGCGAGATCGAAGGGGATATTGAGCTCGATCGTTATAAAAACCATAACATCGAAATTGTTGTCGATCGCTTGATCATAAAAAATCGCTCGGGAGAAGATGAAAGCACCTTCCGAAGCCGGATCACGGATTCGATCGAGACGGCCTTGAAGTGGGGTGATGGCACCATCCTGGTAGCCGATGTCAGCACGGATAAACCGCAGGATATCCCTTTTTCTGAACATCTGGCTTGTCCGGAACATGGCACGACAATCTCGGAAATTGAGCCACGCACCTTTTCCTTCAACACTCCACACGGCGCGTGTCCAGAGTGCCAGGGATTAGGAATAAAGCTCGAAATCGACCCCGATCGTGTCATCCCGGATCATTCGTTGTCCTTAAAGGAAGGGGCAATTATTGCGCTGGACTGGTCAACTCAATCCAATGAACCTCAAGGATATCGTTGGCAGATGGTTGAAGCTGTCTCACAGCAATATGATATCGATTTAGAAGAACCCTTCGAAAATCTGACACAAGAAAAAATCGACATCATCTTATACGGCACCAATGGCGAAGAGGTAAAGGTTCACTATTCGAGCAGAGACGGCCGATCCGCCACCTATGAGACTCCCTTCGAGGGAGTGCTTGGGAACCTTCAACGACGTTACCAGGAGACCTCCTCGGAATATATGCGCGGAAGAATTCAAGAATTCATGTCGGAACGCACATGCCCCGCTTGCAAGGGACTTCGTTTACGCAAAGAAGCCCTGGCTGTCCTCATTGCTGATGAAAATATTGTCGATATAGCATCCCGGCCGATCTCTGAATCACTGCGTTGGGCGAAACACCTGCAGAAGAAAGGTGGCACATTAACCAAACGTCAACATAAAATCGCTGAGCAGGTCATGAAGGAGATCACCGATCGCTTGAGCTTTCTGGTTGATGTTGGCTTGGAATATCTCACCCTCAATCGATCAGCGGCAACACTTTCCGGGGGCGAAGCGCAGCGTATACGATTGGCGACGCAAATCGGCTCGCGCTTGATGGGTGTGCTGTATGTGCTGGATGAACCCTCCATCGGGCTCCACCCTCGTGATAATGATCGCCTCATCCAGACCCTGTTTGGAATGCGCGATCTGGGAAACAGCATTCTGGTGGTCGAACACGATGAAGCAACAATCCGCGCCGCTGACTGGCTTATTGATCTTGGACCTGGCGCAGGAGAAAAAGGCGGCTGGATCGTTGCCCAGGGGACCGTAGAGGAAGTCACCAAGATTTCGAAATCAGTTACCGGAAGATTTCTTTCTGGAAAACTCAAGATCGATATTCCCAAGAAGCGCAGGCCGGGGAATGGTCAATTCCTCACAATTGTTGGTGCCCGAGAAAACAATCTGAAGGACCTGACAGTAAAAATTCCCTTAGGCTCCTTTGTTTGCGTCTCAGGAGTTTCAGGCTCAGGAAAATCGAGCCTTGTGGTCGAAGTGCTTTACAAATCGCTTGCACAATCACTCCACCACGCGCGCAAACGACCTGGTGATCACGATGAAATACAAGGACTGGAATATATCCTCAAAGCAGTGATCATCGATCAAAGCCCAATTGGCCGAACACCACGATCCAACCCCGGCACCTACACCGGCCTCTTTGACCACATTCGAACATTGTTCGCCGATCTCCCCGAATCCAAAATACGCGGATACAAACCGGGTCGTTTTTCGTTCAATGTACATGGAGGTCGTTGCGAAGCGTGCCAGGGACAGGGTCAATTGCGAATTGAAATGCAATTTCTACCTGATGTGTACGTTCCCTGCGAGATTTGTCATGGGGCCCGCTTTAATCGTGAAACGCTGCAGGTCGAATTTAAGGGGAAAAATATTTCCGATGTTTTGAATACGCCCATCAGCGACGCACATAAATTTTTCTCGGCATTTCCTGCAATGGTTCGAAAGCTGAAAACGCTTGAGGATGTGGGCTTGGGATACATTAAAATCGGTCAGCCAGCGCCCACTCTCTCCGGCGGTGAAGCCCAGCGCGTAAAACTATCCAAGGAACTTTCCAAACGCAGTCTGGAGCATGTACTCTATATTTTGGACGAGCCCTCTGTGGGTCTGCATGCTGCCGATGTTCATAAATTAATCAACGTTCTTCAAAGACTTGTCGACCAAAACAATACGGTCTTAATTATCGAACACCATCCTGATATTATCAAAGTCGCCGATTGGGTGATTGACCTGGGCCCGGAAGGGGGAGATCGGGGAGGTATGCTTGTCGCCGAAGGCACACCGGAAGAAATTAGCCGAGTCAAAGAATCCTATACGGGCCAGTTTTTAATGCCGCATCTGAACGGTTAGGCTTAATCTGCGCAAGGTTAAAGAAGCATCGTGAATAAAAGCAATTTAGCATCATAACTACTTCCGCTAGGCACGAAACGTCACCCGTGTGTCCGCAAAAAAATCTCCCGGAGGATTGAAACCTCCGGGAGGTTGATTATATATGGTTCTCTTTTACCCTATCCACTTTGAGAACTCGGGAATGCTCCCCCGGGGCTCTGAAATTCACTCATACCTCAGCGCCTCAACCGGTTCGAGATCGGAAGCACGTTTGGCAGGGTATAGGCCAAAAAACAAACCTACAGCAGCGGAAAAAACGGTCGCCAGGATAATGGCATCGAGGGATACTTTCGGCGCGAGATCCACATCGCTCGCAGAAGCAATCGCACCCACCAGTGAGGATAGTCCCCACCCAAAGATTATGCCGATCACTCCTCCCAGCATACTAAGCAATGATGATTCCGCCAAAAACTGAAAGAGAATATCGCGATTTCTCGCACCGATTGCTTTGCGCAGACCAATCTCGCGCGTGCGCTCTGTGACCGAGACAAACATGATATTCATAATCCCTATTCCGCCCACCAGGAGCGAAATTGCGGCCACCCCGCCAAGAAATATCGTGAACACATTGGTAATCGTCCGCGCCGTCTCCAAAAAATCTTGCTGCGTAAAAATTGTAAAATCATCCACACCAATCGACGTGCGGTGCCGTATCCGAAGGATGGATGCAATCTCTTCTTGAGCCTGACCTACAGCATCAGCACTTATTGCCTGCGCGATAATCGCATCCACGCGATCCGAGCGACGCCGAATGAGCCGAATTTGCCCGGTTGTTAATGGAAAATACACCTGTTTATCAGGGTTCGAAAAACCTGAGCCGCCCATAGGCTCCGCGACGCCAATAACTCGAAATGGCTGCCCGTCAATGCGAACCGTTTCACCGATAACACCTACCGTGCGCCCAAAAAGGGTTTCCACAGTATCCGCCCCCAGAACGACCACCGCTGATCTTCCCAGAAGGTGCGCTTCGTCAATAAATCTCCCTTCGGCTAGTTTCAGATTCCTGATTTCATCGTAGTTGCTGGTGACACCCAGCCCATGAATAAAGGCTCTTTCAGAGGCGAAGGTGAGTTCGATGTCCCCGGAAATGAAAGGGGCCACATTAACAACGGAGGGAGCGCTGAAGGGATCATTGATCGCATTGGCATCCGACAGGGTAAGCGGATCCGGGTTGCGCACTTCATCGGAACCCCCACGAAAAACGAATAACAGATTCGTACCGATACTATTTATCGAGCCCGTGATGGTCTCCTCAGCACCGCGCCCGATGGCCAGCATCGCAATTACGGCGCCCACGCCGATAACGATGCCCAGGATGGTCAGACCCGAACGAAGTTTATTGCTCGAGAGACTATCGAGTGCTTCCAATAAAGCTTGGAAAAGATTCATCGCACGACCTGGTAAAAGGTGCTAGACAAATTAATCATCAAGTGACCTATTCATAGGTCAAAATGTAAAAAGGCCTGGACAAGATTGCGCCCCCATCGTCAGACCTTTCCAGTACTCTTTCACACATTGACACATTACACCTCCACTCCGATTTCTTCCACAATTTTCCCATCCAGTAAACGAATGATGCGTTGGGCACGCGCCGCAACTTCTGAATCATGGGTGACAAAAATTAGGGTTGTCCCTCGAGATTGGTTGAGATCATGGAGCAGATCAAGAATTTCTGATCCTGACTTCGAATCCAAATTACCTGTTGGTTCATCCGCCAGAATAATTGCCGGGTCATTCACCAGGGCTCTGGCGATCGCCACGCGTTGCTGCTCTCCTCCGCTGAGCTCGTTGGGGCGGTGATGAATTCGGTCACCCAGACCTACTGCTTCGAGGGCTGCAATCGCACGTTCCTTCCGGCCGCTGGTTACTCCAGCATAGCGCATGGGGAGTTCTACATTGGACAATGCTGTATGGCGTCCCAATAAGTTGAAGGTTTGAAAGATGAATCCAACTTCCTTGTTGCGGATTAATGCCAATTCATCATCGCTCCGATCAGCGATCAATTGTCCATTTAAGGAGTAGGTACCGCTAGTTGGCCTGTCGAGCGCTCCAAGGACATTCATGAAAGTGCTCTTCCCCGAACCAGAAGGGCCCATAATGGCAATGATCTCGCCTCTTTCAACGGTCAGCGAGACTCCTCGCAAGGCATGCACCACGATCTCGCCCATTATGTAAATTTTGGTTACGTCTATTGCTTCGATTATGCTCATGCGTTTAGTTGAAAAATGACCCGGGACCACCACCGGGCTCAAAATCTGGTGAGGGATTGAGGATGATTTGGTCACCTTCCTTCAAATCCCCTCCGACAACTTCACTCTGCGTATCTGATGATCCGCCGAGTTCAATCTCTACAACCAGCGGCTCGCCATCCTGGAGGATATAGACAACTCTTTGACCCTCGACAACCCGGACGGCGCGATTGGGAACCATCAAGACATCATCAATTTCGCTGGTGATAATATTCACTGCTGCTGTGAGCCCAGGACGTATCGCTGCATCATGCTGAATGAGCTCAATGAGCATTCGGAAATTGACGATGCCCTGGAATACGTTTCCGGTAAGGTCAACCTGGCTAACGATGCCTTCATACTCGATGTTAGGATCTGAATCAAACGAGAGCACAACCCCCTGACCGAGTTTAATCTTGTTAATATCAACTTCAGAAATTTGCGCTTCGACAAAAAGAAGCGCAAGGTCGAAGAGCTGAACTGCGGGTTGGTTCGGAGAAACGCTGTCGCCGGGCTTGACTTCGACGAGCGTAATCGTGCCGTCGAACGGTGCCCTCACGCTGGATAGATTTATATTGGCCTGCGCCGCGGCAATGCGAGCTTGAGCGGCGGCCACCTCCTCGAGGTCTGGTCCTGAAGCAATTCGCTCTGCGTCCATCTCGGCCTGACGGAGGCTCGCTAAAGCGACTGCGACTTTTGCATCGAGCATGGCCTGATCGGCCGCCGAGAGCTTCCCCTGGTACCAATTAAGTTGTCGGAGAATTGCATCTCTCCTCTGGCGCGCAGCGGCAAGATTGGAGCGTGCAAGCGCGCGCACGGGATCATCCGCCGGCCTGCCTGAGTATTTGCTGTATTCCTGCTGCGCGCGATCAACTTCCGTCTGCACCAGAACCAAATTTGCCTGTGCTTCGGCGATCGTCTCCCCGCTGGCACGATTTCCCTCTTGCTGGACCAAAAGCGCGTAATCCGAATTTTCCAGCGCCTCTTGCGCTAGAGTCAATGCCAACTGCGCATTGGCCAACGCCAAATCGGTATCCAAAAGCGCCTCAAGCGCGTTTTGCGCTGCCACAAGATCAGCGCGCGCCAGGATAATCTGCGCGGGCAAAGACAACGCTTCGAGAGTTACCAAGAGATCGCCCTTTTGCACCTTGTCGCCACTCGCTACCATGACCTTTTCTACGATGCCCGATATCTGGAAAGTAAGGATTGCATCCTGATTAGCACGCACTGTGCCTGTTGCCCCAACGGTATCCATTATTGAACCACGCACGGTTGTCACAGTTTGATATTGATCAACAACCGATTTCCTGCGGCTGCCACCAAATGAAAGCACTGCCACCACACCAGCAACAGCAGCAATGAATATTAAAACCCAAATCCATCGCTTCATTGATCAACCTCCGTTAATCACGATTTGCACGCGAGAAATTTCTTTAACATCGGGGAATTGTACCCCAAGGAGCGGGATCAGAAAATTTGAGGGGCTCGATGTGGGATCGGGGACAATTCAACGTTCGAATAGGGGTGTTGCCGCAGGAAGGGATGCGATCCGCGTTCCTGATCTGATCGTCACGACCATTTTCGTCGGCCAAAGGGCGGCGGCCTTTATTGATGCTTACTCCGAGGATGGGCAGCTCCCTAAATCCTTAGCGCGGAAATTGTCGTACCTACGTTTTTTTTGGGCCGGCGAAAGTTGGCTCATTCCCGCATCCCGATGCGCGCGTTCTTCGCACTCGGCCCTGTAGTATGCCCCTCGTTCACACACGTGTTGGGATTTCGTCTACCCCGGAGGTTCTGTGAAATCCAAACAAGCATGCTCACTTTTAAAGTGGGTCACGTTCCTCACCTTGCAGCCCATGTTACCATCAGAGAATCGACAGGCACATGCAGGACGAATTATGACCCTTATGGATGATGCGCTTCTTTCCGAAAACATTGATTTGACGAAACGCATAAAGCAAGAGGCGCACAACCTTGGCTTTACACTTGTGGGCATTACATCCCCAGAACCCCCAGCACACTTGGATGTATTTTCCAATTGGCTCCAAGCTGGAATGCACGGCGATATGGCTTATCTCGCTACGACGCGCGCCATGGAAAGGCGTGCCGATCCTCGAATGGTTCTCCCCGACTGTCAATCCATTATCGTTGTTGGGCTCAATTGCCTGCCTATGCCTCAATCTGGAAATCCGGCACCGGAGGCCAGAATCGCCGCCTATGCCCGTGGCGATGATTACCACCAAGTTCTCACCGAGCGATTGCAGGAGTTGGTCACGTTTATAGAGGCGCAGATCGATGCGACCTTTTCGTACAAGGTCTACACCGACACCGGCCCCCTCCTCGAGCGCGAGCTTGCGCAACGTGCCGGCCTAGGTTGGATTGGCAAAAACACCTGTCTGATTAACCCACAATTGGGATCTCACTTTTTGATCGGAGAGCTGCTGTTGAGCCTTCCATTAACACTTGATGCACCATTCGTGAGCGATCATTGTGGTTCCTGCACGCGCTGCATTGACAGCTGCCCGACGCAATGTATTCTCGCTGACCGAACCATCGATGCCCGGCGCTGTATTTCCTATCTCACGATCGAACAAAGGGGTGAAATTGCTCTTCCTTTGCGCGCACAGATGGGAAATTGGGTTTTTGGATGCGACGTTTGTCAGGATGTGTGTCCGTGGAATATGCGCTTTGCACAACCCACGCAGGATATTGCCTTTCAACCGCGGCCCATCCTGGAACACCCAACACCGACTGATCTTCTTTCGCTCAGCGTCGATGATTTTCGGGATAGTTTTAAGAACAGCCCCTTTAAACGTCCGCAGCGTGCTGGCGTTTTAAGAAATGCCGCTATTGCTGCCGGCAACAGCCAAGACCAGCGATCGATATCGGCCCTCGCCCATCTACTGCAATATGATGAGCAGGCTCTCGTGCGCGGCCATGTTGCTTGGGCTCTGGGGGAAATCGGCGGATCGCGGTGCGAAGAGTATTTACGCTTGGCATTGAAGCGCGAGCAGAATCTCGCGGTGAAAGAAGAGATAAAACTTGCCCTGGGGCGAGCGTTGCCCGAAGACGCGCAGTAAATGTTTTTCGCTACGAGCCGATACAAATTGCTTAATCTAAGGGCACGCCATCGATGGTAGCTGTCGAAAGAGACGAAGGATGCAAATCCTGGGGTGAATACCTGAAGAGCACGCCCGAATCTATAAGGAGTTTGATGTTGCGGTGGGAGTTCCCTGCCCTGGAGTCGGGGTAGGGCCTAAGGATATGGTCAAGATAGTGCCGATGCCTATATTGTTTGTGTCCTCAATCTCATTTTCCTCGGCAATCGCCTCCACCGTCGTGAAAAATGTAGCCGCAATATTCTCTAAACTATCGCCGGCCCGGACCGTGTATAAAATCTTGTCCCCAGTGCGCAAGTCTTCCGGCAAAGGGGTCGCGGTCGATAATTCTGAATTCGGTTCCGGAATCGTTAACTCCGCACCGATGGGTACGTTATTTGGATCGGCGATATCGTTGTAGGCGATAATGAGCTCAATCGCCACACCAAAGTCTTCGGAAACCGTCCATAATGTATCACCCAGTTCAACGAAATACACCTTTGGCCATTCTGGAGTTGGTGTTTCCGACGGGTTTGGTGTGAGAGTTATCGTCGATGTCACTGTCGGAGGTTGCGGGGTATTTGTTAACGCTGGCGTTGCAGTGTCCTTGGCAATGACGTTCGCAATGTTGCTCCCACCATCGCCGCTCACCCAAATGATGATCAAGAAGATTCCCACGACACTTAATACCATCGCTAATCCACCCAAAATGAGCGGAACCATGCGCCCTCTGCGGCGTCGATAGGACTCGATAACCTGTGCTGCATCATGCTCTGTGTCGGTCATAACACACTCATTCCCCCACGCTCAGGTAAGGATTCCGACCTCAGAATCGCCTCATTGTACTCGAATTCCGACCTGCGGATAAGAACGTTTGTTCTGGGTTACGTACAAGTCTTGACCGCCCAGCAAAATCACCATTGCGCCGCGATAAACTCAATTACCTCCGCAATCACCCCTGCAAAAGTGGCATTAACGTGTTCACCAGTGGTCAGAAGAAACGTAATATCAAAGTTGTTTTGCACTAAAATCTGAACAAATTCCTCGGTTTTTTGGCGAAATCCAGCCTCAGAATCTCCTACACTTACAAAGATCCGTTCGGGAAAATTTCCATCTTCTAACGCAAGCAAAAATGGATCGTAGGCGATACGGGGCCGATTTACATGCAACGCCGGGCTTATGGCGGCAACCGTTCCAAATCGATCACCATTGCGTAGCCCAATCTCCAGCGCCCAGACAGCTCCCCGTGATACCCCTGCCAAAGCATTGAAGGCGGCGCCATTCCTTGTTCGATAGCGGCGATCAATAAACGGCCGCAATCCTTCGACCAGCTCCTGCTCAAAAGATCCGGGGCCGCCATCGGTGCGCACGTTTAGGTAATCCGGTATGCGCGGCATCACAATAATAAATGGTCCCCAACTCTTGTTTTGTATGCCTTTATCAACGACTTTAATCACTCCCAATTGCTGCCAATGCGTTTCATCAAGCGGGTAGCCGTGCAATGCATAAATAACCGGATATCGCTCCGTTGATTGACCGTAACAGGCGGGCAGGTAAACTGTCACCTGGACCTCATCTTCGGAGACCACTCCTGAATAATTTGTCATCTCCAATTTGCCCGCTTTTTCGTCACAGCGAGGCGCAAGGGTTGCTGTTGGTGCACTTGTCGGCACCGCCGACGGCAGTTGGGTGGCCGTGAAGGTCATAGTTGGCATCGGCTGGGGAATGATGATCGGAGAATCCTTCCGCGCGCTGCAGCCGGCAGCGAGTGCCGCGAAAAAGATTGCGATCCAAGAATTTATGCTTCGAAACGAAAAGGAGTAGAGCAAGCGTACTCAGCCTTTGTCGTGCCATTATTTTAGAGCTAGGGTTGAAGAATAAGGCCTGGCGCGTCCTGCGCGCAAGTTTTACTCTTGCGGGTAGCAGGCGGACGCCCGGTGCCCGTATTCAACTTGCTCAAATGCCGAAATCAATCATACCGCATTCTCTTTTTCTGCTTCCCAGCCATAGGTGCTGGGTTATAATGCCTGTCATGAAGTACCATATCTGGACTTCCGGATGCCAGATGAATGTCGCTGATTCTCGGCGCGTTTCCTCCGCTTTGGAGAAACTCGGCTATCAGCCGACCACGCAAACGGAAGAAGCCGATGTTATTGTTCTTAACACGTGTGTTGTTCGTCAAAGCGCGGAAAACAAAGCCTATGGGCGGCTGACTTCGCTGCGTCCGCTCAAAGAAAAACGCCCCGAGCTTACCATCAATCTTATGGGTTGCCTGGTAGGCGTACGAGGCAATCCTGAGCTCGCTAAAACCTTTCCCTATGTCGATGTCTTCTCCCCACCTTCCGATCCTGGCCCCCTTATCGACCACTTGTTAACGCTGGACGGGTCGAAGCTAGAATCCACAAATGTTGCGCTGCGCAATGCAATAATGGATGAGGAGATTGTTCTCCCGAATTCTGATCAAGGAAAATTGGTTTCAGCCAACGTACCCATTGTCCTTGGCTGTTCGCATGCCTGCACATTTTGTATCATTCCGTTTCGGCGCGGTATTGAACGCAGCCGTTCGGTGGGTGCGATTGCGGCGGAAATTCGCAGCCTGAGTGATCAGGGAGTACGGGAGGTTACGCTTCTGGGCCAAATTGTCGACCGCTACGGGACAGACATCGAAGATGGCCCCGATCTTGTCGATTTGCTCAGGGTAATTCACGCGATAGACGGAATAAGGCGCATTCGATTTCTCACTTCACACCCGTTGTGGATGACGGATGATCTGATCGATGCCGTCGCCGAACTGCCGAAAGTATGTGAACATTTTGAAGTACCTATTCAATCCGGCGATGATCAGGTTCTTGAACGCATGAAGCGTGGCTATACAGTTGAAGAATACCGCAAATTAATCCACCGAATTCGCGAACGTGTCCCCGGTGGGATGATCGCCACGGACATAATCGTGGGTTTTCCGGGAGAGACAGAAGAAGAATTTTTGCATACGTATGATCTGATGGAAGAGATACGTTTCGATGTAGCACACCTCGCACGTTATTCGCCGCGCCCGCATACGGTATCCGCGCGCCGCATGCCGGATGATGTTCCAGAAGATGAAAAAATGGCTCGCTTTCGCGCGCTGGAAGAATTACAGTCCCGGATCTCTGCAGAGATCAATTCGGCGTACAACGGGAATGTCGTAGAAGTTCTCGTCGATGGGATGAAACATAATCGCTGGAAGGGGCGTACGCGCACCAACAAGCTGGTTTTCTTCGAATCCGCTGAAAATATGCTGGGCGAATTGGTGCCTATCGAAATCCATTGGACAGGTCCCTGGAGCATGAGGGGGCACCTTCCTCTAACGGAGCTGCCCATTACGGCATCTCCGGAACTTATTCACAGCTCCAAGTGAACAAATCAGCAAGAATACTGCGGGCATCTTCATCGGGGGGTTCCCTGAACGGATAGGCCAATCCAGGTGTCGCCTCCTGACCCCGTTGGCTATTCCTTCCCGCGGCAAGCTCGAGCTACTTCGCACTGGACTACACCGCTGCTAGTGCTAAGTCATCGTGGATGTGATGGGTTGTCATTCTGAGCTATAGCGCAGAGGATGCAAATGCCTTTCAACGAACGAAAGGACCTCGCTGCCCATGGAAAAGGACTTTTTTCATTGGAAAACGAGATTCTTCGTCGCTTCGGATTATGAAGCGCCTTCGCTCCTCAGAATGACATCGTTCCACCACTATTATCTTGACTCAGTAGTAGTTGTGCCGGTGCAATCTACGCATATTCCGGCATTTTCCTATTAATTTTGCTCCAATTTACCCCAAATCTCGCAACTTATTGCTTCAAAATGGCACGAACCATGCAACCCCTGCAGAGAGGGAGAGGATCTTCTTGGATTGCGATGAGAGAATATTTGTTATCCTGAAATCCGAGACGTAGCGTATCCGCTTGCAAAGGTTTTGCAATCCTAGCTTGATCACGTTTGAACATCGAATATGATTAAGCTTGCCTCGGAACAATATGGCGATAAAATGCGTCTATCCGCTACCTTAGATGCTCGGGTAATAAATGTGAAATTTTTCACACGTACACCTGGGAGTCAGCATCCGTAAGGGATGGAGAATAGAAAATGATTACAGAATCTAAGCTTAAGGCTTATTTTTTACCGTTTATCGCCCTGCTCGTGCTTGGCCCCCTCGCTTGCAACTTTTCATCCGCGGGACCCACTCCCAACCCGCTTGCCACCCAGGCGGCGGGCACTGTGGCTGCAGAACTGACGAAGGCCGTAGGAGGAGATGCGACAGATCCACCGGTGGAGACACTTACCCCAACACCGAACGGGCCAACAGATACACCGACTCCCTCCCCCTCCCCGACCATCGCCTGCACCGACAAGGCACGCTTTATCAAGGATGTCACCATTCCCGATAATACGCGCATGGATCCGGGGGAGGAATTCGAAAAAACCTGGCGCCTGGAGAATGTCGGTAGCTGCACATGGACGACAGATTATTCTACCGTATTTGATAGCGGCAATATCATGGGGGCCTCGCCATCGATTAAGCTGGATAGTGAGGTTGCGCCAGATTCAACAATTGACATAGGCATCCCGTTTGTTGCACCAATCTCAAATGGCACCCATCGAGGAAATTGGATGTTGCGCAACGCGAATGGACTCCTTTTTGGACTTGGAGACGAGGCCGATAGTCCCTTTTGGGTGCAAATCGTTGTCGGCCCCACCCCTACGCCACGACCCGTGACGGTCCACAGTTTTGTGGATAATTATTGCTCTGCCGATTGGGTCACTGGCGCTGGCGTGCTGACTTGCCCCGGAACGGATACCGATGTGGCAGGCTTTGTCCTCAAGCGCGATACGCCCAAGCTTGAGACAGGCGTGACCGAAAATGAGGCTGCGCTTCAAACCCACCCGCAATGGGTCAATAACGGCATCATATCGGGACGTTTTCCCGCATTTAGCGTTGTGGAGGGGGATCACTTTAAAACCGTCATCGGCTGCCTGTACAAGAGTGGCGGCTCCGCCTGTGATGTAAAATTCCAGATCACATACCATGCCGATGGTGGGCCGCTTCAGAAATTAGGGGAATGGGAAGAGTCCTACGATGGGACAATCCGCAGGATCGACATCGATCTAGCAGACAAAGGACTCGCCGGAAAATCAGTTGAGTTTTCACTTGTGGTGCTTGCCAACGGCGCATCAACGCAGGACTGGGCATTCTGGCTGCTGCCCAGGATTGTTGGACCACCGCGTTAAGCCCTGTTCTCCCATGAAGTACATTTTTTGGTTAACCTTCCGGAGGTTTGAAGCCTCCGGAAGGTTTTCGTATCAGGGATACTATCGAATTCTGTTCATTAATGGTTGAATAGTTTTTACGAGTTGTGTCTTGAAATCTATTCTCAAGCCAATTCGGACGCGGAATTCTTGTTTGCAAGGAAGAGCATGGCCATCCCTGTGATTGTCGTCGATCCCGACGAGGAATATCGGGAACTGACGGTTAAAACCCTTGAAAGTACCGGGCAATTCAAGGCCTCATCGGCTACGTCAGCCATTGAAGCGGCGCAACTACTCAAGGGCTCGAAAGTTCAAATTGCAATTGTGGATATGGATGTCGCGCAGGATCAGGGAGAAGGTTATCTGCGCAAGATACGGGAAGATAACCGCCATTTGCTTCTTATTGCAATTGTAGGGAATAGGGAAGTCCATACCTCATTGTTGGAAGACCTTGGTGTGGCGGCGGTTATCGAAAAACCCTATTTTCTGCCTGAGCTGCCTTCCATAATTCAGAACGTGATTAATCCTCCCACGACCAAGCCGCCCCCCAATATTGGATCCGACTTGGGATCTGAGCAGGTATTCGACGAATTCCCTGAGCCTGAAAATTCTGCTTCGAAAGTTGATCATCAGCAGCTGGGATTTGATCCACCGCGACAACCTGGGCCTAACGAAGTAATCGAGGGCAACGATGCGCAGATCGGGATAGACCTGTTTCAGGCAGATCCGGCGGAACCCTCCGCCGACATTCTCTCCGCCCTCGAACCGACCGCCGACATCGATTTGGAATCTGCCGAAGCAAACGAGCTTGAGATCGATCGAGAGGATGCGGCTATCCGATCTCCTACAAGCGACGCAATGCGGATTGAGTCCACCCCCGATCCGCCCCGCTGGCTCGATGACCGTACGTACGCTGCCGAATATCTAACGCGGTTGTTTCAAGAACATTCCGCCCATGGCTTAATCCTCCTGCGGGATGGCGAATTATGGGCTTGGTCCCAACGTTTTAGCGAGGATCGGGCAAGGTCGGTGGTCCATAGCCTTCACGAACACGAATTCAAAGCCGAAAAACAGGAGTCCATCTTTCGTTACATTCGTTTCGAAGGAGATGAAGATGATTTTCTGCTTTATGCTATTCCCGTAATCTCGACCTATACCTTGGTGCTGCTCTACGAGGCAGACAAACCATTTAGCCTAGCCAGGCGGCAAGCTAAATTTCTGAGCCGGCTTTTGTCAAACCCCGAACCAAGTGAGCTACCCCTTGCGGATCCGATCCCAACAATCGAAGATAGGGAAATTCCCGAGAGGCCAGATCAGCTTGCGGGATTGCCTGGCGATTGGGTCCCAATATCGCCGGCCTCTGATGTAGGGATTCCCATTCTGGGAGACCTCGATGTGCCCCCGCCTGACCCAGAGCCAGAGATAAAAGAAGATCAAGAGTCCACCGCCTCCTCAGAATTCATTTTTCCCAGCGATTGGCATCCAAAACGACCAATGCCTGCCGCACACCTTCCCTTCCTTGATGTTGACGCGTCTGACTCAAGCTCACATTCCGAGTCGCAACATTCCGCAGCCGATGGAAATCACAATTTATCTTTTACGGCCATCCTCTTGCCCCATTTTCCCGAACATCAACTGAACGAATCAATGTCAGCAAAAATTTCGGAATGGACGAGAAAACTTTGCCTCGCCTGGGGATGGAAGGCTGAAATTATTGAAGTTCTTCCAGATCACATGCGCCTCACCCTAATTCTCTCGCAGGATATCGCACCCGGCCAGGCCATCAAACAAATTTCGATCGATACATCTACACGTTTGCTCGAAGCGTATCCGCAGCAATTCAGCAATTTACCTTCAGGCCAGTTTTGGTCAGATCGTTATTTCCTCTCCTCCGGAAAAGAGATCACCTCCGATCAACTGCAACTATTTATGAAAGCAGCGCGTAAAGCTTAAGG
The DNA here is from genome assembly GCA_022561215.1 of Chloroflexota bacterium. GTDB lineage: Bacteria > Chloroflexota > Anaerolineae > Anaerolineales > E44-bin32 > JADFRQ01. The sequence continues at coordinate 1,373 of JADFRQ010000057.1, read as the reverse complement.
CGTGCCCCAGTAAACTCGTCCTTACGATCGCCATTAGCGCAGGGTAAAATCTTAAAGTCACCTCACGGAAAAGTGCTTATGTCTGGAAAAGCGCTAATTTCTGGAGAAGCTATCATGTCCGGAGAAGCTATTAAGTCTGGAGAAGTGCCTATGTCTTCACGCCCAAGGTTGTTTCTTATCGATGGCCACGCACTCGCCTACCGCTCTTATTTTGCCCTTACCGGGCCCGGTGGAGGGGCGCGTTTTACAACCAAATCGGGTGAGAGTACAGCCGGTGTGTACGGCTTTGCTTCGGTATTGCTAAGCCTCTTGAGTCAAGAAAGCCCGGAATATCTTGCCGTGTCGTTTGATACCGGGCGCACGTTCCGGGACGACATCTTTCCTGAATACAAAGGGACGCGCGAAAAGATGCCGGAAGATCTGGCATCCCAAATTGTTCGTATGCGCGAACTGGTCCAATCGTTCGGAATTCCGATTTATGAGATGGAAGGTTATGAGGCCGACGATGTGTTAGGTACGATGGCCAAATTGGCCGCATCCCAGGGAGTGCACACGATTATTCTCACGGGGGATAAAGATCTTCTACAACTATCGAACGAACACGTCCAAATCCGCCTCTCCGGTCAGAAACTTTCGGAGGCGATCGATTATGGTCCGAAAGAAGTCAAGAAGAAGCTGGGAATCGATCCTGGCCAGGTCGTCGATTACAAGGCGATGGTCGGTGATACGAGCGACAATATTCCCGGTGTCCGCGGCGTTGGTGAGAAAACGGCGGTCAAATTGCTCGAGCAGTACGGCACGCTGGATAATATTTATGATCACATCGAGGAGATTCCAAGCCGCTTTCAAAACAAACTCATTGACGACCGAGAGAACGCCTATCTAAGCCAGAAACTTGCGACAATTGTCACGGACCTGGCGCTTGAATTTGATCTTGAAGCTTGCCGCGCCCGAGAATACGATCGCTTCGGCCGAGCAGGCGATAGCCCGTGGCGCCGATTATATTGAGTTCGATATCGCCATAAGCGCGGACCGGGAATATTTCGTGATCCACGATACCACGGTCGACCGGACAACGGACGGCGCCGGCACCGTCGCCGAAATGAGCGCGGCCAAGCTGGATTCATTGGACGCCGGAAGCTGGTTCAGCGCCGATTTCGCCGGCGAACACGTGCCGCGTCTCGGGGCGTTTCTTCAAACCGTCCGCGGCCGGGCAAAATTATTCGTCGATATCAAGGCCGGCGTGCCGGAAGAATTCATCGGCCTTATCCGCGAGGCGGGGATGGCGCGGGATTGTTTCATTTGGTCCGAGGAACCGGAAATGATCGAAAAAGTACAACGCTTCGATTCCGACCTGCAAATCATGGCGCGGT
>JADFRQ010000109.1 GCA_022561215.1 Chloroflexota bacterium | reverse complement strand
ACACATCTATTTCTTCACCTGGATGCTGGGAAGAAATATCACGGAAGTGTGCTTCCCAATTGGGACGCCCTGATTGGGTTTTGGTTTGCAGGCCGGTGATAAGATCAATCCCTGCTGTCTCATGCAGCAAATCCATGGCGACGAACAGAATGCTGGACTTCATGTCCGACTTTTCTTGCACCCCAGTCAAGTATATGTGAAGGTCAAACAGCCCGTCCCGGTCTTCCGCCTCGATTCTTGATAAAAGCTCTAGAAACCATTCAAATGACTTTTGTTTTCGATTCATCCAAAAAAAATGGAACTTCTGCAATCGAAGTGTGTAATCGCCCTTTAGCTTCCGCAAAAGAATGCTTTTCAGAATAGCGGCAAATGGAGTAACACCGATCCCTGATCCAATCAAGATGGCGTTCTTTGATTCGAAGATGTTGGAGCTCGGCGTGCCATAGGAGCCATCCAGATACACCGGCACGACTGCCTGCGTGCGCATTCCGACTACTACGGGCAACGGGGTCGCATTTTATTGAAAAGCTCATACAGGGCGCCGGTCCTGCTTCCGGTTGCACGGATATGAATCGCTAAAATATTCTCCTCTTCGGGGGCGCTGCTAATGCTAAACGGATGCCAATCCAATCTTGAAACTTCCGGGCATCTCACGAACACGTAGTCCGCGGGACGATAGCGAAAGTTCGGTGGGCGTTCTACTTCCAGGCCCACGCACGATCTTGTTGGGAAGGAATCCCGCGACTGGCTTTCCCCAGGGGTTTCAACCATGAAACCGGGCTATGGGCGTACGCTTCCAATCAATCTGGGTGTACTTCGATAAGCTGCTTGAATTCTTCAAATGCGAAACTGCCATTTTTATCGGTATCGGCTTCACGCAATAATGCCTTTACCAGGTGGCTAACTTGCTCCTGGGAAAACACCAAATCGTTTTCCACCATGCTGGCCTCAATCAGGCGATCCAGCGTATGGTTATTAATGGTTCCGGCCTCATCGACGTCATACAATTGAAAGGCAAACCTGAGTCGATCTTCGTCGGCTCCGGAAACAAGATGTTCCACCTCCTGAAGAAACTCTTATTGGTTGATGCGGCCGCTGCCATCTAAATCGAAAAGGGTGAAGGCTTTCGCCGCGAAATACTTGCGCTTAATTTTCAGGGCGCGCTGAAACTCACTTGCGTCAATCAGGCGATCTTCACCCGCTATTTCGGCAAACACACGTCTGAGTTTCTTTGAACGTACCCATTTACCAAGTGCGGCTTTCATCAAGATTTCCCGGAGGGTCCGGTTTACCGTTTTGGCTGCACCTCAGCACACTTAATGGGGCTGAAGGGCTTGCGGCCTGTGAAGGTCGGTTTTACCTGAATTCAAAGGGGGGCGGATTAAGACCGCCCAAAATACAAGCCCAGACACGGAATCAGCGTCACCGAGGATTCGACCCGCAGGCGGTGTGAGTTCTCCACAACGCGATCTATTTGTTGCAAATGTCTCTCAATTTCAGCCCTGTGCACTGCGGATCGGTCAATCGAGGCTCCGAGGATATCGATCAGGCGCGTGAAATTGTTGGCAATAGGCTGTAAATAGCCTACCATAAATGGATAAATCACCTTCTCGCCGGAGGAATTGGCAATGACTGGATATGAGAAATTGTTGGCAGCAAGCGCTTTTACCTTTGCATTGGTTGGGTGCACGGGGCAGGCGATATCCCCTCCTGCAACTGGCATTTCATCCGTAACCCTCACAAGCCCGACGACTGCCGTACGCACTGCAACATCCATTGCGCCGACTTCAACACCTGCTTTAACCGACTCCAACTCCAACTCTTCCGGTGCAGTTCTCAGAAGTTGGCTTCAGTGACGCGCTGGGGTCACCGAATGACGTGGTAGTGTCCGGCGATTATGCTTACGTTGCTGATTCTTCCGCTGGTCTGCGAGTTGTGGATATCACTGATCCAACCAACCCGGTTGAAGTGGGCTCATTTGATCCCATCGGATCCACCATAGGCCTGGGCGTATTTTTCTCCGGTCCTTACGTCTATCTTGCCGATGGTCTCGGCCTGCTCGTTCTGGATGTTTCTGATCCAACGGCTCCAATAGAAGCGGGATTCTACAACTCCATTGGCTTCGCGGTTAAAGCACAAGTCTCCGGTCAATATGTCTACGTAGCTGGACGGGATGGGGGCTTGAACATCGCCGACATATCCGTGCCAGGGGATCCTCAGCATGTGAGCAACTACTTCAAGGCGGGTAGCGTGCATGTGCGTGATGTCTACGTTTCTGGCACTCTCGCCTATGTTGCCATGGAGGGTCAGGGGTTACGGGTGGTTGATGTCTCCGATCCGGCAAATCCTGAGGAGCTGGGTTTCTACGATACCTCCGAAGCCGCCGAGGCCGTGGTAGTTTCTGGATCGTATGCCTACCTGGCCGATGGGGCAGATGGATTACGGGTCTTTGACATTTCCGACCCAACCAATCCCCAAGAAATTGGTTTCTATGACACGCCGGGCTATGCTCAGGATGTTTTCGTTTTGGGCACCTACGCATTTGTGGGGGATGGGTCGAGTGGCTTGCTTCTGGCACTCGATATTTCTGACCCGGCAAACCCTCAATTGGCAGGCGAATATAAGACAGGCGGATTCGTGTGGAGCATATTTATCGCTGAGCCGTATGTTTATGTCGCGAATGGAAACGGCGGCATGCTTATCTTAGAAATAACGATTGAATGATGCTCGGTGAGATTGGGCCGCGGCTTATGTGGGTTAGCCGTGAACCGGAAATCCATTAATTCTATCCAAGACTGTGTGTTTCGGGCACGGCATGCCGTCGTCGAAGCGAGTGGGTCCACGAACCGCCCAAGGTGCATTGCGCTTTGCAAGTGCGTTGCACTTGGGAAGTATGCTGTTAGATCTTTTGGCTCGTAGGCGTTCCTCTGGAGTGCCGAAGTTCTGACTTCAGCCTGTGCTCCGCACAGGTTGCAAAAGCAGAGCATTTTGCACTCCAAATCGAACCCCTGCTGGAGTTCTTTAAGATGATTGTGGTGGTTGGTTGAAAATCGGCATAATCTGCTTCGAGTGTGATCGCCTAGCTCACGGTCTAGCCAGTAAGGGCAATTCGCGAATTTCCCCAATCTCCATAGGGGCAATGAATCCTGGTGGCATGCCGCGGCCCAACCGGGCAGAACAATTCTGGAGTGCAGCCTTGATGATGATCGGGCAGGCGCGAGCGAAGTTTTCTCCCGTTCGTCCCCTCCGACGATGCGATATCGAATAGGATCAAACAATAGCTCCTACCTTATTCGAAGATCTCAATAATACACGTCCCGAAATTGATCAACATCTCTCGCTGATCGGGGGCTGTTCGCTGCTGGAACATCATGCTCAATGTCGGGTAGCCTTCTAAATCCACCTCACCGCCAAGTAGCCCTGCGAGTGGAACGGGCACCAAAGAAGTAGATTTGATTTCTCCCATGTCAAGAAGCGGGGCCATCTGCAGGTACTCAGACAACATAAATACTTGCTCCTCGTCCAGCTCCCGATGCACCAGGTCGAAGTCCGAATCCGCTTTCAATTTATAGGACCAGATGGAAAGGCTGCGTATCGAAGGCAAGCTCTCCACCATCTTGCCTGTGTTAAAAAGGGCGTAACTTCGGCCATAGCAAACACGTGAAGAGTTGGCATACGTTGGATTGATCTCATAGGATGGCCGATAGGGACTGTCGGCCGTTCCTAAATCGAGAGTGTCTGTCATGCTGGGACTAAATGCCGAGTCCCCGGGCATGAATAGGGAAAAGTTGATGCTGAGCATATCCGTGTCACCCAAATATCCAAGGTATACGTTATCGAGACTGTCAGCGACGAAAAATATAAAGGACTGCAGCAGTGGGTTGTCTTCAGCCAATGAGGTGCTGGTGAAGTGTCCGTTCGGATTAATGGTTCCAACAGAGGCAATGTCCAACACGAGTGCGATTACGGCGTCAACGATCTTGGCATCCTCGCGAAGGGAGGCCAAAGCATCAACCGTCGGCACCGGGGTTGGCACACTCGTCGATGGTAGAGATTGCGAAGGAGGATTGGTCGCAGCAGGCAGGCTTGTGGCTTGCTCTGGAAGTGGCAGCACAAGCGAATTTGCGCTCTCATCGCCTGTGAAGAAGTTGCTTACGGCAAAGACGCAGACCGCCCCGATACATAATACCGACAGGCACCCCGCTCCGGCAACCGGCCATGGAATGTTGCGGATCGTTCGATGCTTAATCTCCTCCGGCTGAATGGCCAGCTCGGGATGGGCCTTGTTGAACTGCTTGAGAGTACCTGGAGTCCATTTAATGGTGCCAGCGGTTAGATCGTTGATTAAGCGCTCGCGTAGGAAGTTGCGCAAGCTGAGCCATTGCATGCTCAATCGATCAAATGCGCGTGCGGCGTGCTCATACCTGCCCTTCAGCTTCTCGCCGCGCGCGATCTCGTTCTCCACATTCGAGAGATTGCCCTCATTCTGCGTGATAGCGTCGGAAAGATTGTGAACCTGTAGCCCGAGTTCCGTATTCTGTAGATCATTCTGCAATTCGGCATTGGCCGCAGAATGTTGCGCCTGCAGCTCTTCGCTTTCCTGGGTCAAAGCCCCGGTGAGATCTCCCGGATTGGTAAGGTTAAAATGCACCTGCTGCCAGCTTTCCCAGGCCGTCTTCGATTCCTCGAAGCGTTTCTTCCAGTAGGTGTAGTTATCAAAGGTTCGAGCATAGTTCAGATGGGTCACCTGCTCCACACTGCGCAGTGTGGAGCCGAATTCGTCCTCCCACCATTCGGGAACATCCTCGGCGACATAAGTTGGCGGCGGGAAGTAGTCTGGATGATTCAGGATTTGCTCGTCTAGTGCCTCGATTTTATTCTTCAGCTCCTCGATTGCCTGTTGTCGTTCTTGTTTGGAGGTCAACAGGGTGACGTATAAGTCTTCTCCGAAGAGTTCGCGCATCAGCGCATTTCTTTCCTGAACGATCTCCTGAATCTCTTGAATTGAGATTCTTATCGATCCTATGGCCTTGAGATAAATGTAGAGAAAAGCGCCCAGGCCGGGGATGCGGCCCACGAGGGATCCTAGTATGTCCACCACCGTCCCCAGGTACTTCTCGAACCCCTCCAGGATTTCATCCGGCTTAGCTTCCTCGCCGAGGGCGATCAGTCTTTCAATCTCATCCATCGTGCTCTGGATCTCACCGATGGCGTCCCTGACGTTCCCCGTCATCGAGGCAGCCTGGGAGAGACCGTCGGCCAACTGGCCGGCGGCATTCATCACGCCGTCGAGTTCGGTGAGTTCATCCTTCAGGAAGCCGGTTAATTTTTCGTGA
>JADFRQ010000056.1 GCA_022561215.1 Chloroflexota bacterium | reverse complement strand
TGCTTCTTTACAGTCGATCCATCGCTATCTGAGCACCGTATGACCAGGCGCGCAATGGTAATGGAAACCTTTCTTCGAAATGTGCCTTTATTTTCAGATCTGCCGGATGAAGATCTGACGCATTTAGCACGCGGCCTGGAGCAGGTCCATCTTGAGGCGGGGGAGCAGCTATTCGCGCAGGGAAGTCCGGGAGATAAGGCCTATGTTATCAAAGAGGGCGAGTTGGAAATCCTGCGTGATTCCGAGGGGCGCAAGGTAATCCTTGCCGTCCGCAAAGCCGGAGAAGTGATCGGCGAGATGTCGCTGTTACAAGCAGGGACGCGTATGGCGACAGTACGCGCGAAAACCGACGCGCTGCTCTTCGCTTTCAGCCTTGAACAGCTCGACAACTTGCTAAATTCAAGCCCCTCGGCGGCGCGTGCCATGCTGCACACTATTACCACCCGGTTACAGGCCACCGAGTCGCTTCTTCGCCAGAGCGAAAAAATCGCGCAATTGGGCACGCTTACCGCGGGCGTGACTCACGAGCTAAACAATCCTGCGGCTGCCGTGCAACGCGGAGCAGGACAGTTGAAAATCGGGGTTGAGAAATTTGAACAAGCCGTTCGGGATAGCAGCGTACTGCAGCTTTCCGACGAGCAAGCCAAGGAATTGCAAATCCTGGATGAGAATATGCGGAAAAGCGCCGGCCAACCCGATGATTTAGATGCGCTTACCAGAGGAGATATTGAAGAGGAGATCGAGACCTGGCTTGATGGACACGGTATTAAAGATGCGTGGGAACACGCACCTGCGCTGGTCGGTATGGGATTCAGTCAAGGTAAGCTGGAGGCGCTAGTTGAGCACTTTTCACTGGAGCAGCTGCAGCGCATTTTGCCATGGCTGACGGCGAAGTACGAAATGCGTAGTCTCCTCGAAGAAGTCGAGCAGGGGGCAAAACAAATTTCAGAAATCGTTAAGGCGTTGAAATCCTATGCCTACCTGGATCAAGCCCCGGTGCAGATCATCGATGTGCATGAGGGTTTGGACAACACACTTATCATCCTGAGGAGCAAGCTCAAGGAAGGAATAAGTCTTCAGCGAGAGTATGCCGAAAATTTGCCGCGCATCCAGGCCTACGGCAGCGAACTCAATCAAGTCTGGACCAATCTGATTGACAACGCCATCGATGCGATGCAGGGCAAGGGTGAGCTGGTCATAACAACACGCCTGGAAGGCCAATGGGTGGTGGTGCAAATTCGAGATAATGGCCCCGGAATCCCCCCCGAGATTCAAACCAAAATTTTCGACCCCTTTTTCACCACGAAGGAACCTGGAAAAGGAATTGGGTTGGGACTTGATATCAGCCACAATATCATTGTTCAAAAACATCACGGTGATATTCGCGTGACTTCTCAACCGGGCACGACAACGTTTGAGGTCTGGCTTCCTGAGAATATCGAATCGGTAGCAGCAGGAGAGGTCCCTGTCCCGGCGATTGAAATTGCGAGTGATGACGTCAAACGCAAGATCCTTGACAGTGCTAATAACATTGCCGTCGTAGGGATCTCGAAAAGAGATACACGGCCGGCGCACAGTGTCCCGGCATTCTTACAGCAACAAGGTTATCGAATTATTCCGATTCGCAGCACGCACGGCGAAATCCTGGGCGAGAAGACCTATCCCGATCTTGCCTCGGTCCCCGACTCGGTTGACGTCGTGCTCATCTTCAAACGCAGCGAAGATGTGCCGCCCGTGGTGGCAGAGGCCATAGGCATCGAAGCCAAGGTGGTTTGGATGCAGGAAGGGATTGTCAACGAGCCGGCGGCCGCAGCCGCGCGCAGCGCAGGACTGGAAGTTGTTATGGATGCTTGTATGCGCGTGGAATACCGACGATTAATCAAAAATTACTCTTGAATACAAGGGCAGATTCACTGTGAATTTGGAAGCCGTATGTTCTGGCATTTGATGTTGGCCCACTTTCTGGCTGATTATCCACTGCAATCGGATTGGCTGGTGGATAACAAACGCACATGGTGGGCATCAGTGATTCATATCGCCACGCATCTTGGGGTGATGTTCGTTATCGTGGGCCCTGCGCGCCTGATGATCTGGCCGCAGCTGCTCGTCTTGATGCTCTTTCATTTTCTCATGGATTGGACGAAAACTTCACTGGGATACCGCTGGCCAGAGGCCCAATCTTTGCAATATGTTGTTGATCAACTCATTCATATCGGTTCGATCTTCCTCTTTGCGACATGGATCGATCGTACGCTTCTCCCGGGGCAGTTTCCGATAAACGGCGCATGGCCCGTGTTGGCAATAGGATATCTGCTCGCGACCTATGTGTGGTTTATCTCGGAGCGCATTTTCGTGCGCAACAACCCCAAATTTTTGCGAGAAGTCGATGACAGCTTCATAAGCCGTATGTTTGCGCGCGGTGTGATCCTCAGCCTCGTATTGTTGATACGGCCAGGTTTCGAGGCATTTGCATTGGTGACGCTACTGCCCTACACAAAACAGATATTTCGTCTGCGTTCGCTGGTAGTTGATACGCTGGTTGCGTTGGCAATGGCCATATTGATAAATTTGGCTATTTAAGGGAATCCAGAATCCTGCGCCTGGCTAGCGGACATCGAAGATTGATCGGATAATTTACAGGTCGATAACATGGGCAACATCGGCGCTTCACATCCTTCGCTTAGTATCTTGATTCATGAGGATCAAAAAAGCTCTTTCAACAACGCTTATGCGAAAACAATTTCATCATCTTCTGCTTCTATTCTTGCTGACGGCATGTGGCAACAACCTCCAGCTGGAGCAAGAAGCCATTATGGAACAAAACCCGATTCGTGAAGAGGCAGACTCGGGCATCGAGCCGACCGGCGAAACCCAGGTTGAGCTGCAGGTTGCGTTCGATGCGGCTGGATTGCTCGCCGGGCCCGGCGCAGGATTTATCGTCCTCGACAACCCCGAAGTGGTTTCTGCTGCGAAGGCGACCTGGCTTTCTGCGGATGAGTTGGTGCTCGGTGTGGCATGGAATGGTGAGGCGCGCGCTTATCCAATTTCTCAAATGGCTTACCACCATATTGCCAACGATGAAATCGGTGGCAAGCCCTTTCTCGTTACCTATTGAATAGTCTGTTCAAGTGGGGTTGGCTTCAACCCTGTGGTAAATGAAACCACCTATACGTTCGATGTTTTCGGTCTCTACAACGGGCTTTTCGTGATGGCGGATCGAATAAGCGGATCGGTGTGGACCCATTACGATGGAAGAGTGCTCACGGGGGAACTCGCCGGAAAAGACTTCCTCCTGCAGATCGAGCCGATTATCCACACAACGTGGGAGCAATGGGTCAGCCTATATCCTGAGACAACGGTGCTCGACTGGTATCCGGAATTTGTGGATCGCTACCGCAAGATCGAACCGGGAAGGGGAGGGCTTGGTCCTCAATTTCAGCGAACGTTGCTTAACATCGATGAGCGCCTGCCCGGGAATGAACTCGTACTCGGAGTATCTTCTGGAAGCAGTGAGCGCGCCTATGTGCTTGCGGATTTTGGAGAACAGCCCACTGTCCTGCATGACACACTCGGCGAGCAGCCAATTGTGATATTCCTGCAGGGGAAGAACACATATGCTTTAGCCTTTTCGAGGCACGTGGTTGGGGAAGTACTGCAATTTTCGATGGAGGGGGAGTCGATCGTCGATGCCAGCGGCACGCAGTGGGATTGGACGGGGAGGGCAGTAGCTGGCCCCCTGGAGGGTGCCCAACTGGATTACGTAACCTCCTTCGTGACCGAATGGTATGGCTGGGCGGCCTACCATCCGGGTACAAGCATCTTTGGGCGCTAGGGAAGTGTGTGGAATCAAACTCCCCATGCGCCGCACTCATAAATTGCGTTGCACACTCAATTAATGCCATCCTGAAAAAGTCTGCCGGACAATACAGCTGGCAGATTGACGAAGGATAAAGTCTGACAAGATCGACGTCTGGCTTATTTGGCAAACGAGATTCTTCGCTGCGATGATTCGCCTAGCGAAACATTTTTGCTCAGAATGACATTAACCTTAATTAACATCATCTTGTCATCCTGATGAGCAGGCTCATCGTTTTCCGAATGTGAAGTGCCTTGCACATGCGAAACGAGGGTTCTGACGCTCACATTTTCTGCGTCCCCCGTGCCGCCCATCGCAAGGTATGTTTTAATCACAGCCATGCACAACGCGATCGATTCGGATTTCACGCATCTCCGCGTGCATTCCACATATTCGCTCCTCGAGGCAACCGCCAAAATCGAAGATCTTGTGCGCAAGGCGGTGTCTGAAAAATTCAAACGCTTGGCATTAACCGATACAAATGCACTTTATGGGGCTGTTGTGTTTGCAAAAGCATGCGAGAGAGCAGGTATTAAGCCGATCACGGGAATGACCCTAAATGTTGATTCCTTCGGGGTTGCCATGCCGGGAGAAGAAACACGAGCGGGCCAGCTTGTTTTGTTGGCAACCGGGCCGGATGGTTATCGTTCGCTCTGCAAATTGACCTCACTCTTGCAGGGCACTTCCAACCGAGAGCACCATCTCGCACAAGGGCTTAGCTGGGATGATTTGCGTGCACACCGCAAGGGGCTTATTTGTTTAAGTGGCGGACGGCGGGGGTGGCTGGTTCGCTTTCTACAAACCGAGCAGCGAAAAAACGCCCAGCATTACGCCGGCCGTCTCGCGGAAATCTTCGGCGAGCATGCGTTTCTCAGCCTGGAAATTCGTGCTCCAAGTGACTCTGCACTTTCCCAGCAGATCGTCGAAATTGGAGCAGGGCTCGGCATGCGGATTATTGCATTGCAGCCGATTAAGGCCACCGAGGTTAACGATCAGTCGAGGTTGAAACTTCTCGCGGCCATTGATCAGAACTGCAGTTTGCGTGATTTGGAAGAGAAATCCCTGCCCGATCTGGCGACGAGTCTGCACTGGTTAAGCACCGCAGAGGTTGGGCGAAAGTTTCGCCAATTCCCTGAAGCCCTGGCAAATGTGGGTTGGGTCGCAAAGCGCTGCCAGCCCGCGTTGCCCAGCGGGGAGCCTATTTGGCCTGTCTTAAAGCTGCCTGCGGGAATGAACGCGGAGCAGGTTCTGGAGAAGGAAGCCTATCAAGGTCTGGGTGCAAACTTTGGCCTGGATGTTGTGCAATCCGTTCGTCAACGGATGCAGTATGAACTGGCAACGATTTTTCAGCATGGCTACGCGCCCCTGTTCCTCATCGTTGCCGATATTGTGCGCTTTGCGAAAGAGGTCGATTTACCCGTCAGTACACGGGGGAGCGTGGCGAACTCCCTCGTGGCTTATTGCATCGGGATCAGCATGGTCGATCCCGTCGCACATGATCTGCTCTTTGAGCGTTTTCTCAATCCGGCCCGCGGCGATCTTCCGGATATTGACCTCGACTTTGGTAGTCGGCGGCGAGATGAAGTACTGGACTACGTACGCCGCACCTACGGTGAAGAAAAAGTCGCCCTGGTCGCCACAATGAATACATTGCGCCCGCGTTCTGCGGTGCGCGAGACGGCCAAGGCTTATGGATTGAGCGAATCCGAGGTCAGTCAACTGGCGCGCAGGGTGCCCCGTGGCCGCCGCCAGGAGGTCACCATCGAGGATTTAATGAAGCAAGTCCACAAGCCTCGCTGGCGGGAAGTGCTCAAAGCTGCATTTTCCATCGTCGGACAGCCCCACCACTTGAGCCTGCATCCAGGGGGGATCGTTATCACACCCACCCAACTGACAGACATCGTCCCGGTGCAGTGGTCTTCGAAGGGTTTCCTGATGACGCAATATGATCATCGCGATGTCGAAGCCATCGGTCTGCCCAAGCTCGATCTGCTTGGGATCCGCGCCCTGACTGTGCTCTCCGATGCGGCGGCGCTCGTGCGCAAACACCACCTTCCAGAATTTCGCCTTGAGCACATTCCCTATGATGATCAAAAAGCGGGCGATCTTCTCGCCCAGGGCCAGTCGATCGGTGTTTTTCAGTGTGAGTCAACTGGCGCAATTCGCACCCTGCGTAGATTGGGTGCGCGCAGCATTCGTGATCTTGCGGTGGCCAACGCTTTTTTCAGGCCAGGTCCGATGATGGGCGGGATGGCGAAGACTTTTGTGCGCCGTTTTCGGGGGGAGGAGCAGGTGGAGCATGTGCATCCATCGCTGGAACCAATTCTGGGGATAACGCGCGGGGTGATCATCTTCCAGGAGCAGATTCTGCGTATTGCGCGCGAGATCGCGGGATTGACCTGGGAGCAGGCTGATCAATTACGGCGCGGGATTGGAAGACTAAGTTCGAACGCTATGCAAGATGTAGAGGATGTGTTTATAGAAGGTTGTCAAAAAGGAAAACCTCAGCTTTCAAGAGACCAGGCCAATAAGCTTTGGGAGCATGTGAGGGATTTTTCGGGCTTCGGATTCAATCAAGGACATGCAACGGCTTATGCCCATGTCAGCTACCGATCAGCGTATATGAAGGCACATTGGCCGGCCGCGTTTCTATGTGCGCGTCTGGCCGATCACGGTGGATACCATCACCCGGCGGTCTACATCGCCGAAGCAATACGCTTGGGCATTTCTGTGCGCCCCCCACATGTGAATGTGAGTACGGCAAAATTCGCGTTATCTTGGGAGGATCAGAAGGCGCAAGAAAAACCCACGCTGTGGATGGGGTTGCAGCAGGTGCGCGACCTGCGCCGCTCGACAATTTCCGAAATCGTGGGCGCGCGAAAACAGCGTCCTTTTAAGGACCTGCGCGATCTCATGCAGCGCGTTAATTTGCAAACGAAAGAAATCATGCATCTAATTCAATGTGGTGGATTGGATAGGCTGGGGGGAGAGCGTGCCTCGCTCCTGGCCGAAGCGCAGCAAATCAAAGCCGCGGACAGCGAACAACAAATGGCCTTTTCTTTTGCTGCACCAATGGTTTCCCACGCGACGCGGCTGCAAAGCATGCACTGGGAGATAACAATTCTTGGGCAACCGCTGAGTGTGCACCCTCTCGATCTCGTGCAATACCCAAGCGATCAGGTCTCGCTGGAAGAACTGCCAAATTATCATGAGACGAAGATCGCCACAATGGGTGTTCGTCTGCCGGGCCGGACGGGTGGGGACGGATTTTTTCTGGGCGATCAAAACACCTTCATTAACGCCGTTTGGGACGGTGTGGGCTCTCTGCCGAAGCCCTGGACGCCCATCCAAGCCCGGGGAAGCTGGATCGGCGATGGAATGGGTAGCTATTGGTTTCAAATCGATGGGATACGTGTCTTGCCTCTTTCATCGCGCTAGGCAGCCTTGCGCAAGAATGTAATGCAACAGAAAGAGGACGTACACGGCTGGTGCGAGTCAGGAGTAAATGAAAAAGAAAAAAAAGTTTAGCTGCTGGGAGACATAATCAATACGAATGACTTCAAATAAGATCACTCAACCCGCAGGGTGAGGCTCACCGGGCAATGATCGGATCCCTTCATCTCGGGGTGAATCTCGGCTGCGATGACGCGCTCCTTGAGGCCAGGGCTGATGAAGAAATAATCCAATCGCCAACCCACATTTTTTTCTCTCGCATTTCCCCAAAAAGCCCACCAGCTGTAGGCATCCGCCCTATCCGGGTGCATTAAGCGAAAGCTGTCGAGATAGCCCTGCTGGACCACCTTATCGATCCATGCGCGTTCGATTGGCAAAAATCCGGTTGTCTTGGCGTTTGCCTTAGGCCGTGCAATATCGATCTCGCGGTGCGCCGTATTAACATCCCCGCAGAAGATGACCTGCTTGCCCGAGTGGCGTAGAGTATTGCAGGTTTCAAGAAAAGCTTCCTTGTAGGCCATCTTGAATGGAACGCGGCTGTGATCTCTCGCACCGTTTGGGAAATAAGCCCCAATAAGGACAAAATCGTCGTATTCGGCGATGATCGTGCGTCCTTCCTGATCATATTGCTCGATTCCAAGCCCAATTTGCACGGATTTTGGTTCCACACGGGAATAAAGTGCGACTCCGCTATAACCCTTGCGCTCCGCATGGGCCCAATAGGTGTGGTAGCCCTGAGGGTTTCTCAAGGCCTCGTCGAGCTGATCGGGATGAGCTTTGGTTTCCTGCAAACAGAGAATATCGGGCTTTTTATCGGCGAGCCAATCGAGAAATCCCTTTTTCTGCGCGGCTCGAATTCCGTTCACGTTCCAGGAGTAAAGGTTAAGCATACGCGCATTGTAGTGGATATGGCCGGAGATGTGATATACGTTCACGGTATTGTAGGGAGGGTGGCAATGGGGGAGAAGGTGCATTGCACCTGATCTTGGGTCCGGTGCATGGGCGCAGTTGCTGCTCCCGTGGGCGGGGAGACCCCGCCGCTCAAACAGGTTGATAGGATCAGAATCCCAGACTATCGTCCAAAGCTCACAAGGTGCTACACACGTCAAGCTATGCAGGTCTATACCGGTCGGGAACATTATTTCAAGGCGAGCCCACTGGAGGTATCCTTTATTGGGACGTGGATGCGTTCCGTACAATCTTGAGGAGGCCACGAGAATGAAATACCATAACCTTGGGAAGACGGATCTGAGTGTCTCTGAAATTTGCTTGGGGACCATGCAGTTTGGATGGACAGCGGATGAAAAAGCTGCCATCACGGTCATGGACGCCTTTGTAGATGCTGGCGGAAATTTCATTGATACCGCGGATATCTATTC
Organism: Chloroflexota bacterium; assembly: GCA_022561215.1. Classification (GTDB taxonomy): domain Bacteria; phylum Chloroflexota; class Anaerolineae; order Anaerolineales; family E44-bin32; genus JADFRQ01. The sequence goes on along the minus strand of JADFRQ010000056.1, from coordinate 14,718 downwards.
GCGTTGGGCGAATGATAATCCAGGGGGTGTGGCCGAGGAGATCATTGGCCGTTGGATGAAGGATCGCGGAAACAGACAGGATGTGGTCATTGCGACGAAGGTGCGCGGCAGGATGTGGGATGGGCCCGACGGGGAAGGGTTGAGCAAGGGGCATATCCAGCGCGCCGTCGAGGATAGTTTACGCAGATTGGGGACCGATCGCATCGATCTTTACCAGACCCATTATTTCGACGATCGTACGCCGATCGATGAGACCCTACATGCGCTGGAGGATCTGGTGCAATCGGGAAAGGTGCGTTATATCGGCGCTTCGAACTACCCTGCCTGGCGGCTCATGCAGTCATTGTGGCACGCCGAAGTGGAAGGAACAGCGCGCTTTGATTCCCTGCAGCCTAACTACAGCCTCGTTCGACGCGCCGAATTCGAGCGCGAGTTGATGGAGGTGTGTGATCACTATGGGATTGGCGTAATCCCCTATTCGCCGCTGGCGGGTGGCTTTCTGACCGGGAAATACACCAGGGAAAAGGTACCCGAAAGCGCGCGCGCAGCGGGAACTCAAAAGAGTTATTACAATGAGGAAAGCTGGCGGACGATGGAGGCGGTCCTGCAGGTGTCCAAAGAAGTTGAAGCGCCCCCGGCAGCCGTGGCCCTCGCCTGGCTGTTGGAGCAACCAGCGGTTACCTCGCCGATCGTCGGCGCCAATTCAGTCGAGCAGCTGGAGCAAAGCCTGGCGGCTTCAAGCGTGAGCCTAACCGAAGAGCAAATCGAGAAATTAAGCGTTTCTTCCAATTGGCGCGATGAGTAGAGATACTCAACCTAAATGATGGGGGACATGCTTTTTCTCATAAGGCAATGCCATCTCCGAAAAGAGACAAATCGTAGGGCTAAGGAACTGCGCACCTGCAACTTATCTGACCATGGTGAGAACAATATTTCATTGTGGAAAATAGGTGCACCGCACCTAACGCGCGTTGCCCTTACGACTAAACCCCTTAAGGGGATCGATCTCGAATCCTGAGCGTGTAGGGGCGATTCATGATTCGCCCAAGTTGTAATTCTCGTATCGTAGAGAACGATTCCCTGGAAACTTGCGAGGGGGCTGTCCAAAAAGCAATCGAATACAGTGTGCTTCACGAATAAACTAAGCGTATGGGCAACCGGCCGGTAGGCTGTACTCCTGGGTTCGTTGGGACCATTTAGAATAGATCAGATTATTGGCTCCTTCACAAATGAATAACTCTCTTTTGGGGCAGCGCCTTTGGGTGGGGAAATCCCGTGCATACGCGTTACTGTCATTCCGCTGGAGGTCGTTCTTGCCGACTGAGCAATCCCCTTTGACGAATCTCAAACCCCGTCTTCAGGAATCGGAAGCCTCCTCGGCGCGATAAACCTGCTCAAGGGATTACGTAATGCCTCATGCAAATTTGCTTATAAACTATCGTGCGTAGAGTTGTCTGCGGTGTCGACACACCCGAAATGGGCTGTGCACCTACGTCTTGTGACTCAAGATCTCCTCAGCAAATGGCAAAATTATGTGCGCCCAGAGTGCGTACATTTTTCCTGATGGATGCAGGCCGTCGTCTGCCAGCAGGGCGGGATCCTGGATTGCATGTTGGGAACTTACGCCGAGGTCCACGTACTGTGCAGCGGCCTCGATTGAAAGTTGGTGGTTAATCACGTTAAAGGCGGCAATTTCACTGCGAATCGCCTCGGTGTCCATAGATTGCGCGAAGGGGGTCACGCTATAGTCGGGTATGGAAAGTACGATTACGTGCTCTGCTTGGCCGCTCGTGAGCCCTATGGCGATCTGAAGCAAACTCGTGAACCCATCCTGGTAGCGTTCCGGACCTAGGCCATCGTATTGGTCATTAACCCCGATTAATAGTGTGACAAGGTCATAAGAGGGCGTTAACGTCGCTGCGGCGATGGCGCGCTGCAAATCGACGGTTGTCCAGCCGTTTGCGGCAATGATATCAGGGGGCTCGAGTTTGAAGCCGTGAGTATTTAGCAAGACGCCGATTTGAACAGCCCATCGGTCAGCGGGTGAGCTCCCGGTTCCAATGGTGTACGAATCGCCAAGCGCTAGCATTCGCATCAGTCGCACCTCAAAATGGGCAAAGGGCTACGGCTTTTTTCCAACATGCAATTCGAGTGCAATGAGCTCATTCGGCTTTAGCCCTACATTCCGTCGCAACAGCCGGAATTCCATTCTTCTAAATCGCTGATTGACGAAGGTAATTTTTGAAAAGTACTTCAATTTTCAAATAATGCAAACGCCGATTCTCAACGGTTTCATTTTTCCAGGCCACGGCCTCTCAACAGGTTTCCTGAGCCAGCAAATATAATCAAATCATCAGATTTTACTTGCCATGCGAAATCCACATGATTTCCCCGTAAAAGCATGGGTTGCCAAGATTTTGTGCAAAACTTATACTCCTGACCAGTTGGTTCCAGTACCTCCTATAAATACTACGTACGCGGATAGTGTACAAAGGATATTGCATGAAGCGCATCGCAGTTCTACTTATTTTCTTCGCCCTGGTGGCCACGGCGTGTAATAACGAACCGCCTCCGCCGCCAACCAATACCCCGGTCTTTACGCAATCGCTTCCGGAACTATGGACGGCCACGCCTACGATCACGGCGACCGCGACTGTGACTTTTACTCCAACCCCAACCCCGCAACCGACGAGCACCCCATTGCCCACGCAAACCGCGTTCCCCAGCCCCGAGGTAGCGCTGGCCGAGGACGGCCCATGGCTCATTGGGACTACGGGTCAGGAATATGTCGCCATGAACCCCGATGGATCAGGTCTGACAGCGCTGCCGTATGGAACCGGCGTCTGGAATGAAAAGGGTTGGCTCGCAGCGCGCGTTAGCTCAAACTTCAATTCCCCCTACGACGCCTCAATTGAAATCATCCGCTTACCGGCGCTGGAACCGATAAAGAGCATCCCCCTCTTTTCCGCGGAATTAGCGGATGAGATCCGGCAAAATTCTAATTGGAATATTGATGACGCCAGAGACGTTCATCAAGCTGTGCTCACCGAGCTGCCCACAATGATCTGGTCCCCGGACGGACGATATTTGGCTTTCGTGGGAGCAATTGATGGCCCATCGGCCGATCTTTATGTTTATGACACTCTGCGCGATCGGGTCACTCGGTTGACGAAAAGCGAAAATCACCCCGTGATTATGGGTTGGTCGCCGAACAACAGATCGATCGTGCATATGGAAGCGATTAATTTCCGAACAGATGCGGGAGGGGCAGCAACAAGCTTTGGCGTCATCGCGGTATGGTCTGCTCAATCGAGCGGGAGCCGGGCGAGGGAACTTTATCAAGTCGATGACGGCGCGCAGCTTCTGCAGGGATGGAGGTCATCGAGCGAATTTCTTGTGCGCAGCAATTTAGCAGGCTCCGCGCCTTCACGGCTGAGAGTCGTTAATAGTACCAGCGGAAGAGTCACGGATCTTTATCAGCAAACAGTCCCCAAACTCGATGTCAACCCAAAGACAGGCGCGATTGTTTTTCTCGGCGAGCCGGTGCAGAACTCATCGGCCGTATTCATGGTGCCGGCGCGCAGCGTGACACCGATCGAGATCGAAGGGGTACCCTGGCGGTCACCAGGTCAGGTAGCATGGTCGGTTGAATCAGGTGTTTTTTACGTTGCTTTCCCAAGAGGCACCCTGGCAATAAGCCCGTCAGGTGAGATCGTGGATCAATTCGAGGGTGAATGCATACCGCTTGCTTCGCCCAATGGCGAATGGTTGCTTGCCGGACGGTGGGATTGTCCCTCAGGATCAATTACCAATTCCGGGTTGCGACTTTATTCCGAGAATGGGGCATTTGTTGGTGACTACATCACGGATGAAATCGCTATGCCACTATGGAATCCCGAATCAGACGGTGTGTACTTCAACAGCCGACTCCCGCGCAATGGGGATTACTTTGCCGATCTGCGCTTTATCGCTTTCCCGGAGGGTGATGTCAAGATCGTGCATTCCACTGCCGGTGCAAGCTTCTTCGCCTGGGTCCAACCTTAGCAAGAATCCAATGCCCAAGCAGCCCCATTCTCTGAGCTCTATCCAGCGTTTATTGTGAGCATTGTGTGCCTCACGCTCAATTTTATAATTTGTTAATTCAACCCTGCCCTGGCTCATCGCTAATGAGCGTCGTTCCGAATGTGGAAATCGCCAACGTCGTGAGCAGAAAAACCGCCGGGAAAAAGGCGCGGTCAATGTTGATCCGCAGCATGTGCTCGAAATCTAATCTGCTGTAGGAGGCGACATAAAATAGTCCGATAGGGACGAAGAAAGCCAGCAGGGTAGATAGGAACAAGGCGAACAGCTTTGGATTGTCAGCGGAGCGGAATGATTTTCGCCGCAGAAAAACGAGCATCATAGCAAGCGGAATAACATAGCCCCAGAAGCGCGGCGTCAGGAAGCGCGCACTGATATGCGAAAATATTTGAATGAGCGCGTTCAGCTGTAACCCTTCTGCGGCGAATCCCTGAACAAAGGAGGGACCCGCCTCCCAGATGGTGTTGCCGCCGATATATGTGCGAGCAAACAATATCCACACGCCGGGGATGATCAGATGGGGAATCAACATCGTGTAAGCGCGAAGATTCCCCTTCCCGGATAGGAAGCGTGCACCAAACAGTGCAAACACGATTAACAAACTGAATCCAATCCCTTCGACCCTCGTCCAACTGGCCAACCCAAACAGCACGCCTGCCATAAGAGCTGGCCTCGGCCGTTGGTCATAAATTCCTTCCAAACCGGCGAATACACCAAGCACAAGGTAGGTCGTAAACGGCAGGTTTGCAAATCCCTGTGTTGCATGTTGAAAGATAAAAGGCACAGAGAGTAGGCCGAACACGCCTAATAAAGCGACCTCGGCGCGCACGGTCTGCCGTCGCCAAAAGCGATAACATCCCAGCAACAAGCTTGCCGTGAACAAGGGAAACAGCAGCTTTGACCCAGGTAAGGCATCTGCATCCGCCAGCCGGAAGGTCGAGATGAGAAGATGGAGGTTGAGCGGGTAAGCCAAACCATGACCGCCCCAATCCTTTCCAGCGAGGATGCTGCCTTGATCGGCGATGGCATACGCTTTTAAGCTCCAATTGGCGATCGGATCATAGACCGAGTAAGCGCGACCAACCGCTAGAAAAGAAGCGAATAGGATAAGCGCGAGAACGCCGAGCAGGGTCAGGATCTGAACAGGACTGCTGCGGAATATCTGCAACCGCACGTTGAAATAAAGCGCCGCAGGCTCAAATCCAAGCGTGTCAGAAAAATGCTTGAGCAGCAAGAGAACGATTCCCAGCAGTAGCGCGTACAGAATGCCGACTGTCAGCATGGAAAGTGTGATGCCAGACCACGAAGCCAGGAACATGAACCAGGTAAATATCCCTCCACCGAGAGGCAATCCAAAAATGAATATCTCGATCCAGCGCAATCGGCGCAAAATTAGGATCGTAAGTGTGGCGCCGAGAAGAAAAAATGCACCGAGAATGAGCAAATCGATGAGCAATAGGCGCAATGGTGCAAATGGCTGCTGATCCGGCTGGCTGATCGCGACGCCAACCGGGGTAAAGACGCCTCGATAATAATTATTGGCCGGTTCGAGAGGGAAGTAGGACTTCGTCTCGGCGAGAATCCCTGCGGGAGGGAAATCCCCGATGGCCGGAATGGAATGGCTAGGCAAGTTCAGGCAGCGAATGCACGATTGTGAGAGCTCGTTCTGCGCGTTGGTGGCCGCGCATCCACATGAAATGATGGCGCGCGGCATGAGGTAAAACTGAAGCAGGTTTTGTTCGGAGAAAGCAACCGAGTTTGGGGGGATAATGATACTTGCATCTTCTGGTGTGGAGGTTTTGAGAAAAGCCATAAATTCGGCGCCGCTGGCGCCCAAGAGGTAGTTGGCGCTTCTTTGCATGGCGGGCTGATCGGCCAGGCGAAAGATGCGTTTCGCCCAAAGCAAACCGTAATCATTAACCAGATTGAAAAGCTGGATCAACGATGCCGCGGCCAGGATAGAGATCAAGATAAATCCACGTGTTCTCAGCAATACGTTTGCACGTTGCAAGGTTTTTCTCCACACCGATTTAGCTAGAATTGGTTCAATTTTCTCTAGGCCTCAATATTTGAGCGCACTCCACTGTGGGGTCATCCTGCGTAAGTCGAAGGATCGCATTGTTGGGAAGCAATTATCTTCATTCATATGGGCACATGTCTTGGCATTTCCCCCTATCAGTAAGCGCGTCCCAGAATACCCAAGCCGCGAGGAAGAAACCCCAAATTTTGTGTTGGATGTTGATCCCAAAATGGATAGATCATCGATTCGCAGGGGTGATTTATCTGTGGTCTGGAATAGGATCGGAAGTTTCGCCGACGGCAAGATATTCTTGAACAACGTCCATTCCAAAGCGCAGCATATCATGTACATGAGTGTATAAAAACTTACCGCTCCGGCCCGAGAGTTTTAGGTTTTTAAAACCTTCGAGATAATCGTAGATTGAATGAATTTTTTCCTCAACACCCAGTTTCAGAACTGGATAGGCATGTCTCATTCGGTAGACAAGATCTTCGATAATTTCTTCTTCCCGGATTATTCCAAGCGCAACGAGATGTGTGCGAACCATGCTTTTTAATGCATCATCACTGCCATTCCACAGTTCATCTCCCGGGCTGCACGGGACCTCGATACAAAGGCTTGTTTTCCCCACTGGTGCCATGACTGCACTCCGGTTTTTCGGTTCGTAGATTCTGGTAAAGGGTATCTGTGAATCGGGGAAATAGATCGAAGCGTTATTTGAAACGCGCTCCTTATCGATGAATAAAACCACCAGAATGAGGTTTCGAAAGATAAGATTTTTCGCGAGGTCTAAAATCGATGCTTCGGGCTCAGGGTCTAAAATTCTCAAGAGGATCGGAAGCGGCAGGGTGCTGACGACTTCGTCAACAGGGACTCGCTCGCCAGCGTTAATTTCAATCGCTTCGATTTTTCCCTGCCGATGCATGATGCGAGTAATGCGCGCTTCCGTGTGGATATTTTCCGCCCCACATGCCTGCGCCAGGCGCTCAGCAATGCTGCCATAACCCCACTTGGGATAATAGAATCCGCCATCCAGATGAGCAGTCTTGGCCCTTTTTCCTAAAAAGGCCTCGCGTAAAAAGGTGGCCAGGTCGAGCCCTTTGAGCCTTCTCCCAGAAATGAGCGGCGATAACGTACTACTTGGAAACCCCCACAGTTTCTCTGTGTAATTGAGCAAGAATCGATTGGCAATTGTGCTGCCATACGTGCGGACGGCAAAATTTTCAAAACTTCCATTGTTTTGATGCTTACTTAATCTCGCTGCAATGAGCTCAAGTCCAGCTTTGGCAAAGGTGGGAATCCCTAACTTGATCAATAAATCCATGGGCGAAAGGGGAAAATCAATAAAATTACCTTCGTAATAAATCTGACTCGGCGCTTCGATCTTCTGCAGCTCATCTCCCAGCAAGTGCATAATCTCTTCCGTAACTTCAGGATCTTTGTCGTGAAAACGATGGGCTCCTGAATCGAAGCGAAAGTCACCGTGCTTCAGCGTGATCGCATTGCCCCCGGTGCGTTGGCTTGCCTCATAAATCCTATACGACAAGTTGTATTTTTTGGCGAAATATCCGGTGGCCAACCCTGCAGGACCGCCTCCAAGAATAGTAATATAAGGGGATTCGCGCATGGTTTTGGCTTATTCCTTTTCCGCAAACAGAGACAAAGGAAGGGGAACGGAGATCATCTGTATGCCCTCACTCTTTCTTGTTGTTGGTATCCCATTCATGGTTTGGATGATTTCTTATTTCTACCTGGCAATTTATTACAAGAAGTGGAATCTTTTGCACGTCAAAATTCATGAGACCGGACGTTATTCTCTCCTGGGGACGATATTTTATTTCAATCACTTCCTGCGCGAGATGATCATGGACACTTTTTTTGTCCTCAGCATTTTCTTTACGATTTCCATCTTGAGACCATCCGCCCTCATAACACAGGCAGTCAATCTCGTACCCGTGCTTGCGACATTCATAACGATTGTTTTCATTGGCAGCATTTGGAAAGTGGGCTTTAGAAACACCCTGCTTGATTTCTTTCAATTTCGAGAACTCGATACGGTAGTGAGTTATGGATCCCACTGGCAAATGCACTTCTTGAGCAACCTGACCTTAATGCTGATGTTTGTGATGCCTGTGACATTCGTTGGGGGACATATCTCTCCGCCGATCGTTTTGACTTTTCTCCTATTTTTTGTCCTATCGGGGGTTTTTAAGACGGGCCCTAAGGCGGTCACGCATCCTCGATGGCTGATGCACGGAGGAAGAGAAATTATAACCTTCTTTTTTCTGGCGTTGATTCCAGCCTATGTGTTTAGTGTAGAGTTACAAAGGCTCAGGCCAACGTTTGCCGCGATTGCTCTCGCCGGCCTGCTGGCGGCTATCCTGATCTACTATTGGCGGGCATTCCTAAAGGTGAATCTGAATGAGGTGGGGCAAAGCAGCTACGGAATTGCCTACTTGTTGGCCTCCCATTTTTTCGAGCATGTGCTTGATGTTGTTTACATGTTGCTTTTATTGGCTGTGTTGCTGAGCAGATAAATAAATATTGTAGATCTAAGAATCGAACCATGTTAGATTTCGCAAAAGAAGGCACCAAAAAAGTGCTTAGCCGGCTGTATTCAGCCAACGCCGAATATTCCAGATCAAATAGATAATTCCCCCAATCAGCGAGGCTGATTGACGACTCACAAAGACGCCGATTCCCAATGCCACCGCAGTCTCCGAGGGGATTTGGAAGGGGGCCAACAAAACCGAATAGCCCAGCTCGCGTAAACCAAGCCCGCTGATGGTGGGCAACAAAAGACTGAGGTTAACCAGCGGCGCGAAAATGAAAAAAAGTCCGACCGCAAGCTGTATTCCCACCGCGGCGGCCACCAAAAAGTGGTTCACTGCACTGAACATGGTGTTGAAAATGGAGAGCAAGATTGCCATGCGCAGGCGCGGGAGTGGGCTCCCCGAGAGAGCTTCGAGAAACGGCTGCACCCGAGTGCGTATGGCCTCACGATAGGTTATGGGGAGCAAGGGCAAAAATCTAGGAAGTAGGTTGCCTTGCAAGATGGCAAAGAGCATGAGCAGCCCGACCCCCGTGATGGCAAAAAGCACGCCGGTTGTTTCTGGTGAAAGGGTTCTGAAGCCGAACAGAATGGCCGCGAGCGCTACAATAAATAACCCTGCGAGCCCCAGCGTACGATCGAGAAGCACGATGCCCGCGGTTGTCGCCTTTGACACGGTCTCTGAGAATTCGAGAACACGCACGAGATCACCACTATAAATTGTGGGGAGGGCGCCGTTAAAGAACTCGCCAATATAAACCAACCCCAGGGTGCGTTTATAGCCCGCGCGGATGGACATGCCCCGCAGGAGCAGCCACCAACGAAATGCGCGCAACATCACCCCCGCCTGAAATAGCAGCATGGATAAACCAAGCAGGCGAAGGTCTGCATCACGCAAGGTCTTGATAACTTCCCTGAAGCCGACGATGCTGAAAATCCACAACAGCAACAGGAAGGTAAGGGCGATGCGTAGAATCCCGAAGGCTCGATTGAGGATTTGCGTGCTCCTAGAGAATATGGATTAGGATGCAATGAACATTGGGAGCGGTATTTGGCGCAACTATAAATTGAATCGATCAAGCTTTCGGAACCTAAAAACCCCTTGTGTATCGACCCTTTTCTCCGTCCACTGGCTACCTGGAGTTTATGCTCTATTTTCGCTAGCGAAGGAATACGCATGACCCCTCGCTCGGCAAAATTTAGAGAGATCTGATCGGGTACGCTTACAGGTCGGGGTTCACAGCACCAGTTTCCTCCAAATCTGCAGGCGTGTTTATGCCGATGAAGCACAGCCATATTGCCGACTTTTTGCCAAACATCTTTAACTACTTAATCTACGTCTGAAACACATTACTCTTATCGTCTCACTAATTCTCTTCGCTGTTTCCTAATTGTAAAACTGGAAGGCGTATCCGAAATTGATATCGGTCACCGATGCGCCGGAGCTCAATTCGACGGTTTGTTCAAGACCCGCTTCACCGCGCAGGGGGAAGGTTGGCCCGCCAGGGATCAGGATCAGGTCGTTGCCATCGCTCAAGTTGTCATAGGAGACGCAGTAAGTGCCAGGGTTCAGCCCATGAAAAGCAAATTCTCCTGTGGCATCGCTGAGGGCCGTAGCCAAGCCTGAGGAGGGACATGCTCCGGCACCCAGATGCAGAGTCACCCCCTCCCACCCAATCTCATAGATATCGTAGATTTGGTTGGGTCCCCATTCGCCAGCTCCTTCACCATATTGCACACAGCCCAAGCCCAGGACCAGTGGCTCGCCCGCTACCCCACCCATAAATTCACAGATTTCGTGCCATAAAACGCCGCCGATAGAAAGTGTTATTGTGGTTGTCGCAATCTCTTCTGTCGAGGCAATTTCGGCAGGTTCCGCTGAAGGAGTCTCGGTAAAGGGAATCATTTCATCCAATGGCACTGCCGTGTTTACAGAAGGTTCACCTGTGGGAAAATTACACGCCAGCAGGATCAGGAAAAAGCTTGCGAGTGCATAAGCCATCGGATGTTTTTTATCAAAATTCATGCAGTCTACCCCTCTGGAACCGTATTTTTAATGGAGGTCCCGCGCACAAACTGTGCGCTATGCCTTGTTTTCGACTGCGTCCGCTTGATGGGATCCAACTTTGACAAGCATTTTCCCGATATTCTCACCTATAAAGAGGCCAATGAAAGCACGCGGCACGTTTTCGATGCCCTGCACCACAGTTTCGCGCCACCGGATCGTACCGGCGGCAATCCATTCGCGCATATCGTCCAAAAACATCTCTTCTCGATCGTAATGATCGCTGACGATAAAACCCTGGATGCGTAAACGTTTGGTCGTAATCATCGGTAGATTACGCGGGCCGGCCACAGGGGCAAGATTGTTGTACACCGATATCATCCCGCAAACTACAATTCGTCCAAAGGTATTCATGTGGGCTTCAAGATGCTCGCCGCCCACGTTTTCAAAGTATAAGTCTATGCCCTGCGGACAATGTTCGCCGAGCGTAAGGCGCAGTTTTTCAACCTCCTTATAGTTGAATGCAGCATCAACTTTTTCATTCGTCCCCGCGCTTGCCACAACTCGGCAGCCCTTAATCTTGGCAATCTGGCAGACAAGCGCGCCAACTGCCCCGGCGGCAGCAGAAACGAATACTGTATCCTCTTCTTTAAAATCCGCCAATATCCAGGAGGCCGACATAAGCAGTGATCCCGAGTACACCCAAATACGTCTGAATTGGAGCCTTCTTGGGGTCGATTTTGGTTAAACTTTTTCCGCTGGAGAGGTAATACTCACGCCAGCCCTGAAAGCCAAGTACATGGTCGCCGACCTGAAAGCGCTCATTATTCGAATCGACAACCTCTCCAACACAACCTCCGGGCATGGGTTTGCAAAGCTGAAAAGAGGGCAGGTAGCTCTTGGTTTCTCGCATTCGATTACGCATGTAAGGATCAACGGACAGGTAGATGTTTCGAACGCGCACTTGATTTACTTTCGGCTCGGGAACCACAACTTCTACTATTTCAAAATTGTCAATGTCGGGAATCCCTCGCGGACGTTTCTTAAGTCGCACCTCACGGCTTGTTATTTCCATCGTTGAGCTCCTAACGCCAGGTGTCTGTTTTCCTCCGCGCTACGATCAACAACCGATCACGCTTAATGTCATCCTGAAGCCGCCTTGCAAAGCATCGGCTTTGCAAAGATGTTGAAAGATCTCGTTTTCCGAAGGATAAGCTGCGTGATCGTGAGAAACGATGATTATGCCTTTTACTTCGAAAAAGGATATCGCGCAGAATGACATTAAGTCCGGCTAACTCCTTTATGTCATCACGAGGAATGCTAGTTTCTCATGGCCGACGAGGGATCGCGTTGTCCTAAATCGAACGCATCGTTCCAAAATCCACTTCGTCAATCAAATTTTCAGGGTTCGATTTTCATCGAGACAGTTTATTGCCTGATCGTAATGCAAAGAAGATGAATTTGTCCGTAGACCAGATTTTACGTGGTAACAAGAAGAAGGCCAAGAACGAGAACCACCTATTAAGATCCTGCACCAGAGTTGAGCACGCATGGGGGGGAAATGCAGACCCCACCTGTCAGCGGAACTCTTAAGCGCACCAGTTCGTTTATCGATAAGCACGAGGATTAATTTTGCGAACCTTATCGCTGAAGCTCTCGATTTAGAGTCCGAGCAAGCCATCACAAGGCTGGGACAGAATATGAGCTCGTTATGCGAAAAAAAGATCACCATTCATTGGCGATGGAGTTAATGGCACACACCTGTAATTTCGAAATGTCAATACGTTCCGCGCGCAAGATCTAATTTGTTATTTCGGAGGCCGTATGATGGGGCACCTAAGCAATATTCATTTACTGATCTTGGCGCTGCGTGATTGGATTTTGCCGGTGGAGCACACTTCCAGCCTTGTTTTTCGAAAGCTCGCAATGATTCTGATTCGCAACGGCACAATACATCATTGAATGCTAATCACAGAGCGGAATAGTTATGTCACAAGAGGTGATTTCCGCATTTCTGGCCGTTTCGCTTTTCGGGGGCTTATTTTATTGGAGCATTTATCCTTTCCTGAATGACGAAGTGCCGTGCAGATCTGTCTGAATTGAAAAGCGATCAGCATCCCATTTTCACTGCAAAAACACCTTCGTATCCGCGCGCCATCTGGTTTTTTATGCGCCATGCGTGGAATTTGCGCTGAGGGTTTGTCTCCCCTGAACTTGTCAAAATGATTACCCAGGCCGATTATGCTGGTCTTCAAGAATTTACCCCGAAATTTCCCAGCTGAGGCACATACCCTGGGAGCTTCCTGTTGAAGGCTGATACGACTTTGGGCGTGATCATAAGCCATAAGGCCGAACTGTTGGCGCAGATGGAGCGCGTCTATAGTGAGTTTCTGGCGAGGATAGCCGCTATGGACGATCGGCAGTTCGGCACTGAGCGCGAGGCAGGAATCAACGATTGGACCCCGAAGGATGTGGTGGCTCATGTCGCATTCTGGGATGAATTGTTGTCGAAATTGCTATTAGCATCGCTCGTTGAAGCCACGCCCTTTTCTGGAATTAACTCGTACGATCAGATCAATGCTCGTTCAACCGTCCTGCGCCGCTCGGAGCAACTTTCAAGGATCCTTGAGAAACTCGGGACAGCTCAGCGTGACGTTTTAACCAGCGTGAATGATTTTACCTCTGACGAAACCCTTCATTGTGACGTCCCCGTCGCATACGCCTCCCGGGTTGACCAAAGACCACTGCGGGAGTGCGTACATTTCAGCCTCCCTAGGGCCTGGATTCTCTCCTCGAATGCGCGATAATGCATCCAAGCTGGACCGGCGGGGCCGATTATAGGGTAAGGCCGACGGCTAGAACCGACAGGCCAAGCATGCGGCGCGGTGGATTGTTAGCGAGCAGGTCCTTCGCCAGCGCGAGGTCGATCCGAGCCTATGCAAGACTGCTCCGTCAATCCGGTCTTAAAATAGTATTTCCCTTGTGTCGCACTCTCCAGAGCGAGAAAGGGCACGCGCATGCCTCCACTACGTCTTGCGATCGTCGGTTGCGGCAGTATTACGGAACGTGGATTGCTGCCGCACCTCGAGCTTGAAACGGACCTTGTTAAAGTAGTAGCGCTCAGCGATATCTCCGAGGGCCGGCTGCGGCACATCGCCCTGAAATTCGATGTCGGACAGACCTATGGGGATTTCAAGGAACTTCTCGAGGAATCCGATGCTGAGGCAGTGGTCATCGCAACGCCGATGGCCTACCATTACGAACAGACCAAGCTCGCGCTCTCTTACGAGCGGCACGTGTACGTCCAAAAACCCATGACGCGTACAGCTCAGGAGGCCGCCGAAATAATTGAACTCTCAGAGGAGCGGCACCTCATCCTCGCTGCATCCCCGGGTCAGATGCTCCTGCCTGCCTATGAACAGGCTCGTCAATTGGTGAAAGATGGGGCCATAGGCACGGTTTACATGGCAATCGGTGTCAACATGGCCCTTGGGCATGAACATGAAACCCTACGTTCGCATGCCGAAAGTGGGCTAGACCCCAGCTGGTATTACAAGCCTGGCGGTGGGCCGCTACGCGACATGGGGGTGTACTCGCTGCACGCAATTACGGGTATCCTCGGACCCGCGAAAAAAGCAATTTCCTTAGGCACTGCACCAATGCCGCATCGAGATTGGAAGGGGAAAAAGATCGCGGTGCAGGTCCCCGACAATGAAGCCGTGCTTCTACAGCTAGGGGAGAACCAGTTGGCAACGATCGCGGCCACTTATTCGGTCAATCCGATAATCCTTAGCTGGGGACTCATCAGCCTCTCTGGATCTGAGGGGACCCTTGAAGTTCGTCGCCTTCCGGAGAACCCGTCGAGCTATCAGTTGATCCTCCACCGAGCCAGTGAGGCGGAGCCCAAGGAGACTCTATTTGGAACAGGGCTTTCTCAAGACCACGATCGCCTTGAAGAAGCACACGTTGCGAGGGATTTGATGGACTTCGTTGATTCGGTGAGGAATCGGCGATCGCCGGGTGCAGATCCCTGGCGCGCCGCCCACGTCGTCGAAATCATCG
>JADFRQ010000055.1 GCA_022561215.1 Chloroflexota bacterium | reverse complement strand
CAGGAAGGGTCGTGTCATCCATTTCGGGATCAGCAATTAATGCCAACTCATAGTTGCGCATTGGAGGTGTTTCTCCTTTTCTCGGGATTACCCCTACTTCAGGTCTAGCGACCATCGATAGGAGCGAAAAGCGCGCCTCTATTGGCGCGGCAACGGCTGCAGTTTATCACAAACAAAGGAGATTTGCAATTTTGATGCTCATGAGTGGGTTTCGATTGAACATGATCTTGGATGGGATGGGCTTTCACGGTATAATGTCCTGGGAGCGGTATATGCCGTGAAAGTGCCTGCCTCCTGAAGTATTCAATACTTTCGTGCTGAGGAAAAAGCCTGAGCTTTAGCCTCCGACATCTGTCGGTGAGATGCGGCGCGTCTACATTAATGGTTGTGTTTGCAAGGTACAACAAACTTGTGGCTGGAGAATTATGACAAACCCGAGGATTAAATTCGGAACCGACGGATGGCGTGCGCAAATTGCAGACAACTACACTTTCTCCTCGGTAAGACGTTGTGCACAAGGATTTGCGACCTACCTTCTGGAAAAATCCGGCAAGAGTGATTCGATCATTGTCGGCTACGATCGTCGATTTGCTTCCCCCATGTTTGCCCGCGTCGTTTCTGAAGTTCTTGCCGGAAATGGAATACGTGTCTTTCTCACGGATGGGCCCACCCCCACTCCCGCAATATCATATTCTGTTGTCGCGCGTGCCGCCGATGGAGCCGTTAATATCACTGCCTCCCACAACCCTCCTTCCGATAATGGATTTAAAGTACGTGATTCGCGAGGGGGCGCGATCGATCCAGAGGGCCTGAAACAAATTGAGGCGCATATTCCAGATGCCGAAAGTGATGTTACCAGCATGAGCTTTGATGATGCGGTGGATGCTAAAAAAATTCGCATGTTCGACCCCGCCCCGGCTTACCTGGAACAACTTGCTCGGCTCATCGATGTCGAGCCCATCCGTAATGCAGGCCTTAACATCATGGTTGATCCGATGTGGGGCAACGGATCCGGATGGCTGCCGCGCATTCTGGCCGGAGGAGCAACGAGTATTCTAGAAATTCACAACCGCCATAATCCGATTTTCCCCGAAATGAAACGCCCAGAGCCTATACCTCCAAACATTGATGCTGGATTGCGTGCAAGTCTAGAGCAAGATGCCGATGCGCTCATCATCTTCGATGGTGATGCCGACAGGGTTGGCTTTGGCGATGAAAATGGAAAGTTTGTCGATCAGCTTCGCGTTTTTGGTCTTTTGGCATACTATATGCTCGAAGTACGCAACGCGCGCGGGCCGATTGTAAAGACGCTTTCCACGACATCGATGCTCAATAAACTCGGCGAGGTCTACGATGTGCCTGTGATTGAGACAGGTGTCGGATTTAAATTTGTTGCCCCAAAAATGCTCGAGGTAGACGCATTAATAGGCGGAGAAGAATCGGGTGGATTTGCCTTCCAAGGGCACGTCCCTGAAAGAGACGGCATTCTGGCGAGTCTCTATCTTCTGGATATGATGGTTAGGTTGAATTTGAAACCATCACAGTTGGTGGATTTGCTTTTTGAGGTAGTTGGCAGTCATTATTACGATCGTATCGACTCTCCGTTGCCTGCCGGACAACGCCAGGTTTACGAGGATCGCATACGACAGGCGGATCCCCAATTAATCGGTGGCTTGAAGGTAACAGGTTTAAACACCTTGGATGGATATAAATTTTCTTTAGAAGATGGAGGTTGGCTGCTGATTCGCTTTTCGGGAACAGAGCCTGTGGTGCGTGTGTATTGTGAGACGACGTTCGCCGATCGCGTCGAAACCATCCTTAAGGATGGTTTGAAAATCGTAGGAATCGGATGAATCCTGAACTCGTTTCCCTTGTGGATACACACTGCCACCTGACCTTAGACACTTTTGAGAAGGACCGAAGGAAGGTAATTGAACGAGCTCTTAAAGAGGGTGTTCAAAGGATTGTTGTTCCCGGAATTGATATTCAATCAAGCCGTGAGGCTGTCGAACTTGCGGGTGAGTATCCCGGGCTATACGCTGCTGTTGGCGTTCACCCCCACCGAGCAGATACCTGGAATACAACGGTCGCTGAGGAATTGGTGCAACTATCCCAGGCAAAAAGTGTTGTGGCAATTGGCGAGATCGGACTGGATTTCTACCGGAACTTCACCGCGCGGGATGTTCAGCTGCGGGCCTTTCATGCGCAACTTGAACTTGCGTCCCAGTGTATGTTGCCCGTGATTATCCATAATCGCGATGCGATAAATGAGATCGTTGATGATCTCTTACCCTGGTCCGCTACGCTCGATGAATCTCTTGCACATCGAGCCGGTGTGTTGCATGCCTATTCTGCAGACCTTTCGGAAGCACTGCGTATGATCGATGCAGGATTTTATCTCGGTATTGCAGGACCGATCACCTATAAAAACGGAGCTGAACTTAGAGATCTGCTAACAAAGGTGCCTGTGACAAGATTAGTTGTTGAGACAGATTCTCCCTATTTAAGTCCCGATCCGCATCGTGGGCAACGAAACGAGCCTGGAAATGTGAAATATGTGGCGGATCGACTGGCAAATGGTTTAAAACTGGACTATGCGGAGACCGCACGATTAACATCCGAAAACGCGGCAGGGCTATTTGGCTGGGCGTATGCAACAAATTAAGACACCATTTTTCGATCTGATTGAAAACGACCTTAATCGGGTTGAAGACCTCATGCGCGCAAGCAGCGGCGACATCCATCTAAATTTGGATGAAGCTATTTTTCAGCTGCTCTCCTCGGGCGGAAAGCGAATCCGGCCCACGCTCACACTTTTGGCCGGCGCCATGCTCGAAACCGAGTCTCAAAAATGTGTGACCCTGGCGGCAGCGATCGAAATGTTGCATACGGCGACCCTTGTGCATGATGATCTCATCGATGGCGCCGGGCTACGTCGTGGAAATCCCACACTTAATTCCAAGTGGCCTGTTGGCGCGACGGTGTTAACTGGAGATTACGTCTTTGCGCGAGCTGCTCGGTTGGCTGCCGATACAGGCTCCAATGACCTCATGAAGATCTTCGCCGAAACGTTAATGATTATGGTTAACGGGGAAATCACCCAGCTTTTTGGATCGAACCACAAGGATTATCGCCAGGCCTATTTCGAGCGAATTAATGCCAAGACGGCATCCCTATTTGAGTTAACAACCTACGGTATTGCCTTATTAAACGAGAGTGACGAAACAACACTGCAGGCGATGCGCGCTTTTGGATTTGAAATTGGGATCGCATTCCAAATTGTGGATGACATCTTGGATTTTATAGGTGTTGAACAAATGGTAGGAAAACCCGTTGCAAGTGATCTGCGCCACGGTCTAATTACACTTCCGGCGGTGCTTTACAACGAAACCAATCCTGCCGATAATTCACTACTTCAAATTTTTAATGGACAGGAGCTCGATGAGGATGAATTCCATGCCTTAATTGACAAAATTCGCGAATCGTCCGCCATCGATCAAGCAATGCTCGAAGCACAAGAGTACATTGCGACTGCAAAACAGCGCCTCATCCATTTGCCCATTGGCCTGCATCGTGATGCCCTTTATGAGCTTGCAGACTATATTATTCGCCGACCGCTGTAATTCAAAAGGAGGAGAATATCGTGGAATTTACAACCAAATCGTTTCGCCGGGTTGCAGTAGTATCCGTTTCCGGGAGAATCGACACCTCGACCTCATCTGAACTTGAGACAAAACTTCAGGATCTCATGGACGAAGGCCAAAAGAATATCATCTTGGACTTTTCTTCGGTCGAATTTTTATCCTCCAGCGGATTACGCGTCCTCGTGACAACACGCAAGAAGATAAGGAATTCGGGTGGCGATATTGTCTTGGCGAACGCATCTCAAAGAGCTACTGATAGTTTCGAAATCGCGGGCTTGGATAAGCTATTTAAATCATATCCGGATCGAGAAGCGGCTATCGGCGCATTTTAATACATGGAGATGGCAAACAAAAGGATCTCCGTTCCAGCTTTTCATCAAAATATTGAGACCTTATGCAACAAAGTCCAGGATGCCGCAGTCGAGGCAGGATTTGATGATCGCACGGCCTATGCATGCCAATTGGCAACTGGCGAGGCATGCGAAAATGTAATCAATCATGGCTATGCAAACGAGGGCGATGGTGACCTCATTTTGACGATAAAGATAACCCAGGGGCAGTTAATCATCGAGCTTTGTGATACAGCGCCTCCCTTTAACCCCTCCATTTACCCACAGGATGAAGATTGGGAAGAAGAAGACCCTCCCATCGGCGGGCTGGGATTGAAAATAATTCATAAAGTAATGGACAAGGTTAGTTACACTCGGAGAAATGGTCGAAACTACCTGGAAATGCACAAAACTGATCCCTATCCGCATCTGAACTCCCATTGGAATAGTTCTAAAGGGAGAACATAATCGCAAATATTCCGATCCTGGTTGGCATGAGCCTTATCGTTATTCTCCTTTTGGCCTCCTTGTTATATATCCATAATCGCCCCTTTTCCCGCAAATTTCAGGCTCGAATAAATCTCAACTTCAATCTGTCTCAATTAGCAGAATTGCGCGTTAAGAAATTTCGATTTCCTGGCCTATCCACTGGATGATTGTGCGCTTTCCAGTATGGATCATGAATTCTTGTCCCAGGCAATAGCTGGGCGACAGCCACAATCTCGACCGCACGATTCGGTAGGTCGAGCTGCGGCGGATCAGATTTCCAAACGCGTGGCCGATTATGGCGGCCCGCATGAACTTGCGCATGATCTAACAATCGTCGTCTCATACTGGCCCGCACCAAAATGAATGCGCTAATTCATTTTCTGATCAATAAGAATATTGAAGCAAAAAGGAGACCATGCAGAACGGCCATGCCATGGCGAACCTTTGCATAATCCTAAGTCCCCAGGAGGATTCAATGTCTGAACCTAATGTTTTTCCATCCCCACATCCACTTGTTGCGCATAAGCTCACCCGCTTGCGCGATAAAAATACCGATTCCAGAACGTTTCGGGAACTTGTGCGTGAAATTTCCGCCTTAATGACCTACGAAGCGACGCTTGATTTGAACACCAGACATAAAAATGTCGAGACCCCGCTTGCCGGATATGAAGGCAGTGAAATGGAAGAGGAAATTGGTTTGATTCCGGTGCTGCGCGCGGGTTTGGGAATGGTGGAAGGCGTCTGGGAGTTATTGCCATCCGCAAAAGTTTGGCATATCGGACTGTACCGCGACGAGAGCACACTTAAGCCCGTCCAGTACTACAGTAAACTTCCCATACAGCCCACAGTTACCATTTGTTTTATTCTCGACCCAATGCTCGCTACCGGAGGATCTGCAGTGGCAACAGTCGATCTATTGAAACAGTGGGGAGTGAATAAAATTAAATATGTCGGCATCATTGGCGCTCCTGAAGGGATTGCGCTCATGCAGGAAAAACATCCCGACGTACCCATACATTTAGGAGTGATCGATGATCATTTGAATGATGTGGGATTCATAGTTCCTGGTCTTGGCGACGCAGGAGACCGGCAGTTCGGAACCTAATAATCCGAAGAATCACAAAACGCACATCATCGATGGAATGCTAATCTCGAATTCACCGCAACTGGAAATTTCACATTCCTAGGCGAGTTCTGGCATTAATTGCCCTCCGGAAAGTAAGTTGCATCCTGTTGATTGGTGTTCATTCGGAAATGCATTTCAGCCGACAAATCATTCCCGGGCCCAGCGAGGAATCTACGTTATCAAATTTCTACAAATTGGAACACTACAGGGATTCATCCTCACCGCTGTGCCGCTTAATCGGACAGATCGTTTGCCTTATGCACAAGAAACAGGCACGCTGCTTGCTTTCAAGCCAAGCGGGAAAGCTTGACAACTTATCCAACTATGCTCGAGCTCTTTTTAAGGATTTCTCCAGTATGACGATTGGAATGAGTAGGAGCAAATCCAGTAGAGACGATATCAAAAATGCCTGCGTAAGGCCAGAAAAAATACGCAAAGTGGGTCCCTTCAACCAAGTTCCAGCAACCGCTCCCAGCCCAATAAAATACAGCGCGATGGAAAAAGCCAACAATAGGAGTCCTGCACGCAGCCAGGCTCTACGATCCGATGCAGAGGGCAACATCATATTGCTGATGGTCAGGAGAAAATAAAGCCAAAGGCCAAAATTAGGGGTTTGATATACAGACTGAAACCAGTTTCGAATGATCTCCCACTGGAAAATGGTCGGACCAAGGTCCAATCCAAATGGGTTTGACGCGATCCAAAGAACGATCGCCGACCCGCTAAACAAAGGCGCAAAACCGATAATCGATCCCCGAATCGAATCTGTTTTGCTGATTTCTACATAACCGAAACGCAAGGTGCCTGCCGATATCCACTCCGGTACGAGTGAAAATTTATAGGTTGGAACGCGCAATATTTTCGCCATTAACCAATGGCTTCCCTCATGCACAAAAACGCCTGGTAAAAACAGCAGGGCATAAGCCATAGTCACCAGTCGCTCATTTTGGGTCAATAATGAAAGTGCGTTAAATATGGATTGAGTAAGTTTGTTGCGCAAATATAACAGGGCAAATAAGGACGTGAGAAAAAGGAAAATTGGAATTACCTCTCGATTTGAAGAGCCTTTCCAATCCATTTTAATGGTTATGAGTAAGGGTCGATCAATGTTGCCGTCATCCTTTGCCGATAGGCAAAAGGAATAAAATTTTAATTATGACGCTTGCTCAATCGTATGTTTTAGGTCGTTGAGAACGTCGACCATCCACCCATCAATTCGAGGTCTTTCCAGGGTTTCTTCGATAATACTTAACGCCTCGCTGGAATTTCCCTGAGCGATCTTTAATTCCGCCAGCAGGAGGCTTGCCAGGAGAGTGCCTGGCTCGCGATCGAGAGCATCCTGTATGATTCGCTCAGCTCTTGCATATTCTCCGTCGAGAATAAAGCTGCGCGCATCCAGGAGACGCAGGAATGGCCACCGTGCTCCAGAAGTTTTCAATTCCTCGATGAATGGTTCGAATTCTTCATGCGGCACGCTGAAATACAACGCTGCGGCCAACAATCCGAATCGAGGCTTGCTTGCGGGTGTGTCTGGACCCCCTAGCAGCGTGATCCCTTGCACAAGGGCTTTGGAAGCTTCAAAGGGCATTCCTTCCTGAAGAAACTTTTCTCCTGCAAGCAGATATTGTTTTGCAGCAGCCTGATCATTGCCGCTCTCAGCAAAAGATTGGGCACGCTGCAAATACTCGAAACCAGTATCCTCAAAATCTTCATCGACGATTATATTTTCCTCTCCCGAACCGAAATCGGTTGTGCTGCTTTCTGGAATCGCCGACGGAAGAGTGATGATGCTCGAAGCATTTTCAGTGGGAAGTACGTCACTTTCCTGTGCTTTGCTGCCAGTCGTTAAAATTGCTGCTATGGCCATGCAGGAGATCGTAAGCCCCAGAGCGATCCAAACCCAACCCGTAATTGGGGTATTTCGAGTGGTCTCCTGCACAGGCTCAATCTCCGCTTCCATCGCGCTAACTTGAACACCTTCAGCCTGTTGCTGCGTGTTTATTCCGATCGCAGGAAGGGCTCCCAAAGCCTTCGTCAGATTGGATTGATCCATGGATTGCAGGGATTCGATGAACGCCTCCGCCATTTCTCGACCCGATGAAAATCTATCCTGCGGGTTTTTCGAAAGGGCCTTCAACAAGACGATTTCGACTTCTTCCGGAACCGATGGATTAACAGCACTGGGAAGAGGCAACGGAGTGTAGATGTGATCGTGAATGATTGAAAATGGAGTGTCGGCCGTAAATGGGACTTTGCCGACGATCATTTCATAGAGAACGATTCCGAAGGAATAAATGTCGGTGCGTTCATCAAGTTCACTATTCCCACTTCCCTGCTCTGGAGAAATATAAAACGGCGTGCCAATAAGCATATCCCCCGACAATGTTGATGCTCCCAGTTCAGCCATGCGCGCCAACCCAAAATCAGCCAAATAAATGCGACCATCTTCAGACAATAGAATGTTGGAAGGTTTTACATCCCTGTGCAGCACACCTTGCTTATGAGCATAATTTAATGCAGTTCCCACTGCTTGAATGACGTCAACTGCTTCCTGAACAGCAAGCGTTCCTCGAGCGAGCCGAGCCTTTAATGTCTCCCCTTCAATATATTTCAATACCAGGTAAGGCTGACCCTTATGCTCAGAAAAATCGTAAATGGGAATAATGTTGGGATGTTCAAGTTTTGCAACAACCTTTGCTTCTCGATGGAAACGTTGAAGAAATTGAGGATCCTCCTTAAAGGCCGGATGCAACACTTTTATTGCCACATGACGATCGAGGGCGGCATGGTAGGCTTTGAACACAGTTGCCATACCGCCCTGACCGAGCTGCGCGAGTATTCGATAAGGGCCAACATTTTCACCGGCAAGGAAAGGCATATGAATCTCCGATCGCCGATGATTATAGAGGAAGCTGATTATGGGGACAATAAATGCCTATGAAGGCATTGTAAAATCGGTGAAGTTCATGGCCTTAATCATGCTCACTCGGGCGATCATCAAGAGCCGCTACTCCTGGAAGCTCTGCACCACTCAAATAAGCCAACGTCGCGCCACCGCCCGTGGACAAGTGATAGATCTGACTTTGCAGTCCAAGTTGTTTGATCGCGGCCGCAGAATCTCCTCCGCCAATAATGGCTCGAGCCTCACTTTGCGCAATCTCCCGGGCAATGGCATTGGTCCCCTCGGAAAAAGCAGCAATCTCAAATACACCCATGGGGCCATTCCATACAATCAAACTCGCCTCCTCGATGGATTTTGAATACGCCTGCCTTGTTTGCGGCCCGATATCAAGAATTCGCCATCCCTCAGGGACTTCATCCACGCTGACGGTTTGTATCTGCGCCTCGGCGGAAATGGAATCAGCGATAACGGCGTCGCGTGGCAAAAGTAATTTTTCGCCATATTCGTCAAGGTATCGACCGGCGACTTCGACCGAATTAAAATCCACAAGCGAATCACCCAATGAATGCCCTTGTGCAACCAGAAATGTATTCGCCATTCCCCCACCGAGCAGAAGTGCGTCCGCGACCTGAAGGAACTTTTTCATCAACCCAATTTTGTCTGCGATCTTGGCGCCCCCCAAAATCGCTACCAAAGGCCTTTCCTTTGGGTCAAAAACGGAGCCTAGAATGGAAAGCTCCTTCTCCATTAGCAATCCCGCCGCGGAGGGAAGAAATTTTGTTACGCCTACGGTGGAGGCGTGCGCACGATGAGCTGCTCCAAACGCGTCATTGACGAAGAGATCCGCCAGCGAAGCAAGCTGCTTGGCAAAATCAGGGTGATTTTCTTTCTCCCCAATATGGAAGCGTGTGTTTTCCAAGAGTAAAATTTCCCCGGGCTGCAACTCTTGAACCCGTCTCTCGGCCTGGGGACCAACACAGTCGCTGACGAATCCCACCGCACGGTTCAAGAGCTTGGATAAGTGTGCAGCAATCGGTTTTAGGGATAATTCTGAAACCCTTTTCCCATTTGGTCTTCCGAGATGGGAACAAAGAATGATTGCAGCTTGATTTTCAATAAGCATCCGAATCGTGGGGAGCGCAGCTCGAATTCTGGAATCATCGGCGACACCAGAATTATTCAAGGGAACATTAAAATCGACGCGCACTAGGACCCTTTGATTAACAACATCGAAATCAATGAGATGTCTCTTATTCAAATAGGTTGCCGGTTGCAGCAAGGCAATATCCCCTGAAACGCGCTACAAAGATTCTGCAATTTTCATGGCGAGATCGGCTGTGCGCACAGAATAACCCCATTCATTGTCATACCATGCCACGACTTTCGCCATGTTCTTCGCTATAACGGAAGTGAATTGAGCGTCGATAATGCTGGATCGGGGATCCTGTTTATAATCCATGCTCACCAGGGGCTCTTCAGAGAATCCGAGAATACCCTTCATCGGTCCTGCTTCCGCTTCGCGGAAAGCATTGTGTAATTCTTCCGTCGTCGTATCGCGTTCTAATTCGACAACAAAGTCGACGATGGACACCGTTGGCGTCGGGACCCTCAAGGCGTAGCCATCGAATTTCCCCTTTAACTCTGGGATAACCAAGGAAACAGCACGTGCCGCGCCTGTTGTCGTGGGAATAATATTGAGGGCCGCTGCTCGTGCACGGCGCAAATCCTTATGCGGGAGATCGAGGATGCGTTGGCCATTTGTGTAGGAATGAATGGTCGTCATGAGACCCTTCACAATCCCGAATTTATCTTGAACTACTTTGACCGCTGGCGCCAAACAGTTGGTCGTGCAGGAGGCATTGGAAATTACATCATGCAGGGCCGGATCATACAGTTCATCATTCACCCCCAGAACGATCGTCAAGTCTGGATCGGGGGAAGGCGCGCTGATGATCACTTTTTTTGCACCTGCCCGTAAGTGTTTTGCCGCCTCGTCTCGGGCCCGAAATCGTCCGGTAGATTCAATCACAATTTCGACACCTTTTTCTGCCCAGGGCAGTGCCGCAGGATCAGACTCAGATAACGCCTCGATAAAATGGCCGTCGATCATCAGTCCGTTCTTCTCAACATTAATTTCGCCATCAAAAATGCCATAATTCGAATCATATTTGAATAAATGAGCCATCGTATCCAGGTCGCCAAGATCGTTGAACGCAACCACCTCAATGGTAGTTGGATATTTTTCGAAAAATACCTTCACTATTTGCCGGCCGATCCGCCCAAACCCATTAATTCCAATTTTCGTTGCCATGCTTCACTCCTTGTTTAATTCTGCGATGAGTTTACTATTGCGGTCGCTCAATGTGCTCCAGATTGTCGAGCGCTGTCAAATCCAGTGGACCAGTGCGCTCTTCAAGCAGAGCAATTAATGCTTCACTCAATTTTCTTGAATCGTGATGAGAGGGCCGCGATTCATCGATCAAGTCTGTCGTATACAGCGGGGTCATAAACCCTTTCACCGGAGGCTTAACCCACGCTATTTTCTCGTCGAGATGGGCCTCAAAGAAATCATTCGCCACAACCGTATCGAAAATTCCATCCCCAATATGCTGCGTAATGGCTTCATAGTGCTGCCTGCAATTGTAACCATCCGTCTCGCCTGTCTGAGTGGCAATATTGGAGACAAAAACCTTAAAACCCCGGCTGCTTTTAATGGCGGCAATAATATCGGGAACCAGCAAATTGGGAAGCACACTCGTATACAGGCTTCCCGGTCCAACAATCACCATATCCGCGTTGAGCAGCGCATTAAGCGCTTCTGGATAAGCAGGTGGGTTATTTGGCTCTAATTGAAGCATGCGAATTCTTCCGGGAAAAGAGGGGATATTGCTTTCTCCCTTTACGCGGACGGATTGTGAATCCACCGCAAAGGATTTTTCGGCCACCAATATGACATCGCTCAAAGTTGCCGGAAGGACGCGCCCACTTACTCCTAAAACTCGCCCAGCTTCAATTAGACCCTGCTCAAAACTTCCCATGGCGCCGGCAAGCGCAGCGATAAATAGATTTCCGAACGAATGACCTGCGAGTTCTCCCTCCAAGAACCTGTATTGAAATAGCTGGGTGAGCAAATCCTCATCATCGGAGAGAGCTGCGAGGCAATTTCGCAAGTCGCCGGGTGGAGGTATGCCCAAAGACCTTCTCAATCGGCCCGATGACCCCCCATCATCTGCCATGGTCACAATGGCAACAATATTGCTCGAATACTTTTTAAGACCTCTCAATAAAGTCGATAATCCTGTTCCCCCGCCAATCGCGACGATATGCGGCCCTCTTTCCTTACGACGGTAACGGGAGACCGCGTCAACGACAGGTTTTCCTGGTTTTACATAGGGGGCAAGCAGGGTACGACTCAATTTAATCCAGCTCACGACAAGGAGAATACCCCCGCTACTTCCAAATAACAGGGCTCTGAGCCATCGCGGAAAGGCGCTTAAACTGAGCAGAACGAGCCAGGGCGAGCCGGGGTTGGCCCGATAAATATCAAGAAGAAAAATAGCCAATCCCAGACCAATTAGCGCGGTACCGAAAATAGCCAGGAGAAGCCAGCGTTTGATTCCTAGGCCTGGCTCTAACCATCTAAGAAAATGACGCCAGCGATTCCCTGGACGGTCCCGGAGCCCCTGCCCGTTCAATTTTAATCGCACGGCGTTGACTATACCAGAGTTAAAATAGAGCGTCAACGAAGCAATTTTCACTCATGCCCATGGTATGCAGATCGTTACTTCTTTGACAACATTTCATCTTTGTTTCTCACCCCAATGCTCGAAAGCTATCATCCCATCCGCGCTGCAAAATCATCGCGCCGGTCTTGCCAAGCGATGGAAGCCAGCCTCCGCCCATGCATCACGCATGTGGTCGATCACCTGAAATTCCTTCGAGTCCTGCTTCCGATTTCGATGGGGCATCGGGATCGCACACAGAAATCTATGGCTGTGCGCTATTTATCAACTCCGCGTGAAGGCTGCGGACGGCATGATTTGCATCGGCCTTTTCAACGACGAGGGAAAGGCTGATTTCTGATGACCCTTGGGCGATAGCAATCGCATTGATATTCGCCTTCCCAATTGCTCCAAAGATACGCGCCGCAATTCCTGGCGTTTCCCTAATTCCAACACCAACAACAGTGACAATCACAACATGGTCGAGAGACCAGATTTTGTCAATGTCTCCCCTGGATAACTCCGACTCCATTTCCTCTTCCAGCGCAGAAATTACACGCGATGATGTATCGCTGGGCACAACAAAACAAATGGATTGCTCCGAGGATGCCTGGGAAATCATTAATACACTTACACCAGTACTTGCCACCGCGGAAAATGTCCGCGCGGCAATTCCAGGAACGCCCAACATACCGCGGCCTTCGATTGTTAAAAGACTCAGATCGCGTATTGCCGTGATACCTTTGATCGTCCCATTTGAGCCATCGGTTTGCCTCCTGATGCATGTACCTTGGACAGCGGAGGCAAATGTGTTTTTTACCCAGATTGGAATCTCGCGCTCGGCTAAGGGCTGGATGGTTTTCGGATGAACCACCTTGGCCCCAAAATAAGCGAGCTCTGCTACCTCACGATAGGACAAGAATTCGTTGACTTGGGCATCATCGACAATACGCGGGTCGGCAGTCAGAACGCCGTTCACATCCGTCCACAGCCACAATTCATCTGTGTCCAGACATTTTGCCAGGATGGCGGCGCTATAATCGCTGCCTCCCCTCCCCAATGTTGTGATTTCTCCCTGCTCTGTAGCACCGATGAAACCCGTTACCACAGGAATTACGCCAGAAGCCAGGAGCGGGCCCAAGCGATCTGCCACTTTGGATTGCGTGAGCTCCATCTTTGGAAGCGCGTTTTGAAATTGGTCGTCGGTAACGATTAATTCGGTCGCCTCGATCGCCGCACTGCTTATTCCCTGCTGATCTAAGAGAGCGGCAAAGATACGCGCACAACTCCTCTCCCCAAGGGAGGCCACAATATCCATCCTTCGCGGATCACGATGGCCCAACCGCCTGAGCTCGGAACAGGATTGAGGTAATTTGTCCATTAACGATTTAAGTGCAAGAAGAAGTTCATTCCGTGCTTCTGGCTCCTTAATCAACTCCCGCACTACCTCCCCATACTTAGCCACAAGACGATCGTGAATCTGGCGATGGGTTTTATCGTCCCCTTCGGATGCCGTACTCGCGGCTTCTACTAGCGCATCGGTAACTCCACTCATGGCAGAAACCACGACAACAATTTGATCCCATCGACTACTATCACGAGCGACGATATCTGCTGCCAGGCGGAATGCATGTACACTGCCAATTGAGGTTCCACCAAATTTCATCGTCAATCTTTTCATTCTCGAAGCCTCGCTCAATTAAATTTCGAAACGCTTTGGCGGATAAACCTTAACATTCGGATTGGGTCGCCAGTCTGAACGAAAAACCCTCCCTGGTCCGGGAGGGTTAGGTTTTCGCTTCGTTTCGCTAAAATACCTACAACGGCAATCCCGACCAAATGATTCTGCGGCTATACATAGAAATAGTGGTACCGTCGTAGAAATGCCGATTGTTCATCATAATGCCTTGCATTCTAGCACACATATGCGCTAATTTTAGATTTCTTTTCATTCGAGTTCTCTCGCACTTCATTGTAAAATTTGACGGAATACCTTCACCTGCGTCTCTAAAATTTAAGAAACGCTTTTTCAAAGGGGCTCCTTTATGAACCATAAATTCCAGCGCGTACTTGATGCCTTTGACGACAAGCGACTCGTTCAGCGCGATCAAACAAATTTCTTGATCAATCCGCTCACAGAACAAATTCCGGCAACCAGCGCCCAACTCCTACAAGATTCCACAGATTGGCTCGTTGAGGTGGGTGACTTTGAGGCGGCCAACAAAATCGTTGGAGAAGAAGATAAAGGGGCGATTCTCGTCGCTTCAACCTCATTAAAAACCGGATTGCCGTTCGGTATGGCGCGCTGGTATCCTTCCGGATTAGCTGGGCAGGTGCCTGTTGCATTCGAAATGGAGTATGCCAGCGGAAATCTGTACCTCAATGGGGTGAGTGAAGGAGATCAGGTGATCATTGTCGATGACATGATCAGCACCGGCGGCACTCTCTTGGCTCTGATTAAGGCGATTCACTCCGTACCTGCCGAAATAGTGGATATTATTTGCGTAGCCGAAAAAGTGGATTATTCCGGTGTGCGGCGCGTGATGGATGAGACTGGACTGCATGTAAAAACTCTGCTAAGAGTCACCGTGGCCGGCAAGAGATCAAGGATCGTTGATTAAAATTGCTGAATCCAATGCCTCATCGACCGAAGCCTGCACTTTTGCTCCGATCTGATCGAGTGCCTTTCGTTTTGTATGGCTATGCGAAATACCTATTTTTTCAACCTCGATCCTGATGCCTGCGGATTTTAACATCGTTGCCGCATTCTCAACCGCCAGGATTCCTGCCGGGGTGTCCTCGAAAACGTATATTGAGCTTCTATCCAGGATCTCGAAATCCAGGTCACCCTCCTCTGAAATTACGCTGTGGGCCCGATGCAGGCTTTCTTCAATGGCTAATCCAGAAGCCGCGAGGATCGCTGCCAGGGCATGCTGTGCGCCGGGTTTTAAAAGTGTCGCCACATCCACATTTTTCTTCCCTGCCAGCCAACTCATTTCTCCAAAACCAATGAGGGGTACCTGGTCCAAACCCACTAAAGATGCGCCTAGTTCCGCTTCGGATGTTGCATGCATGCGAAATAAGCTGTTTGATGGTCGATTGGTCATGATCGCCGCGCAATGCATCGGGTCTTCCAGCCAGGAGAGCAAAGCTGCTCTTGTCTCACTCCCCAATAAAGCAAGGTCATACATCTTCAAATAACTTTCTCGATTCAATTGCGATTTTTTGTCATAGGTTTGCTCGTACATTACCGACCCCAAGACAAGTTCCTGGAACACATTGAATGTCAGGGAATGTTCGATAGAGTCACTTGTCTCAACGATAGAAATTGCCAAATCTGGATCAACTCCTTCAATTCTGGCGATCCTGTCGATTGCATCAACAACACGCCTGATTGCAGGTTGCTGGATGATTCGACCACCTATTAAACTCAATCTTCTACCCAAATGGAGGCAGAGGGGTCGTGGAACAATTTCGGGGATTTCCAATTGTATTCCCACGTTAAACTGGAGATCATGCTTAAGCGCCTCGATCACCATCAATGCCATGCAAAAGGCGCTGGAATGCCATTCGTTGCTGATGCCAATCGATTCAAACCGGGCAATATCTTCTGGCAGTAATGTGAAGGCTTCAAATCCAAGTGCAAGACTCGTCAGGCGTACTGTTTCCTGCAACGCGCGATGATAACCATTAGGCTCCAGGAGTACCCCGTCCATATCGAATATCAAAATTTGCAAGTTCGCTCTCCTTAAGCATGGCGTCGTTCCAATTCATTTTCAATCGCCTCCAAGGGAATGTCTCGATAAGCCAGAAGCACCCATAAGTGATATATCAGGTCGGCTGATTCTTCGATCAAGCGCCGATCCCCTTGGCTGGCGGCCGCCAATATGAGTTCGATGGCTTCCTCACCAACTTTTTGAATGATCCGCTCTCCTCCTGCTTCAAAGAGCGAGTTGGTATACGATCCTGATTCGGGTTTCGCTTTTCTCTCCCTAATAATCTCGTACAATTCCAGGATCATATTCACTCCATTTCTGTATAGAAACAGCTGGTCTCCCCGGTATGACATGCCGGGCCTCGAGGCTCCACCAGCAGCAGGATCGCATCGCCATCACAATCGATCCTAATATCCTGAACATCCATGCGGTTTCCGGAGGTTTCTCCTTTCAACCACAAACATTTTCTGCTGCGTGACCAGAAATGCGCTTGCCTGGTTTCCTGCGTCCGTTCAACAGCCTCGGCATTCATCATTGCCAGCATCAATACTTGTTTTGTGTTTGCATCCTGCACCACCGCCGTCAACAATCCCTGTGAATCAAATTTCAAGTCAATCAACGCGATTCTCCTTATCCAGTATCCGAACCGGGATTTGATTTTCAAATAGAAATTGTTTCAAGTCGGGTATGGTAAGAATTCGGTCATGAAACAAGGTGGCGGCTAAGGCCGCATCCGCCCCGGCTTGTTCAAAAACCTCCAAGAAATGGCGGACGGTCCCCGCCCCTCCGCTTGCGATCACGGGCACTGTAACCGCGGCAGTGATGGCCTGGACCAGATCAAGATCATAACCATTTCCCGTCCCATCACGATCCATGCTGGTCACGAGCAATTCACCGGCGCCTCGCTGCACGCCTTGTCTGGCCCATTCAACAGCATCCTTACCAGTGGGAGTGCGGCCGCCGTGGGTGTAAACTTCCCAACGGCCATTCGCTTTTCGCTTGGCATCGATCGCCAAAACAATACACTGGTTTCCGAAGCGTTTTGCCCCCTTTGTCAGCAATTCCGGATTTTTCACCGCGGCAGTGTTGATACTTATTTTATCTGCACCCGCCAATAGAGCCCGGCGCATATCCTCCACGTTGCGAATGCCTCCCCCTACGGTTAAGGGAAGGAAGACCTGTTCCGCCACTAAAGACACGACTTCCAACGTCGTCTTGTGTCCTTCGGGTGTAGCTGAAATATCCAGGAAGACCAGCTCATCCGCACCCATGCGATCATAAACCTTGGATTGCTCCACAGGGTCACCGGCGTCACGCAGATTGACGAAATTGATTCCTTTGACGACGCGACCGTCCTTTACGTCCAGACAAGGAATGATCCTCCTGGCTAACATGTCAGCGCCTCCTGGAAACCGAATTTCTTTTCGTACAAGGCCCGTCCGACGATCACGCCTTCCAATCCGGCGGATTTAACTCTCTTGATATCCTCTAGGGACCCCACGCCACCCGATGCAATCACGCGCAGCCCCGTTTCCTCGGCCAACTGTTTTGCTTTTTTCCAATCCACACCGGTCTGCATTCCATCCTTCTGGGTGTTGGTGTAGATTAAGGTGCTTGCCCCAATGCGTGCCAGCGAGTGTGCATAGGACATCAAAGACAACCCGCTACTCTCTCGCCACCCACGGCTCATCAACTCTCCCTTGAAAGCATCAAGGGCAAAAGCAATTTTGTCAGTCCCAAAGGATTGGATCGCATCCTGCCCGAATGTAGGATCCTCAAGCGCCATTGTCCCTAAAACTGCTCTTGTTATCCCCAGATCCAGCGCCTTCTCAACAGCTTCTAAAGTACGAAGGCCCCCACCATACTGAATTTTGACGCGGTCTTTACAGGCTTTTAAAATATGCCCGAGAGCGTCCAAATTAGTTTGTGTTTCTTCTCCAAATGCAGCGTCGAGGTTAACCACATGCAGCCATATTGCTCCTTCATCTCCCCATCTACGGGCGACCATTTCCGGATCACTTTCATAGGTAGTTTGTTGATCACTTTTGCCCTGTTTAAGGCGCACGACCTTCCCCGCCCGCAGATCGATGGCAGGAAAGAGCATAAATTTATGCATAAGCAAGCTCCACAAAATTCTTTAGGATGATCTGACCTACACGTTGGCTCTTTTCAGGATGAAATTGCACACCGAATACATTTTCATGGCCCACAACCGAAGCAAATGTCACGCCGTAATCCGTCGACGCGATCAAAGGATCCCTACCTTCAAGATCGCAGTAGTAGCTGTGATTGAAATATGCATATTCACCGGTCTCGATTCCAGTTAAAATTGGGGATGACTTTTCGAGTGTCAGCTGGTTCCAACCAATCTGAGGAATTTTTATTCCGGGCTTCTGGAATGGAATCACCTTCCCAGGAAGTAGGCCTAATCCGCGCGTCCAACCTTGTTCGTCGCTTTCATCGAAGAGCAATTGCATGCCCAGGCAAATTCCCAGTAGGTGTTTTCCGGATTCTACAGCTTCCTTGATCACCTCAATAAGTTCGCGCTCACGCAAACCCTGCATCCCGTCCTTGAAAGCGCCCACACCGGGGAGGATCACCTTCTCGGCTCTCAGAATCACACGGGCATCATTTGTCACCACACTATTTCCACCAACATGTTCCACGGCTTTCTGAACCGAGTGCAAATTTCCAGCCCCATAATCAATCACCGCGATCATCTCAGCACACCCTTAGAGCTAGGAATTTCCTCGGGCCTGCGCTGATCGATCTGGGTGGCAGCATCAAGGGCTCGCCCAAAAGCTTTGAACATTGCTTCGCAGATGTGGTGATTATCGCGTCCGTAGAGGACACGCGCGTGAAGGTTGCATCGGGCGCTGCTAGCGAAGGATTCAAAGAAATGTTCGATCAGCGAAGTCGCTATCCCTGCGACCTCTGCATATGCCCACTGTGTTTGCATCACGGTGTAAGGACGGCCGGAAAAATCGAGGACAACCTGAACCAATGCATCATCCATCGCAACGAAAATGGATGCCATGCGCACAATGCCTCGCCGATCACCAAGCGCCTGGCTGAATGCCTCACCAAGCGCCAGGCCGCTGTCTTCAATCGTGTGATGGGGATCGATGGCTAAGTCACCGCTAACTTTTACACGCAAGTCAAACATCCCGTGTACCGCGACCTGAGTCAACATATGGTCGAAAAAACCAATTCCGCTGCTTACCTTTGCATCTCCGGAACCATCCAGGTTTAGGCGGACTTTTACCTCTGTCTCCGACGTTACTCGTTCAATCTCAGCTTCTCTCATTCTTCACTCCATTTTTATAAGGGCGGATATCAGCCTGTCGCTATCACCCGGTTTCCCAATACTTACACGTATATGGTCAGTCAAACCTGGTGTGTTGAAATGTCTAATCAGGATTCCTTGCTCCCTCAATTTCATTTTCACAGTGGCTGCATCACGATCCAGAACTCGACAAAGAATGAAGTTTGCCTGGGATGGATAGGGCTCAAGCCAGCTAATTGCTTGCAATCGATCCTGGAGACGGCCCCTTTCAGCAATAATAAGCTCGGTCATACGATCTACCTTATGGATTGTCCTTAGCGTGGTGCAGGCCGCTTCTTCGGCGACGACCGAAATATTGTAGGGCTGTTTTGCGGCCATCAGCCTGGGTACAAAATTTGTGGGAAAAACACCATATCCAATTCGCAAACCCGCCAGCCCGGCCCACTTGCTAAAGGTTCGCAGGACGATCAGGTTCTGATAGTTTTCAACTTCTTGAATCCATCCCTCGGGTTGCTTACTGAAATTAATATAAGCCTCATCCAACACGACCAGCAGGGGCAAAGCCAACAACGCTTCAATAGTTTCGCGCGAGAGCAAACTCCCGTCGGGGTTGTTTGGAGTCGCCAGATAAATGAGTTTGGGTCTGAAATCTATCACGGCTTGTGCGATGCCATCGAGTTCTAGCGAATAATTTAATAATCGCGGCACATTCAATACTCTGGCATTATTCAAGGTTCCATCGAAGGCATACATTCCAAATGTAGGCGGACAGTTGATAAGAACGTCTCCAGGATCGATCACCAACCGCATGATAAGATCAATTAATTCATCCGCACCCGCCCCGATGACGATATTATCTGTGGAAATCTGATGATAGTCAGCCAACATATCCCGAACCCGTCTGCTCTCAGGATCCGGATAGATGTGCAGATTACCAAGGGCGGCCAAACGTTCTGGCACCTCTGGAAGAGGACCGTAGGGGTTTTCGTTAGCATCCAGTTTCACAATCCCTTCCATTGGAATATTCAATTCCTGCGAGACTACATCGTAGGGCAATATCGGCTCATAGGCTGGCATTTTCAGGATATGGGGACGCAGGTAAGCATCAATTTCAAAGCTCACTCGGGTCCTCCATTCTGAGCCTTGCCGCGGCGGCATGCGCCGTGAGCCCCTCGATACGTGCAAATTCTGCGGCGATAGGGCTTAAATCCTTCCTCGTTTCAAGATCAATGTCTATCACCGTGGAGATCTTAACGAAATCGAGAACACTTAATGGGGACGCGAATCGCGCGGTTCCATTGGTGGGCATGACATGGCTAGGACCAGCAACGTAATCTCCCAGCACTTCATACGAATGGACTCCCAGGAAAATGCCGCCAGCATTCGTGATCTTATCCATCCAGAATTGCGGATCGGCCACCGATAAACATAGATGCTCCGCTGCATATTCGTTTGCCAATTCAACCGCCTGTTCCATCGAGTCAGTGATAACGATACCGCCATTGTTGCTTATCGATTGCATAATGATCTTCTTTCGGGAAAGGCCCTGGATTTGCTCGGTAAGCGCACAACGGACTTTGCGCGCAAATCCTTTATCCGGAGTCAGCAAAATTACGCTTGCCTGCACATCGTGCTCAGCTTGTGCCAAAAGATCCGCAGCGACCCATATTGGGTTTGCGCTGCTATCGGCGATCAGCATCGTTTCCGTTGGTCCAGCCAGTCCGTCCAAACCGATGACACCATAAAGCTGTTGTTTGGCCAGTGTGACAAATAAATTCCCTGCCCCCACGACTTTATCCACCCTGGGAACAGAATTGGTGCCAAATGCCATCGCTGCTATCGCTTGCGCGCCGCCAATTTGGAATACATCGCTGACCTCACACACCTTTGCCGCCGCAAGGATCAAGGGATCAGCTACAGGGGGAGTACACACGATGAGATCACTAACCCCTGCAACTTGCGCCGGAATCACGCTCATTAATAACGAGGAAGGAAGTGGGGCTGTGCCCCCCGGGACATAGACTCCCACCCGATTAATTGGTGTAAAACGCTGCCCCATCTGCCCCCCCATCTCTCCAGATATCCAGCTGGAAATGGGTTGTTTCTCATGGAATTTTCTAATCCGTCGAGCAGATTCGTTAAGTACATTCTTAACGTCGATGGGGACATCTGCATAGGCTTGCTCAATTTCAGCTTGGGGGACTGCAAATTCCTTCCCTTCAAAACCGTCCAATAAGGCCGACCATTTCCGTACTGCAGGATCACCTTCGTTTTCGATCGTTGTGATAATCTGTTTGACAGCTTGCTGCGGCGAGACTCCCTCGCCGAATATGGCAGCCGTTCGTTCCAGGATTTTGGGAGCATAATCCTCCCGACCAAAGGGCTTTCTGGTGAGGATGGTTTGTTGCGCCTGCTCAACAGTGAAAATTTCAATCATGCTATTTCTCCAAAGCCGAGTGCATACGGCTAAGTTCAAGGGGTTCTTCTTCAAAAATGTAATTGATGGGACATACAACTACCCCACTTCCCCCGACCTCCCGGATCTGGCGTATGGCCTTCTGCAGTTCAGTCTTCTGCACAATTAAGTGTATGGCGTACCAGCTACCTTCTGTATGATTAAGAATTTTGGAGATGGTAGGTCCCTGCAAACCACGCAGGACATCCTTCTTAAATATCTTCGCAGCGATGACCTCCGGTGATTCTCCGCGAATATTGGCAAAAACTGCCAGATTTTCAGTCGCGGTTAGATAGGCTCCAATAAGTTCAAGCAGGTGGGTGGCAACTTCAAGAGTTTCTTCGTGCACTTGCAGGCGATTTTTATTGGAGATAAGGCACGCTTGGGAATCGATAATCTTGCCACCATCCAATATTTTGAGCCGATTGTCTCGCAGCGTAGTTCCCGTCGACACCAAATCAACCACCAGATCGGCATATCCCACCGTTGGTGCGATCTCTATTGTGCCCTCAGCGCGAATAACCTTGATTTCCAATTCGGCATATTCTTGAAAATAATCAGTTGTGAGTCTGGGAAATTTTGTGGCAATCTTCAGCGCCCGGCCTAGATCGCCTTGAAGTTTGACAAGATCATCAACCGCATTTATCTCCGCCCAGGCATCGGGCACGATCACATTTAATGAGCATTTTCCAAACCCCAGCCGGCTATGCAGCTCAAGGATGCGACCATTGGAATCATCCTTTTCCAGAAATACATCCCTTCCTGTGATCCCAAAATCCACGCTTCCATCACGCACGCTGATCACAATATCACTTGGTCGTTGGAAGATCACCTCTATACCGGGCAGCGAAGGAATAAGTGCGATGTATTGTCTGGGATTGGGGCTGTAAACGCTCAAACCCACATCCGCCAGAAGTTTCTTGCTGCCTTCGGCCAGTAGGCCCTTGCTGGGTAGTGCAATTCTGATGCTTCTATCCATTTCGAATCAATCTCCTAAATGAAAAAGCACTTCCCTATCGGGAAGTGCTTCAAAAATCGCTGCGGTTTTATTCGATCTAGGTGCAGAACTCCTTAAAGCGGTCTTGCCCGGTTGGGTGGCCGGTTAATTGAGCGTGATGATGATGGGTGCAAGACAGTAATTGCAAACTCATGATGTGGGATTTTAGCATAGGCATTGGTTTCCATCAATGGGAAAGTTTTTTCCCCATTCGGAAATTGGCGCCGGTGTAAATACGCGCCTCAACAAAATTTGGGTTTTTCTCTCAGTTTTAAAAGTAGCGAGCACTATTCTTTTCCTCTGCGAATGGCGGGATCCTACCTGCCCTCAAGATAGCCTTGTGCGACAAGCAATTCTGCGTTGAGCAGCGATCCGCTCGCCGCACCGCGCAGCGTATTATGCGACACGCTCACCAGCCGAATATCCAGGATCGGGCACTCTCTCACTCGCCCAACAGTCACAATCATGCCTTTCTGAGTATCGCGATCGCGACGCGGCTGCGGACGATCAGGTTCGAATCTCACAGATATAGGACGATCGGGCGTGCTAGGTAGACCGCGCAAATGTTCAGGGGATTTGAAATTTTCCATAGCCGCAACGGCCTCATCCACACTCGGCGCGTTTTCAAAACCCAACGAAAGGCAAGCGGTATGACCATCCAACACTGGCACTCGGTTTGCCTGAGCGCTGATGGTGATGGCAGCCTCTGTGCGTTTTCCATCTTCTAAAGAGCCTAAGAGCAAGCGTGTCTC